>JAABVD010000293.1 GCA_014529615.1 Opitutia bacterium
CGTCTCAATTTTTTGGGCATGGACGCCATTCAACCCGTCAATGATAATCTGAACCTCCTGGGAAACGCCGTCGAATTCATGTCTGGCAGTCGAGACCTCATTTCCATCCGGGGCAAAGGCAATTCCATACGGCCTTTTCTGGTGGTCGACCGAATCGAACGCCAAGCCCAAATCGAGTACCAGCAGAAATACGATGAAATCAACGCCGAGGTCCAGGAATTTGAGGCCAGAATCCGGGAGTTGCAATCCCAGCAAAGGGAAAGCAATACCTTGATGCTGACCCCGGAGTTGAGGCAGGAAATCCAAGAACTCAACGAAAATGCCGCCGTAAAGCGGAGGGAACGCCGCGAAGTCAGAAAAAAACTGAGAGAAAAAGTGGAAACCCTCGGATTCACCCTGGCCGTATCCAACCTGGCGGCGGTCCCGCTGCTGGTTTTTGCCGCCGGAGTGCTCTTCTTTATTCGTCGGCACAACCGCAAATAGGACACCATTTCCATGAAAATACCATCCCTGCTCATCACAGTTATCGTCCTGGCCATCCTGACTCTGGTCGGTTACATGCTGCGACATTCCTCTTTGCGCTCCCCCGTGGAGGACCCCCGCGTCGGTCAACCCTTACTGGAAAGGGAAGCCCTGGCCCAGCTCGAGACCATAGAGATTTCCAAGGACGCGGACCGGGTAGAATTACAGGCCGATGAGGAGGGGAAATGGGTGGTCCGAACCCTCTACGACCTGCCGGTGGACTTCGGTAAGCTCAGCGCCTTTGTCCAAAATATCGTCGAAGCCAATATCGGGCGCAGGATCACTTCCCTTCAGGACCGATTGGATCGACTGGATCTCAATCGCGGAAGGGTCAGGCTGACATCCTCGGCCGGCGCTTCCCTGGTGGACATCACCTATGGGAAATCCCTCCCGGGAGGAGGAACCGCCTTTTTATTCGACCAGGAAAAAACTGCATACCAGGCCACCGCCAGCCCCTACCTTGATGCCGACTCGACCAATTGGGCCGCAAAGGTCCTCTACGAATTTGAAGCGGATGATGTGGCCGGAATCCAATTTTCCCTCGCGGGTGAAACGTGGGGGATCAGACGGGAGGACAAAGGCAAGGACTTCGTCAGCACAACCCCTTCCGACGAGAAGACCCCCAAACAGAGCGAGATCACCTCCGTGATCAACCAATTCAGGAATCTCCGTTTTACACAAGTCGATAAACGGGTAGAAGTTGAGGCCACCGATGAATGGAAAGGCGCCCGGGATAATACGCGCTCGCTGAAGTTTACCCTGTTTTCCGGTGAAAATATCACGGTGAAAATGAGTCGATACGAGCCGCCACCATCCGAGGATGAGGAGGATTCGACAATTTCCACCACGGATCAGGTAACCTACCTGCGTATCAGCAGTAGCCGGGCAGACCATCCCATTAACCGTTTTATGGATGAACTGACCATTGAAGCCTCCTCGTATACCTTTGATAACATTCCAACCGAAATATCCGAACTTGCCGACCTTCCCGAAGAACCGGAATCCGCCGTAGAGGCGTCAGAGGAGAGTATCGCCGAAACCGAGCCCTCTCCACCGGAAGTGGCCGAAGCAATAGAGGAGATTGCCTCGGAAACTGCGCCGTTTTTACCGGACTCGAAGGAAGCGACAGAAGGGAATGCCTCAGAAGTAGAGCCTTCCCCACCAGCCACAGAGGAAGGGGCGGAAGGGACAACCACTGCCGAAGAGATCGTCCCCGTTGAACAGGCTGAACCAACTCCATCCACCCAACCGTAGAAAAAATCCGGCCAGCGTCTCTCGCTTCAGGTCCCGAGGGATAGGAAGCGCTCAAACTTTCTAATTTTGCATGGCCTTGAAATTACGAGATTTGGTCTGATGGGAATTGCAGGGTGTCGGCCCGACTTGTCGTAAATGATAATCCCGATTTTCCCGCCCCGCTTTCTCAAACGCGGGGCGGTGTTTTTGTTTCAATCAGACAGACTATTCTTAATGGTTGCCCACTTTCCCTACAGCCTGAACACCGAAGCACTAGGTGAGCAGGGAAATTTCGCGGCAACAGGTGACCGCAGAGTGTTGCAGAATAACCGTAACCGTTGGAACACAGCGGACACCAATAACGATTATGATGGACGTAACGTTAGAGACATTTTTGCCGGAGGTTTGCGTAGCCGTAGCGGTGCTTTCAGCGTGCTCCTGAGATATCACCTCTCTGACGATTTGCGGGGTGTTTCCCGTTTTGAATACGTGCGGCTGACCGAATACACCCGGGCTCGGATACCCGACGATAACACCGATTGGTTGATCGGTTGGCAGGATATACGAGGCGCAGACCCCAACTTCCCTGATGTGCCACAAGGCCCGATTCCCAATCCAGCGACGATTGCTGATCCGGCCAATTATCAAGGCGGCCAAGGGCTAGGGGATCCTTTGTATTACAACAACTTCAAGAACACGGATATCACGGTCCAGGTTGGAGCAAGAAACCGGCAGGTCATAGAATCCCAGGCCCTGGCCTGGCAGGACAGGATTGCGGCCGGATACGCCAAAGTTCGCCATCCGGAGACCGGCACCATTATCGACGACGTGAGCCAACCGATCTTCGGACCACCGAATGGAACGCCGACGTATGGGCGAGTTACACTGGAAATCTCCCCTTAATTGACAACGACAAGATCGATTGGAAGATTCAGCTCAATATACGCAACTTCCTGGGAGAGGATGATTTTATACCGGTTCAATTTAATCCGGACGGATATGTGGCGGTGGTGCGCAACCCCAATCCGATGGATATTTACCTCACCAATACCTTCAGCTTCTAACCGAATCTGAACCCCGACTATTTCGCCGGCCTGCCTGCTCTCGCAAAAGCAGGCAGGTTTTTATTTGGAAAGTGAGCTTGGGGCAAAGGGGCGGCTTGCCGGAGCGGGGCGGAATAAGCCTGAGGGTGAAAAAGGACCCACCCCGGAAGCAGGCAAAATTGCGCTGGTTAATAATGCGCCGCTCCGAAGACTTGCAATCGATCGTTGTTATTGGCCACCAATATCAGGGTCTCCCCCGAGGCGCCCCGCAATGCGGCCATGTCCCGCACATCGCAAAGGTCCCGTCCCCCTTCCCTCGCAGAAACAACCCGGTGCCGGCATCGGCCCGACCCGTTTCCACTTCGGAGACATGAAAGTTGCCCGCCATCAGTAAATCCACAATCCCGTCCCCATCGAAATCCCGCGCCGTAATCCCGAAGATCGGTGCATACTGCGCCTCCGCCGGCAGGCGCTCGAGCACATACCTCCCGTTACCCTCATTGAGCAGCACCACACTGGCAAACTCCTTGGCCTGATAGTGCAGGCTGCCCTGCAGGCCCCCTCCGAATATATCGCCCAAGGTGGCTAATCCGAAGTCGTGGTAGGTGGGAAACTTCGTCTTGATAAAGGGCATCTGCCCGGAGGAACACTCCCGGCCACGCACCGGAAACACTTTCCCCGCTTCGCAATAACCCAGAACGATGTCGTTGCTGCCATTGTCGTCGAAGTCGTCCGCGTAAATTTGAAACGGCTCGTGCAGCGAAGCCTTGTACTTGTAATTGAGCCCCAGGTTGCCCACGGCGAAGTCCCGGTCCCCGTCACCGTCCAGGTCCGCTTGTATGATCTTGTTCCACCAGCCGGTGGTATCGGTCATGCCGTAATAGGCCGTTTCATCGACCAAACCCTCCCCGGTGTTGCGCAGAAAGGTAATCGGCATCCACTCCCCCACCACCACCAGATCGAGTTTTTCATCCCGGTCAAAATCGGTCCACACCGCCGATGTAACCAGGCCGATCCTCGAGAGCAGGGGGGCAAAATC
>JAABVD010000294.1 GCA_014529615.1 Opitutia bacterium
ATACCAATTGGAACTCTTTGGATATTTGCCGCGGCGTTTCCCGCATAACCCGTGATGGTCAAATGAACTTCATGAGGGCCATTGCCGATGAGCACATTGTCCATGATGATAGTGTTGGAGGTGGTTCCGATGCCGTCTGACCGCGCTCCATCTCCCAGGTTGAAGGTCAGGGATATCTCCGAATCGTAGAAAACCGCTTCCGAAGAGGTAAATGTCCACACGTCCCCCACGGTAAGGCCGGCGGCGTTGAGGGCGTCCACACGCCAAAAGTAGGTAGTATGGGATTCCAGAATTTCGTTTTGGAACCTGTTGGTAGTCGTTGTGCCCAGGAAACTATCTGATCCGGTGTTGGCCGAGGCGACAGCGGTTTGATCTGTGCCGAGATACACATGATAGTTTTCCGCTCCAACAGCCGGCCACCATCTGAGTCCCTGATTGGTTGGCACATCCACGGAGCCATTTGTGAAATCATCGCTTCCAGGCATGGCCTTGAGGTGGGCGGGCCCGGGCGGCGCCAGTGACAGACTGGTGAAATGAGATTCGATATCAGGAATGCTGTTTACCAGGTCTTCCGGCGTTCCGAATATCCAGAAGATCTCTTGCCGGAGCCGTTCGTATACGCCCTCGGGTGTGTGGTCCGGGCTTAGGATGCCGACGTAATCAACGCCGATAATGCGTTTGGTAAATTCACTGGAGATATCATTCTCCGGTCCCCTCCAACCGCCTTTGGTAGCTTGAGCGGCGCTTGCGGTAGTGGACAGGACACGGTTTTCGTGATAAACCGTCGTCCCGGATTTCCTGTCGATTCCAACAATCGGATATTGATTCAGCTCGGACCACGCAGGAAAATAGAGAGCCACGGCTTGGCAGTTGTCGGCATCGTTGGGATCTTCGCTGTCGGCAACGATGCTGAAGGGAGAGTTGGATGGCGCTTCCACACTTTCACCTCCGTTCGCGACCAGGTCATGGATGTCCCAGGTCTGGCTATCCGGGTCATAATTCCACAAGTACCGAAAATTGGCTTCCAGCACATCCAGTCGGTCAGCCCAGCGGTAGGGGATGCGCGTCATGTCGGTAGCGGTCGAAGGCTGGGAGCCGGGCAAAATGCTGGAAAGATCTGCCACCGCCCAGGCGCCTGTAATAATGTTTTGGGCGCTTTCGGGTGTTCGCTGGCGGTCATAGGCTATGGCGTTTTCATTGAACTGTAAGGTATTGTGACCGAGACGGGCAAAGTCCTGATAAAGATTGAGTCGCAAGGCCAGAACCGGTTCATCGGTCAGGGAGGAAACATCTTCGACGAATCCACCCTGATCGAAATCCGAGATCACTTCGATTGCCTGGGTCAGGTGGCTTTCGTCCAATCCATCGTCGTCTTTGAATTCGCGGTCTCTCCAACCCGGGGGATCGCGATAAGGATGTCCCTGGGTCAAATCCTCGTTCTCAGCCGCGTCGAACTGCCCGTCTCCATGCCAGTTGGCCATAGGCGTTGGACCCCATTCGTATCTTAAGCCGCCGCCCACACTGGAAACCGTTCTGGCGATGGGCGTCGGCATGCCGTAAAACTCATCGTGACCGGCTTGAGTAGGGTTCCACTTGCCGCTATGGTAAAAGGAACGGAATGCGTACTGGCACTGGCGTCCGTTCATGGCGGCGATGGCGTTCCGGTCGGTGTTCCAGTACATCTCATTGAAGCTGGCGCCGGACATATCGGACATGCCTACTCGAAGGTTATTGGGACCTTTAAACCAATGGGAAGCCTTGCCCGGGTGGTAGTAGATCAATGCTTCATATTCACTCATCCGGAATCCATTGATAGTGAGAGGCGCATTGCCATCGCTTCCGGATATGTAGATCCCGAATCCGGTGACCTGCGTCAGGTCGGGGATGGCATCCGCGCCTAGGGCCAAGGGAACCGACCTGTTTCCGAGCTGGTTTATTGGGGTGTTGTTTTCGATTGCTTGCCACCTATTCCGGGAAACGGGAAAGGCGGTCAAATGTCGTTCATCGCTGTAGGTGGTCAGTGTCGGTTCCCAGGTTTCGTCCGAAAGAAACCAGTCGCCCGCTCCATTGCGCACCATCCAACGCAGTTTCTGATTATCGGAAACACGGGTTGCTTGAATTTTGAAAGTGGCTTCGTGGCCGGACAAATCTATGGAGGCGGTTTCCCCGGAGAAGATGGAATAGACGTAGGAGCCCACCACATTCGCTGATGATGGGAAGTCCAATCCATCGGGATCCGCCTGGATAGATCCCGAACCGGCATTGTAGCCGCCCCAGGAGGAACCGGTAACGCTGGAAGTGCGCACCGTTTGGGTATGGTCCGCATCGGCCAGGGCTCCACTGAATGAAAATGCGAGCCCGTCATAAATGAAGGTATCGGAAGGTTCGGCGGCGTGCGGAACCAGAAGCGGTACCACCGTCAGTCCCAGAGATTGAAGTTGGAACGGCTCATCGTGTCCTTGACTGGTGAGAACCAACTCCTGATGCCGGTGAAGAGAGTAGGGCGAGTCGAGCGAGGAAAGGGCTTCGGTGGGGCCCGAGGTGGTTACCTGCATGACGCCGCTGCCTCCTGAAAAGTCGATCGACTTCCCGGCACTGTAGGCCATGTGTGCATAGCCGATCTGATAGATCCTGATACCGTAGCCGGGAACCTCGTTTCCCGTATTGTCTTTCAAGGTAAAGGTGAACTTCAGTTTCTCACCTGTATCGAAGCGTGTGTTATCCCCTCCGGCCACGGCCAGACCGTTCCCGTTTGCGTTGAGCAAGTCTGATGCCTCTCCAGTGGGGGATTCGGCTATCACATCCACTTGTAGCAAAGTTGCTCCCGGGACGTAGTTTAACGGAACCGAGAAGGCATGGGTTGCAGCCGCAGTGGTGGAGATAATTCCTGCATCCGTAAAGTCGAGTTGCAGCCAGTTGGGCGCTTGGGGGAGGGGCTGCGCCACGGACGCGGATTGCACTGCGCAATATATTCCCGGAACCAGGGCTTTCAGTATTACTTTTTGCGCTATTCCCATCCTTTGGCTGGCGCTGATTCTTCTATACAAACGAAGGAACCGAATCTATCCATTTTAAAAACATTGAAG
>JAABVD010000295.1:0-3083 GCA_014529615.1 Opitutia bacterium
ATTTAACCACAGAGGACACCGAGAGCACCGAGGGAGAAGGGAAAAAATTGACTCTCGCAAAGCTCGCGAAGGACGCAAAGAGAGGGAGAATTTGGAAGCATTCCTAATCCCAAATCCTGTTCATCCTGTGCAACTTTACCTTTCGCAGCCCTTAGGCAAAGCAGGATGTCTTTCTCCTCTCAGTACCTCGGCACCTCAGAATCTCTATCCAATTCCTAATTCCTAATTCCTAATTGGCGCCTTGTGCGCCTCCCCTCCCGGGAAAGCCTGCTTGATCTTCTGTCCGGATGATTTAGCCTTCTGCCTTATGTCGGGTGAAACGCCTCAAAATCTGGTTGAAGAAGGGATATTGGAATTTACCTTGGGTGATTCCGATACCGCTATCTCCAAGCTGAATCGGGCCCTTGAACTCGATGACCGGTGCTTTGATGCCTGGCTGGCCCTGGCCGAGGTCTATCTCAGCGGGAAATCCCTCGATGAAGCTCTGGAAGCGGCGGAAAAGGCCCATGAGATCAAGCCGGACGACCTGCACATCAATACCAGCTTGTCCAGAATCTGGGTAGAACACGGGAACGTGGAAAAAGCGGAACATTTTGCCGCCCAGGTCCGCATGATAAGTTGGAAAAAAGAGCTGAGAGGCGATCCGTCCTGAACTCGGGTGGAGGACCACTCTTTCTAATTCCGCAAAAAATAGGCGTTAATTTTGAACTGATCGCCTGAAAACGGCGTCAAAAGACCTACACTAACCTGAAATTTGTCGCAAATCCGGGCTAAAACTCCGAGGTTGACCCATCTTTAACGCTGATCAGACTCTCGCCGGCTATGGAGAAATTTGAATTTATACTGGACTTCGAGAAGCCTCTCCGCGACCTCGACAAGCAACTGCGCGCCCTGGAATCCGTATCGCGGAAGAACAAAGTAGACGTCCAAGTTGAAATTGTGTCCATTCTCGGGAAAATCGAACAGACCAAAAAACGGGTCTACCAAAACCTGACCCCGTGGCAAAAGGTCCAAATCGCCCGGCACCCCAAACGATTGTACGCGCTGGATTATATTCGTTCCCTTATCGAAGATTTTCAGGAATTGCATGGAGATCGGCGATTCGGAGACGATCCGGCCATCATATGCGGCACCGGTTTTTTCGAAGGGCACCCCGTCATGATCATAGCCCAGCAGAAAGGGCGGAAAACCAAACACAAATTGCTGCGCAATTTCGGCATGCCCCACCCCGAGGGATACCGCAAGGCCGGCAGATGCATGGCAATTGCTCACAAGTTTGGATTACCCGTCATCTGTCTCATCGACACGGCCGGGGCAGCGCCGGGAATCGGATCGGAGGAACGACACGTGGCCGAGGCCATCGCGGTAAATATCAGGGATATGAGCCAATTGGAAGTGCCCATAATCGCAGCAATCCTCGGGGAGGGAGGTTCCGGCGGAGCCTTGGGAATCGGGGTAGCCGACCGGGTTCTGGTATTCGAAAATGCCTACTATGCCACTATTTCGCCGGAAGGTTGCGCAGCCATACTCTGGAAAGATCGAACCCATGCCCCCAAGGCGGCCGAAGCCATGAAACTGGATGCCAAGGAACTGGTGAAATTTGGCGTGGCCGATGAAATTCTGGAAGAACCCATGGGGGGAACCCACTGCGATCCCGAAAAAAGTATCGCCAACCTCCGGGATGGGTTGCTCAAACACCTTCAGGACCTGAAAGGAATCCCCATCTCCCAACTGCTGGAGAATCGGTATCAGAAATACCGAAGAATAGGGGTCTACCTGGAAACGGAAAATTTTGCCTCCGCCTCCCTCAGCGGATAACCCTCCGGAGGTCAATCCCGGTCGTCCCCGGGCCAAACAAAACTCCGAACGGACGAGGCGGCTTGGCCCGGTTGAGCCAGTTGCAACTCGATCCCACACAACTTCACATCACTCGCGGCTACGGGAAAGCGTCGCGGGATACCGTCCAAAAACCGTTCGATCACCGGTTGAGTTTCCCGGCCCAGCACACCCGTATGGGGTCCCGACATGCCCAGATCGGTAATGTAGGCAGTACCCTCGGGCAATACCCGGGCATCCGCCGTAGCCACATGGGTATGGGTGCCGTAAACGGCGGCCGACCGGCCGTCCAGGTACCAACCCATGGCAATCTTTTCGGAGGTGGCCTCCGCATGTACCTCCACCAAAATGAAATCCACTTCCGCGGCGAGCTCTTCTATCAAACGATCCGCCGTCAAAAAGGGGCAACTGACATGGGGACGCATATAGTTGCGGCCCAACACGGTAAAAACTCCCAGTCTAGTCTGTTTTTTCTCCAGGATGAGCCGATCTTTTCCCGGCGCCGCCTCCGGAAGGTTGGCCGGACGGCAAATCCCCTCCAACTCATCCACTTCCTCCAAGAATATCCTCTGGTCCCAGCAATGATCTCCCAGGGTCAATCCATCGATACCGGCATTGAGCAAACCGCGCGCGATTTTTCCTGTGACCCCGGCCCCCCCCGCTGTATTTTCGCAATTTGCGATTACAAAGTCGTAGCGGCCCTCCTGCACCCATTCCGACACTTTGTGCATAACCAATCTCCGGCCAGGACGGCCCACGATGTCTCCAAGGACGAGGATTTTTGTCATAAAACCGGCATCCTAGGGCACCCAAAGGGAAATTAAAATACAATAAACAACCCTGGGAATATCCAGGAATTCGGAAGAAAATGGCCGGATTTCCCCCCAGGATTCGCCCCTATTGAGTTTCGCCTCAGCGCTCGATCTCCGTTCGCTCGCAACGAATTTTGTGAGACATTCGGACTAGTTTCGGCTGGATTTTTCCTGAAATCCGGATACACAGAGAGCCAATACTATGAGAAGCTCCTCCCATAAATCGACAGTAGCGCCGCAAAAAGCGACAGCAATGATCGGCGCCGATATCCTGGTAGAAGCCCTGCTGCGCCAAGGGGTGGATACCGTGTTTGCCTATCCGGGCGGCGCATCCATGGAAATGCATCAGTCCCTGGTCCGGCGGCAAGACGAAATACGCACTATCCTGCCGCGCTTTGAACAGGGCGGGGGCTTTATGGCGGCGGGTTACGCCCG
>JAABVD010000295.1:3128-4678 GCA_014529615.1 Opitutia bacterium
CCTCCTCCCCATCACCCGCCAGGTTCCCCAGCATCTCATCGGCAAGAGCGCATTCCAGGACACGGATGTAATCGGGATGACCCTGTCCGCCGTAAAGCACAGCTACCTGGTGCTGGATCCGGCCGATATCCCGAAAGTCGTAAAGGAAGCCTTTTACATAGCCTCGACCGGCCGGCCCGGGCCCGTCCTCATCGATATCCCCAAAGACGTTCAGCAAAAACGGACCACCCCCGAATTTCCCGAAACCCTGGATCTCATCGGTTACCATCCCCATAAGAGGGCCGCGGATAGAGAACTCATCGAGGTAATCGAACTGATCGAAGAATCCATCAAACCGGTTCTCTACGTCGGGGGCGGGGTCATATCCTCCAATGCCTCGGAGGAACTCTACCGGTTCGTTCAACAAACCCGCATCCCCATTACCACAACCTTGATGGGAGTGGGAGCCTATCCGGAAACAGACGACCTATCCATGAAATGGTTGGGCATGCATGGAACCGTCACTTCCAACTATGCCGTGGCAGAGTCCGACGCCCTATTCGCATTAGGCGCGAGGTTTGACGACCGCGTGACCGGAATGGTGAGCAAATACGCCGAACACGCCCAGATCGTTCACATCGATATCGACCGCTCCGAACACCACAAAAACAAAATCGTTCAATACCCCATCCAATCCGACCTGAAATACGCCCTGAACCGGATGCTGGAACTCATGGCTGAAAGAAGGTTCAAAGCCCCTGACCTGAGCCCGTGGCACGAAAAAATTAATAAGTGGAAGGATGAATTCCCCTTTACCTACGAGAAGAGCCCCCACATCCTTCCCCAGGAAGCGGTCGAAGTGCTCTACCAACTGACCAATGGTGAAGCCATCATCACCACCGGGGTCGGACAACACCAGATGTGGGCCCCCCAATATTATAATTTCCGGCATCCTCGCAGTTTCCTCAGCTCCCTCGGACTGGGCACCATGGGCTTCGGCTATCCAGCCGCCCTGGGCGCCAAAATCGCCCGCCCGGACCGCCAGGTGATCGACATCGATGGAGATGGCTCCTTTCTCATGAATATCCAGGAACTTGCCACAGCGGAGGTCGAAAAGATCCATGCCAAAGCCATGATTTTGAATAACCAGCACCTGGGCATGGTCGTTCAATGGGAGGATCGCTTCTACGAGGGGGTGAGAGCCCAGACCATTCTGGGCGATCCCAACAATATCGGCAGCCCGGATAACATTGCGGGCCTTTATCCCGATTACGTTAAAATCTCCCAGGGATTCGGCATAAACGCCCGCCGCGTCCACAAAAAAGAAGAATTGAAGGACGCCATCGGGGAAATGCTGGACTACGACGGTCCTTTTGTCCTCGACGTGATCATTCCCTATAGCGAACACGTTTTGCCCATGATTCCGGCCGGCCGGACCGTCGCTGATATGATCCTCACCCCAAATCAACAGGTTAAACTGGAAAAAGGGGACAGCCTCTAAGTCCGAATCGGCTACCTCTCCCAAAGGGAGAAGGGATAGAATTATCTCTCGCGAAGAGCGCGAAGGACGC
>JAABVD010000027.1 GCA_014529615.1 Opitutia bacterium
GATTTTGCACAGTTGATGAGGCCTCAAGTCGCAAATGCCGAGGCCGTCAAAAAGCAAATTTCTTTCAGTAAAACTGGCTCCATGTAGTCAGACAATGCCAACGAAAAATCCTTACCAATGGTCAGGAAGCCAGTATGCCTCCCTTGATTCTGGTTAGCAGTTTGAGCAAATCGTTCGGAGGCGTGCATGCCTTGAAAACGGTCTCCATCGAAATTGCCAAAGGGGAGATTCACGCGTTGTGCGGTGAGAATGGCGCCGGCAAGTCAACCCTGATCAAGTCTCTCACCGGCGTCGTCACCCCCGAGGAGGGGACCATCGCCATCGACGGCAACCCCCTCCCACTTGGAAACGTCCAGGCATCCGAAGCGGCCGGGATTGCCGTCATTCACCAGGAATCCACTGCTTTCCCCAATCTCAATACGCTGGACAATATCTATGTCGGGCGAGAGCCCATTAAGGCGAGTGGCCTGTTCCTCGACAAGGCCCGCATGCGACATGAAGCCAATGAAACGCTGAAAAGGCTCGGACAAGATTTCGACATCGATTGCCCTGTAATTGAACTTTCCGTTGCCCAACGACAAATGGTCGCCATGGCTCGCGCCCTGTCACAGAAATGCAGGTTTCTCATTCTGGATGAACCCACCGCCTCCCTCTCCGCCAGGGAGACGGATTCACTTTTGGCCATCGTCCGTCAACTTCGGGATGAAGGCGTCACCGTCCTTTATGTCAGCCATCGCCTGGCAGAGATTTTCGCGATCGCCGACAGGGTCACCGTTTTGCGAGATGGGGAATGCGTCGACACGCAAGCCGTAGAGGATCTGGACCGGAATGCCCTGATTTGTCTGATGGTCGGCCGCGAGCTGGATGAACTCACGCAACGCCATGAACATGCCGGTGAACCGGGCGAAGTCAAACTGCAGGTTAGCGGCCTGACCAGCCCCGGTGTTTTCCATGGTATCAATCTCGGGATTCACGCCGGAGAAATTGTCGGTCTTGCCGGTTTGGTCGGCGCGGGCCGTAGTGAGGTCGCGCGTGCCATCTTTGGTATCGACAGTTATACGAAAGGGCAGGTGAAGGTGGACGGCCAACCGCTCACCGGCGGTAGCGTGGCAAAAGCCATGTCCGCCGGTGTGTCTCTTGTCCCGGAAGACCGTCAACACGAGGGATTGATTCTCCCCATGTCCGTTGGAGCCAACCTTTCCCTGGCCGTCCTCCCCACCATGGCCAAACGCGGCATGGTGGACCGTGACATCGAACGCGAGGTAGTGGGGAAGCTCATATCGGATCTTCTCATAAAAACTGCCGGCCAGGATATCCCGGCAGAAACCTTGAGTGGAGGTAATCAACAGAAACTCGTCATCGGCAAATGGATGGCCGCCAAACCGCAGGTTCTCATTCTGGATGAACCCACCCGCGGTGTGGATATCGCGGCCAAGGCCCAGGTGCATCGCCTCATTCGGAACCTCGCATCCAAGGGCTTGGCCACCCTCATCATTTCCTCGGACATGAACGAGATTCTGTCCATCAGCGATCGAATCGTGGTCATGCGGGAAGGCCGAATTTCGGGCGAAATCTCAGGGCGCGAAGCCACCCGGGAAATGGTTCTCGAACTCGCCCTTCCCCAGGAAAAGGAAGCCTTGGCATGAACTTGTTGAATCGTCTCCTGCGGGAAAGGGAATACGGACTTACTGCCGTCATCCTGATTATCGGCGCATCGGTTGCTTTCATCGACACCGGATTTCTCGCAGCCGGAAATCTCAAGGACCTGATCATCCGCTGCGCTCCGACCTGCATTGTCGCCTGCGGTGTCATGCTCGTGGTCCTCACCGGTGAAATTGATATTTCGGTCGGGTCCCTCATGGCATTGCTCGCCGCATTGATGGGGATGATGATCTCAGAGACGCGCATGGAACTCTCCATGTGGCTCGGTATTCCCGCTACACTGATGCTTGGCACGCTTGTCGGGGCATTCACGGGAGCGCTCGTCACCTTTGGCAAGGTTCCGTCCATCATTGTCACCCTCGGACTGTTAACCGCCTTGCGCGGCCTGACCACCCTGATCATGGGCGGGAACAATATTGACGGTCTACCCGATGGGCTGGGGCAAATGACAAAATATGGCGTCTTGGGAATGCCCATCAGTGTCTGGACCGCGATCGTTGTCATTATCATCACGGGCATGATCATCACCCAAACGGCATTGGGTCGGCGCCTGTTTGCCGTTGGGGGCAGCCGGTATTCCGCGAAGATGGTCGGTCTCAGTGAAACCCGATTGAAACTCTTTGTCTTCGCCTACACCGGTTTCCTCACGGGTCTGGCTACGGTGGTGGACATTCCCAGGCTCCCCAAAATCGAAGCGGGCATTGGAATTGGATTCGAACTTCTGGTCATCACCTGCGTGGTTGTTGGAGGCGTTTCCATTTCCGGGGGACGGGGCAAGCTCCGGGGCGTCTTACTGGCGGTCCTGTTAATGACCATGATCCGACCGGCATTGACGTTCATGGATGTAGGTGAATCCGGTGAAAAATGGACGCGCGCCATTCAGGGAATGTTCATTCTGCTCGCAGTCATTACCGATAGCATCGCACAACGCCGCAGGCAAAGGAGGATTCATGACCATTAGGGAACGCCTCAGAAAATTCCGATGGTGGCACGAACTCGGGCTGGTCATCCTCATCATCAGCCTGCTCGTAGCGGCTGGAACGCTCATGCCCAGATTCCTGGATATCAAGAGCCAGCTTCTCCTCTCCCGGCACATCTGGGAGATGGCCATCCTCGCCCTTGGCATGACGCTCATCATCATAACGGGAGGCATCGATCTCAGCGTTGGCGCCGCCATGGGACTTTGCGCCGTGGCATTCGGCATGACCTTTCAATACACCGGCAGCCTCGCTTTGAGCTGCGTCGCGGCCATGCTGACAGGAGGACTCGGCGGCGCCGTCAATGGCGTCCTTATTTCAAAGATCAAAGTTCACCCGTTGATTGTCACCCTCGCCACATATGCGGCATTCCGGGGAATTGCGGAGGGACTCAGCCAGGGCGTTTCCTATTCCCAGTTCGGGGAGGCCTTTTCCCAAATCGCCCGTGGCAAATGGTTCGGCGTCCCCATCCCGGCTTACCTGTTTCTGGCGCTGGCTGTCGGCTTCGCTGTTTTTCTCAGTAAAACACCAACGGGCCGTTTTCTATATGCCATTGGTCACAATGAAAGGGCCGCCCGATTCTCCGGGATCAGGGTCGACCGGATCAAGTTCTGGCTCTACGCCACCTCCGGCATGCTCGCCGGATTGGCCACCGTCATTTATATTTCACGTTTCAATACCGCCAAGGCCGACGCCGGCACGGGGTTTGAACTCGACGTTATAACAGCCGTGGTGGTTGGAGGAACCAGCATCTTCGGCGGCAGAGGGAACATAGCCGGCACCGTCCTGGGACTGTTGCTCATTCACGAAACCCGTCTTTTCGTCGGCCGTTACTGGCAAGTGGATGAACTCAAATCCATCATTATTGGAGCATTACTCATTGCATCGATTTTGTTATACCGGATCCTCTCCCCGAAGAAAGGCCGCGAATGACAATATATACCCTTATGAAACGGAAACTCCTCATTCTCACCCTCACAGTTTCGGCTATTCTCCTCGGTTGCAGCGGAGACAAGGAATCCAAACCAACTCCCATCCAAGGCGGGGACAATACCGCCAAGACCGTCACGGTGGGCCTATTGCCCAAGATCAAAGGTATCGCATATTTCAGTTCGTGTGCCGAAGGAGCGCGAGAGGCTGCCGCCGAATTGGGAAATATCGAACTCATCTATGACGGACCCACCGATGGTGATCCGAAGAAACAGGCCGAAATGATCGAGAGCTGGACCGTGGACGGCGTGGACGTCATTGCAGTCAGTCCCAATGCCCCCGATGTAGTTGCCAATGCCATGAAGGAAGCGATGGCTGAGGGTGTTCAAGTCATCACCTGGGATGCGGATGCGGCCGCCGATACCCGGAGCTATTTTGTCAATCAGGCCACCGCACAATCCATTGGAGAGGGTATGGTCAATGTCATGATTGATGATCTCGGCCCCGACACCGAAGGGGATGTCGTGATCATCAGTTCGGATGCCACCAGCGCCAACCAGAATTCCTGGATCGACGTCATGAAACCCGCCATCGAGAACTCCAACCTGAATCTCGCCACTATCAAATATCCGGGAGAAAACGCCAGCCAGGCGCTGGCCGATTCACAGGATGTGATCAAGAAATACCCCAACCTGATAGGTCTCTTCGGCATCAGCTCCGTCAGTTTTCCGGGGGCGGCGGAAGCCGTTGAACAGACTGGCCATTCTGGGAAAGTCCTCGTCACGGGCCTGTCCACACCGAACGACATGAAGAAATTCGTCCATTCCGGTACGGTCAGATCCGTCGTCCTCTGGAACACGGTGGATCTGGGTTACCTGACCATCTACGTGGCCGAAGCCCTGGCCACGGGAAAATTCGAGAAAGGAGCCACCACCTTTACCGCCGGCCGTCTCGGAGAAAAGGAAATCGTCGGTGACAATGTTCTCCTGGGTGACATCCTCGTGTTCACCAAGGACAACATCGACAATTACGATTTCTAGCCCGCATGTCTCACAAAATGCGTTGCGAGCGAGCAAAGATGGAGTGCTGGTGTGGGCTTCGCGCTGATGGCCGATGAAATGAAGTCGAGGCCACCCTTTCCACGTCTTGATCCCTTCGAATGCTCTCAGGGACGGACTGGGGTTCCATCGGGTCGGCGCATGATGGGACGGTACCATGGCTCGCTGGGCAGCGGATATTTGGCAGCTTTTTCCTCGTCTATATCCATGCCGAATCCAGGCGCCTCGTTAATGACCATGTAGCCGTTCTCGAACTTGGGGCAATTGCTGAAGACTTCCTGGGTTTCCGGTCCAAAGAATACCTGTTCCTGGATACCAAAGTTCCAGATGGCAAGATCCATGTGAGCATTGCCCACATGACCGATAGGAGAAGTATTACTGGGGCCGTGCCAGGCGGTCCTCACATTAAACCACTCGCAGAGCCGAGCCACCTTCATGGCAGGAGTAATCCCACCGATCTGGGAAACATGTATGCGAATGAAATCGATCAGGCGATCCACAATCAGGCCCACCCATTCGTGCGGGTTATTGAAGAGTTCGCCCATGGCCAAGGCACATGAGGATTGTTCTCGGAGGATTTTAAAGTATCCGATATCCTCCGGGGCAAACGGATCCTCGATGAAGAATGGCCGGTACTGTTCCAACTCCTTGACCAGATTTATCGCCTCAATGGGGGGGAGTAGTTCATGGATGTCGTGCAGGAATTCAGGTTCATCACCGAATTCGTTGCGCGCCATCTCGAAGATCCGGGGCACTATCTTCATGTAGGGTCGAATTTCCATAACCGAGTCGCTGGCTACACCAAATCCACCTTTTCGAAAATCCGGGACGCCTTCAGCCAGATGTGGTGACCCATAGCGGCCAAGTTGAATGCGTATGTGGCGGAAGCCCTGTTCGCGAAAGCTGGTGATACTATCCTTCAACTCCTCCAGGTCATTGCCACTGGCGTGTCCATAGCAATCCACCGCAAACCGGCACTTACCCCCAAACATTTGGTAAACCGGCAAGCCGGCCCGCTTCCCCTTGATGTCCCAGAGCGCCTGGTCGAGCCCAGCCAACACCGTGTTCAGGATCGGACCATTTCGCCAATAGGTGCTGACATTCACCGTTTGCCAGATGTCCTCGATGTTATCCGGGTCCTTGCCCCGCAGTAACGGGTCGAGATACTTTTCCACCGCCGCCGTGAGGGTGGCATAACGGCGAATCCCGGTGGCGCAGCCAATACCCCAAAGCCCCGCCTCACTGGTCTCTACCTTAACCACCCCGAATCCGGTTCTATTGGGATAGGTATGAATAATCTTCACCTTGGTGATTTTGATCGGCTCCATGGCTGGAGTAGCTTGGACGAAGTTCTGGGCCGCCGCCGTCCTTCGTCCCAGGCTGGTTCCAAGGATGCCGGCCGATCCGGTAGTTAGAAGAGATAGGGCTTTGCGTCGATTCATGGGGAATGGGGACTCATCGTATTGGGTGCATTATCAACCTTGATACTGCATTTGAAAAGAACCCTTTGGCGGGAGGTTAACCACAGAGAACCCAGAGGGGGAAAGGCACAGGGGCACAAAGTAAATCATCGTGATCTTGATCGTGATCGTGATCGTGATCGAAAAAAAGGGAGAAGAGAGAGATTAACCCCAGAGAAATGGAAGGTCTTGATAACCGAAAATATGGGCTTACGGTTTATGGTATGAAAACAACAATCGAATTGCCGGATTCCTTGTTAAAGGAAGCCAAGCGCGTCGCCCTGGAACGAGATCAAACCCTCAAGGAGGTCATGATCAGCGCTCTGGAAAGGGAGGTTAACCGGGTTAAAACAAAGGATCTTCTCGATTGGATTAAAGGCATCCGGAAAGCGTTTGAAGGCGCCGGGTGGAAGAACGCAGACCAATACGTGGAGGAACAGAGGAAGGGATGGGGATGAATGTTTTCAGCCTGGGGGAAGCGATTCATCCGCAGGAAAGGTAAGACACACCTTTCCTTATCTGTGCTTAACCCGCAGTTGAACCTTCAAAGAAATTCTGGATTTTGCCACCTACCATGGCCATGATGACTGGAAACAGCATGAAGCCTTCCCATCGATGAACAGACGGCGGTTTTTGGGCGCCTTGCCTTTCCTCCATATCCTCCCCAAAGTGGGATGGGCTGGAGATGCGGTATCGCAGCCATCGAACCGGTATTTCCACTTGGCCCGATGCAACGGCAGTTGGTCGCTCCAGGCCCCTCGGGTTCTCCATCCCGGCGGCATCTCCTTTTTTGGCCGGCCGGGCCGAAAGATCCTCGATACCGGAAAGGAATTTTCCTTCGTCGACGTGTGGGATTCCGCCTTTCAAACAAAAATTGCGGCATGTGCGGGGGAAGACGCCAGGCGATTCGGGAACCATTCCAACCTGATTGGATGGATATGGACGGATTCGCTGCCCTGGGACCTTGCCGCCTCCCGCCTTTCCCTTGAAACGGACTGGGTCAGTTTTATCCGGCAACTTCCCGCCCTGGCGCCTGGGAAACGACAATACGTCGATTTTCTATTGCACCGTTACCAGGGGGATATCCCTGCAATCAATCGCCTCTACGGGTCCAACTGCAGAAGCCGGACGGAGCTCTTAAAATATCCCTTTATCAAAGTAGGTTGGCAAAGGCGGACCATCTACCGGGACGATACCAGGTTTTTACAACGGATTGCGGGAGAATATTACCGGCAACTGGCAAACATGTATCGGCAGCACGATCCCAATCACCTCATATTCGGGGACATTTTCGGGTGCCGTCACCACCCGCCTGCGGTACTGGGCCAAGCCGTAAAATTCGTAGACGCCTTGTGCCTGGAGGCAAGCCATATGAAACCCGCATTCCCCGAGAAATGGCCAACCCATACCCGTCCCGGAAAGAGCCCGGAAATCCCAAATCTCGAACATCTCTACCATCGCTACCGGAAACCAATCGTCCTTTTCGGCCATCCCGACCAAAAGGTATGGGCCATGAGAAAGCCCTACCTTCTCGGATTCAGCAGTAGACCGTCCCCTGTCCATTATCCCCAACCAACCGCCGGGCAGAGGCAATTTGTCGAAGTCAAGTCGGGAAACGGCATCTTGCAGGCGCAACTCACCTTAACTAACTGGCCCGCATGACTCACCAATCGGGTCAGGCCTCGAAAACTGTATTCCGTTGTACTTCAAATATTTTTATAAGGCAACTGACATTGTAAGGCTAACTTTCCGGTGAACCAACCCTATAAACTCTATCGTTTAAAAGAGGGAATTTTCCTGGACCGCGGCATGGACTCCGGGTTCATCGATGGGGAATGGGACGATTTGTTCAAGCAGAGGAACCTGCGCAAATTTCTGGGCGAAGCCACTCTGGCCCCGGGCCAAGCCGACCTGGCCCGGCCCCTGGCGCCGGTCCGGAGCCAGGAAGTCTGGGCTTGCGGCGTAACCTACTACTCCAGCCGGCTGGCGCGGATGGAGGAATCCCGGGATGCGGGAGGAGGTGACTTTTATTCGCGCGTCTACGTAGCGGACCGTCCGGAAATCTTTTTCAAGGCAACTCCCGCACGGGTTTCCGGACCGGGACAACCGTTGCGCATTCGCCGGGACTCGTCCTGGGACGTACCGGAACCGGAACTCACCTTGGCCATTTCAACCCATGGGAGTATCATCGGTTACACCATCGGCAACGACATGAGTTCGCGCAGTATCGAAGGCGAAAACCCCCTCTATCTTCCCCAGGCAAAAACCTATGAGCAATGCGCCGGCCTCGGACCATGCCTCCTCATTTCCCCCACACCGCTTCCTCCCGAGACGGAAATGCGTTTGGAGGTCATGAGGAACGGAAAGTGCTCCTTTACAGGGAGTTGCAAATTGAGCGACATGAAGCGCAGCCAGGAGGAATTGGTCGGCTACCTGACCCGCGAACTGGAGTTCCCCAATGGCGCTTTCCTCATGACCGGGACCGGTATCGTGCCGGGCAAGGACTTTACCCTGGAATCGGGAGATAAGGTCAGCATAACCATGGAACCCATCGGCACCCTGACCAATCCGGTGGTTCGATAAGACCTTAACCCGCATTTCTCACAAATTTTCTACTGCGCTCCGAAATATCCGCCTTCATGTATTACGGCGTGACAAGGTCGGCACTGGTGTGGACTTCACTGGATTCCCCTGCCCGTGCTCCGCACAGATGCAGGCCGACATTGCAGGTGTCGGCCCAGCTTCACCCGTAAATCTGCACAAAACCCGCGCCAGCACTCGGTCTCCGTTCGCTCGCGACGAATTTTGTGAGAAATGCGGGGTAGCCCTTGGGCGAAGCCGGGTCGACCGGTTAATCGACTGTGGCAGCAAATCCAAAAAAACGAACCGCGTTCCTATAGCAGATATTGCGCACCATGGGTCCGACCAGGGAGAGATCGTCGGGAATTTCCCCCTTTTCCATGTCGTTCCCAAATAGATTGCAAAGTATCCTGCGAAAGTATTCGTGCCGCGGATAGGACAGAAACGAACGGGAGTCCGTCAACATGCCCACAAAGTGGGCGATCAAACCCATATTGGAAAGGGCATTCATCTGGTCGATCATACCTTCCTTTTGATCGAGGTGCCACCAGCCCGAGCCCAGTTGAATTTTGCCGGCCACGGAACCATCCATGAAATTTCCCAACATGGAGGCCATGGAATAGTAATGGGTATTGTTGTTATTGTAGATCACAGCCTTGGGCATATGACCCGTCCGATCCAGGCTGTCGAAAAACCGACTCATGGCGTAGCTCTGCGGATAGTCGCCCATGGAATCAAATCCGGTGTCCGGACCAACTTCCATGAGCTTGCGGGTATTGTTGTTGCGCATGGCGCCGATGTGAAACTGCATGGCCCAATCCTTCTCCGCATTCCAGCGACCCACTTCCCGCATGAGGTAAAAGGCATATTGTTCCTTTTCCTCCACCGAGGCGGATTGGCCGTTGCGGGCCCGCCTGAATATTGCCGAAACCGCCTCCCTGGTTGTTTCGGCATAATAGCACCGTTCCAGCCCATGATCGGATAGACGTCCGCCCAATTGGTGGAAAAAGTCGTGGCGCGATTTCAATGCGCTGAGAAAATCATCCAGGTTATCGATGCGGACCCCCGCAATATCCCCCAAAGCATCCACCCATAAGTTAAAGCCCTCCGGGTGATCCACATGGAGGCCCGGGTCGGGACGAAAGGTTGGAACTACCCGCGTTTTCAACCCGCTTTGCGCAATGGCCCGGTGATGTTCCAGGGAGTCGGTCGGATCGTCCGTGGTGCCGACCACCATTACTTTGAAATGTCGTAAAATGCCATGAGCCCTCAACCCCTCCGACTTCAGCTTGGCGTTGGCCTCCTGCCAGATTTCAGGGGCGGTGTCCTCATTGATCAGTAGATCAATCCCGAAATACCGTTGCAGTTCCAGGTGGCTCCAGTGATAGAGCGGGTTGCGCAAGGTATTGGGAACAGTGCGGCACCAGGCCAGGTGTTTTTCGTAGGGGTCCGCCTCCCCGGTACAATAGGCCTCCCCTATCCCATTGCTGCGCATGGCCCGCCACTTGTAGTGATCCCCTTCCAGCCAGATTTCGGACAGGTTTTGAAATTGCCGGTTCGAGGCCACATCCTGCGGGGGAAGGTGGCAATGATAGTCGCAAATGGGCTCGTCCTTGGCGTAGCCATAAAACAGCTCGCGGGCCGAATTGCTCTGCAACAAAAAATCTTCGTCTATAAAGGCCATAGTTGAAGGGAATTAGATGGTCATGGCAGAAAAACCGCCGTCCACCACAATTTCAGCTCCCGTGATAAATGAACCCGCCTTATCGGAGGCCAGCAAAAGCGTTGCCCCAATGAGTTCTCCTGCTTCCCCGAAGCGCTTCATGGGGGTATGGCCCAAAATCGCCTTCACCCGATCCTCCGTTAACACCCTGCGGTTCTGTTCCGCCGGAAAAAACCCGGGCACCACCGTATTGACCCGCACCTTGCTCGGGGCCCATTCGCGGGCCAGGTTTCTGGACAAATTGTGGAGGGACGCCTTGGTCGCAGAATAGGTGAACACCCTGGAAAGCGGGATCATGCCCGACATGGAACCCACGTTGATAATGCTGCCTCCTCGGCCGCGGTCGACCAGGTATTCCCCAAATACCTGACAGGTCAGAAAGACCGCCTTCATGTTGACGGCAAATATCCAGTCAAATTCCTCCTCCTCGATTTCAAAAAAAGGAGTCGGGGAATTGGCCCCGGCGCCATTGATCAGGATGTCCACTTGCCCGGAACGCTCCAGCACCTCATCGAGCACGGCCTCGATTCCCGCCTTGCAGGATAAATCAACCGCAATGAAATAACCCCGCCCACCGGCATCCTCGATGCGCTGGAGTCTGGCGTCAGCCTTCTCCCGGCTGCGGCCGACCAGTACCACCTCGGCGCCCGCTCGGGCCATGCCCTCCGCCATGGCGCCGCAAAGCTCTCCCGTGCCACCAAAAACCACGGCAACTTTTCCGCCGAGACCAAAAATACTTTCTAGCAAATCTGACATGTCCTGTCCTTCCGGGTAAACCCCACCGGGGTAATTTCGCTCAATGGTGTAGGCTCGCCGGAGGCATTTCTACTTTTTTCTCGCATGGACTGCCAAAATTTTTTGTCCTCTATTCGGCAGAACGACCCTATCCGATTCCCTCTGTTGGGATAGAATGGCTGCCACAAACCAATTTTCCTTTTCCCATCCTGGCCTACACCTGAAATGTGTCGATATCTCATCCTGATTTCTGTGATTTGGGCTCCGCTAATGGGATTGGCCCCATTTCAGCCGCCCGTGGCGGTTCAACCGGTAATGCCCCGCTACCCCGAGCAACTCATGTACGATCCTGTCGGAGGGGAGGTCGTTCTCCTGGTCGTAATCGATGAGGAGGGATCGGTCGGCTTCGTCGATATCGAAAGCGCAACCCATGAAGCCTTTGAACAAAACTCCATAGCCGCCGCCTACCAATGGAAATTTGATCCCGCCTATAGAAATGGAGAAGCCGTTCGCATAAAGACCCGCATTCCCTTTCAGTTTACCCCACCCACCCGTTACAGGATTTTTCAAGCCAATATCAACCCACTTGTCGGATACGAAGTCTGGATGGAAAACCCGGGGAATCCTGTCCCTGGCAATCAACTCACCCAAAAAGCCAGACCGGTTGATTGGAAGCGCCCACCTTACCCGCAATCACTCGAGGGAACCGGCCTGACCCTGGAAGTAAAGATGCGCTTTCTGGTGTCCCCCCAAGGCAGCATGCACAATCCAACCCTGATCGAACCCGAAAATACCGGCCTATATTTGGAAGCGGCCCAGTTCCTGGCCTCCCTCAAATACCATCCTGCCAGGGATTCCGACGGCAATCCCTGTTGGTCCCTCCTGCAGCGGGTTGTCAGGTTTCAGCCTCCCCAATAGCGCTGAAAAGTTATTTAATAACAACGCTACGCTTGATCCGGCTTCGCCGCAACAGGATCGCTTCGCGAACAGGATTAATTTTTTGTGTTTTAACCATATAAGGCACAAAGGGTGGGAAGGAGAGAAGAATTTGGAATTGGGGGACAGATGGATAGTAGGTTAACTCATTTAATGAAAGCCACACTACAAAGAACTGCACAGCAGTTCCACTCCAAAGCCCAGCCCGCATTTCTCACAAAATTCGTCACGAACGAACGAAGATCGAGTGCTGGTGTGGGCTTCGAGCAGAGGCGCGGATGAAGCTGGGTCGACACCCTGCAAATTCGCGAATCCAGCGAAGTCCACACCAGTGCCGATATTTCGGAGGGCAGTAGAAAATTTGTGAGAAATGCGGGCGAGTGTCGCAAAGCGCACACTGGGTTGAAATGTACAACACATTTCGAACCCCAACGGGGTTCCACAATGAATCAATCTCAAGGCATTTTGGTAAATTTTTGTGGAACCCCGATGGGGTTCAATCATAGGGGTGATCGGCGACCCAGCGTGCGCTGTGCGACGCTGGGCTCTGGAGTTTAACGCCGTTGGCGTAAAAGGCAGATGGGAGGTCCGGGTTGAGTAGCCGATGACGTGCGACGCTGGGCGCCTCCCCCCCTTTGTGCCTGCCTTTGCGCCTTTTGTGGTTAATCCCTTTCTCCTCACTTTTTTTCGATCACGATCAAGATCACGACCATGATCAAGATTGAAGGCGATCCGTGCCCATCCGTGGAATCCGTGGTTTCCCCCTCCCTTTCCCCATTCCTAATTCTCAATTGGCGCGCCCCAGCGCGCCTTCCCCTATCTCAGCAAGGTCGTCCCTCCGTCCAGGTCGTAAGCCGTGGCGGTGATAAATGCAGCCCGGTCGCTGCACAAGAATGCAGCCAGATCGGCCACTTCAGCGGGCGATGCCATCCGGCCCATAGGTTGAGCCCGAGACAGTTTTTTAAACATTTCCTTCTCCCGGCCCGGGTAATTCTTTTCCAGATAGGCGTCGACAAATGGGGTGTGGACCCTGGCCGGACAAATACAATTGCACCTGATCCCATGGGAAATGTAATCCCGGGCGATAGAGAGCGTCATGGTCAGGACGGCGCCCTTGCTCATGGAGTAGGCAAACCGGTCTTCGACGCCGATTTTGCTGACCAGGGAAGCAATATTCAGAATGACCCCTCCTCCTTGCTTTCTCATTATGGGCAAAACGACATAACTGCAATGGTAGAGGCCCTTGACGTTGATATTGTAAATCCGATCCATTTCCTCCGGCGGGGTCTCTTCGATGGCGCCAATGGAGGATACCCCGGCATTGTTCACCCACACATCCACTGGCGCCTCGGGTTCAATGGCGTGGCGAACACTCTCCAGATCGGCGATGTCCGCGTGCTTGAAGTGGGCCAAACCACCTCCGGCCCGTATTTTTTCCACCGTTTCCTCGCCCTTCGCCTCGTCCCGGTCCAACACGAAAACCCTGGCCCCTTCAGCGCTGAATCGCTCAGCAATGGCCCGCCCAATGCCGGACCCGCCTCCGGTGACGTAGCTACACTTGCCTTGAAGATGCAAATCCATGCCTCCCCCTAAAGTGAAACCGCGGGGGAACGGGTCAATCTCGAAACCCTTAGGGTCAGGGAGGCTGTCCGGACCCCAGAGCGAGGATCCAACAAACCAATACAACCAGTCCGGCCGCAAACAGACCGGCGCTTTGATGACTGTGATTCAATTTGGTGTAAAAAGCGGTGGAGGCGATGAGGACGGCCGATATCAACCCGTAAAAAAAGGACCAGAGGTGTCCCCCCACATCGGTCGGATATTCCCCCCCGCCCATCCAGGCAAACAGGAAGCAACCTCCCACAAAAGGTATCAACCAATCCCGACTCAATATGGGTTCACGTGATCTGAAATAACTCCCGATAGGAAACCCGGTAAGCAGTCCCAAAGCGGCAAAGACGGCCGTCGATGCGCCCAGGGATTGATAAACTTCTCCCCAGTGCATATAAACATTGGTAAGGTTTGAAAGAGCGGCCGAGAACAGGATCGACAACCAGGCCAATCCGTTTCCCATATAGCGGCAACTGAGATAGGCAAACACCACGAATCCGAGGAGGTTGCCGGCCAAATGGCCGATGTCGGCGTGTAAGCTGATCGCGGTGACAAGGCGCCACCATTGCCCCGCCGCAACCGCCTGGACGCTGTTCATCCCGAGGTCGGTAAGGACTCGGAATTCCTGCTGAAGATAAAAGATTAAACAAAGCAACGATACCGCTACCGCGGTGGGAAACTTGCTGATGCTCCTGCTCGGGAGTTCCAATGAGGGCGGCGGCCAGAACCGGTTCCTGATCTCGGCGATTTCCACTTCCCGCCGCAGCAGGTCGCGGTGTTCCCCCGGAACGACCAGAACATAATGGCCCCGTTTGCGGTCAACCCGGTAATGGTGACCGGCGGCGAGGACGGCCAGTCCCGCTTCGTGCGCTTTACGGGAAGACGCATAAACCCCGATTTCGGCAAGCCCCTCCTCTCCCTCGGAGCCAACCTCCTCGGACTGCAATTCCCCACCTTTCATATTGCCGTTCTGATAGCTAACAAATTAAAGCGGTTTTTGGAATCGTTTTCCCCGTAGACCAGTATATCTCACATTACCCCTTCCTCCTCCAATCGTGATCTTGATCGTGATCCTGATCTTTCCTACCCCATTCCATCATTCGCACGCCTTGGGCACTTCCCTCCATCCTGTCCATCCTGTCTATCCATGTTCAATTCCGAATTCCATCACTCCACCACTCCAACATTCCATCACTCCCTTTCCCCATACCACATTCCTAATTACTAATTCCTAATTCTTAATTGGCGCGCCCCAGCGCGCCATCCCCCTCTCACCCCTTAGTGGGTCTGTGCCTTTGGACCTTTGTGCCCTTCTCCCCCCTAAATCGCACCCTTGGACGCCAGCCTACCGTCAAAATCATCCCGGTCGGATGCGGGATGAAAGGGAAACCGAACCGCTCTTCCATCCCGCCCGCTGCGATAAATCGCGCTAAAGAGTTCGACCGCATTTCGGCCCTCCCGAACGGTCACGCAGGGGTCCCGGTCGGCAAGTACGGCCTCAATAAACTCGTCGATCTGGATTTGATGATAATGCTCCATAGGATTTATCCGTTTGAATCGCGCCTTGTCCTCCTCTCGCCACTTTTCCAACAGGCGCTCTTCCCCCGGCACGGTCCAGTAATCGTTCAGGGGCGGTTCCTCAATGGCAGCCATTCCCGGAATGAACATTTGCCCGCCATCGGTCTGGACACCGACCATTGCCCCGGTCGACCCCAGAACACTCACTTTGCCGAAGAGAGCGGGATTGAATGAGTTGCTCACCAGAATATGCCCCAGAGCGCCGCTCTTGAACCTGATGGAAGCTACGGCGGTATCCTCCACTTCAATACCTGGGTGGTTTAAATTATCCCACATGCCGCAAAGTTCATCGACCTCGCCCATGAACCAGAGCAACAGGTCGAGTTGGTGCACGGCCTGGTTTACCAGGACACCTCCGCCCTCTCCATCCCAGGTCCCGCGCCACGCATCGGAGTCGTAGTAATCCTGATCGCGCCAACCCAGCATGGTGACCATACCCAGAATGGGCTCTCCAATCTTGCCGGAATCGATGGCTTCCTTGACCCGGATAACCGGTTCGAAAAATCGCCTTTGGGAAACCAGGCCTATTCGGGATTTTCCTCGCTTCGCGGCCTCCATCATGGCATCACAATGTTCCAGCGAAGAAGCCAGCGGCTTCTCAATCAACAGGTGCACACCCGCCTCCGCCGCCGCCACAGCGGAATCGATATGAGCTGGATGGGGTGTACAAATAACACAAACCCCCACGCCCGATTCCCTCAAAAAGGTTCCCAGGTCGGTGTAGGCATCCACCCCGTAGCGGTCGGCAAAGGCTTTCACTTTGGACGGTGTCCTGCCGAGCACCGCCGTAAATTCACTGTGGGGATTGCGTTGCAGCGCCAAAGCGTGCAAGTGGGCAACATTGCCGCTACCGGAAAGAGTTCTTTCCCCCAAATCAAGGTTTGAGAATAACTTTAGTGAGACCGGGTTCCCCTCTTTGCAGTCTGGCGAACCATTCGGGCCCCTCGGACAAGGACCGCACCTGACTGATCAGAGGATCGACCTGAATGACGCCGCGGGCGATAAGATCCAGGGAGGCCGGATACTCTCCGGACGAAGCACAGGTACCGATCAGGGAAATTTGTCGGGTCACTATCTCCTGCAGCGGCAACTCGACGGTTGGGGCGATGTTGCCGACCAGGGTAGAACTGCCCCCTTTGCGCAAACAGGCAACGGCCAGATTGGCAGTGGGGGAAATCCCCACCGCTTCCA
>JAABVD010000296.1:0-2325 GCA_014529615.1 Opitutia bacterium
AAGATGGATTTTCGGTAAAAAAGGGGCGAACCGAGGATCGATTCGCACTTCCGGTAATCGTCGCAGATGTAATTCCTGGCCTGCTAAAACCTCCAGGAGTGCGCCATCCGGCGACCGCTAACCGGATTGATCATTCCCGCGGCAACCTTGGAGGCCGCCGTCCTGTGCCCGTCGTCGATAACCAGAACGGTCCGGCCGCGTTCGAGCAGATTCAGCGCGAGCAAACTGCCGGCTATCCCCTGTCCCACGATGAGGTAATCGACCTGCATTGCCCTTCCCTGCCAGCCCAACAGCCAACTTGCGTCATTCGCAGTCGGGAAATTCGAAAATCAGTTGGGAACATTCTCTCATGCCGGGACCCTTGACGGCGCGTTGTATGTCGGGGGCATGCCGCCATCCCAGCGGTTCCAGTTTCGCCATGATGCTTCCGGTATTCATAACTCGTTATTGGTTTGGGTAAGAAGAAAAGGCCCGTTCCCGGAGACCATTTTTGGGACCCAACGCAATAAGCCCCCACCAAAAAATGGGTGGCGTGGGAAAGGAACAGATGAAGATTTACCAGAATCGAGGGCGTTTAAAATGTCCTTGGAGGGCGCTTGTCTAATGAAATTTTTCAAAGAACCCGGGCGATTCGCTCCATGGCGGCTTCCACATTTTCGTAGCTGTTAAATGCGGACAGGCGGATGTGCCCCTTGCCACATTTGCCGAATCCGTCCCCCGGGGTGGACACTACTCCGGCCTCGTTCAAAAGCAGATCAAATGCGGTCCAGGAATCCCGCTCCATGTTGACCCAGATATAAGGGGAGTTGTCACCCCCTACGCAGTCGAATCCGAGCCGGAGTATGTTCCGGCGGATCAATTTGGCATTGTTCAGGTAAAAGTCCGTCAGAGCTCGAACCTGCTTCTGCCCATCCTCCGTATACACCGCCGAGGCGGCTCTCTGCACCGGATAGGACAGTCCGTTGAACTTCCGACTCTGGCGACTCATCCACAAATGGTGCAATTCAACTTCATTTCCCTCCTCGTCCGCCGCTGTTACACCCTTGGGAACCACGGTATAGGCGCAACGGGTGCCGGTGAAGCCGGCATTTTTGGATAGGCTGCGAAACTCTATGGCAACCTCCCTGGCGCCCGGAATTTCATAGATGGAATGCGGTAGCGATTCATCGCGGATGAAGGCGCAATAGGCCGCGTCATAGAGGATGATGGCCTTCTCTCGGCGCGCCAGATCCACAAACTGCCGCAACTGCTCTCTGGTGGCCATGACCCCGGTGGGATTGTTGGGGAAGCACAGGTAAATCAAATCTACCGATTCCTCAGGCAAATCGGGGATATATCCGTTGTCCGGCCTACACTCGAGATAGACCAGCCCCTCATAGCGGCCATCCCTATATGGACCGGTCCTGCCCCCCATCACGTTGGTATCGACGTAGACCGGATAAACCGGGTCCGGGACGGCCACTTTTGCCTCCAATGAAAAAAGTTCCTGGAAATTTCCCGTATCGCACTTGCTCCCATCGCTCAGGAAGATCTCATCGGCAGAAATATCGGCCCCTCTTTGCTGAAAATCGGTTAGGGCAATGCGCTCGCGCAAAAAAGGGTAACCTTGTTCCGGACCGTAGCCGCGAAAGGTGGCCCGATCGGCCATTTCATCGACCCCGGCATGGAAGGCCGACAGCACTGCCTCGGGCAAGGGTTCGGTAACGTCGCCGATACCCAATTTGATGACCCGCCGATCCGGATTCGCCTTTTGGAATGCCACAACCCGTTGGGCGATGTCGACAAACAGATAGGAGGCTTTCAGCTTGAGGAAATTCTGGTTGATTTTGATCACGTCTTAAGCGGTTCAAGGTGGTTAAGCCCATTTTGAAAGTCAAAATCTTTTGCCCCGGCTCAGCTAACCATGGAGAGGGAGAAGTTTAACCATAGAGGTCACAGAGATTACAGAGGGACAAAAAGGCTTAAGAATTGGGAGAATGGTGGAATTGAACATGGATCCCGCTTCGCCAGAAGGCTACGGCAGGACAAGTTGCACAGGATGGACAGGATTTGGGATTAGGAATATTTCCCAATTCCTAATTCCCTCCCTTCTCCCTCTGGGAGAGGGTGGCGCGAAGTGCCGGGTGAGGGTTGCAAAGCAATACCTAATTCGCGCCCTTGGGCGCCTCCCCCCCTTTGTGTTTTCCAGGTCCTCTGTGGTTAATCCCTTCTCCATGTCGTTGATTTTTCGATCAGGATCACGATCTAGATCAAGATTGAGATTGGGGTTAAATGGCGGACAGGAATGTCCGCCCTCCCTTATTGTTCCAGCCTTCTCCCCCCACC
>JAABVD010000296.1:2412-5472 GCA_014529615.1 Opitutia bacterium
TAGGCTTCTGGCCGGTTTCTGGATGCTCGATGCTGGTTTCTGGATGCTGGAGGCTGGTTCCAAAATCTTGATCGTGATCTTCCAATTCCTGATTCCTAATTCCTAATTGGCGCGCCCCAGCGCGCCTTCTCATCCTGCCCATCCTGTGCAACTTGTCCTGCCGTAGCCTTCTGGCGAAGCGGGATCCATATTCAATTCCCTCATTGCACTGCGCCCTCCTCGATGACCAAATCTCCCCGTTCACCATCCAGGGTGGCCATGCAACCAAAAGGCAGGGTCGCCTTGGGCTTGATATGGCCGAAGGGAAACCCCGCCACGACCGGCTTGCCCAAGCCGGACAAACGGTCGGCCAATACCTCATCCAGAACCTGAACCCCACGTTTTTCATCCTTCCTTCTACGATCCTCCGAATAACTGAAATCGCCCAATGTGACCCCCTCTACCGCCGATAACACCCCCGCGTTACCCAATTGAGTGAGGGACCGGTCGATCCGATAGGTCGGCTCGGCCACATCCTCCAGGAATAAGATGGAGCCGGCAAAATCGGGCTGCCAGGGTGTTCCCAGCAGGGAGCACAAAATGGACAGATTTCCGCCCATCAACCTGCCTCGGGCCGATCCGGGAGAAATTACCCTCACCCCTTCTCGCGAAAACAGATGTGAAAAAATACTGCCGATGGGTTTAGTAGATCCAAAACAGGACCGGGCGTGCTCCCAGGATGCAGGTATGGGTTTTCCATCATGGAGGTCGGACAAGGCCACCGGGCCGGAGAAAGTGACCAATCCGCCTTCCACCCACAAGCCGCAGGAGATAGCCGTTAAATCGCTGAAGCCAAGGAACACTTTGGGGTGGGAACATACCCCCTCCCAATCGAGGCGGGAAAGCAGCCGGCCGGAGCCATATCCACCGCGCAGACAAAAGACGGCTTTCACTTCGGGATCGGCAAAGGCTTCCTCGAGGTCACGGGCCCGTTCTTCATCCCTCCCGGCCAGAAAACCGTGTCTTCGAAAAATCCCAGGGGAATAACCAATGCGATAACCCAGGGACTCCAACCCCCTGATGGCTTGGGGCAGGGACGTTTCATCCACGGGCGGACTGGAAGGGGCAATCAAGCGAACGAGGTCGCCGGGCCTCAAGGCCGCAGGTTTAATCATGGTTTATGAAATAGAAATATGCGCCGTCCTCTCCAACAAGAAAAACCTTCCCCCTTGCCAATTGCGGCGCTTCCGTTACCCTTTTTTCAACAAACCTTGCCTTTCGGCCGGGAATCCGTGACTTGTGGATAAGGCTCAAGTCATGGATTCCCTCAGCTTACCCGACCTGCTCATCATCCTGGTTTACTTTGGATCCGTGGTGTTTTTGGGCATCCGCTTCGGTCGAAGAGATGAAAGCATGGAAGGTTATGTGGCCGGTGGCAGAAAGGTCCCCTGGCTCGCGGTGCTGGGATCCCTCATCGCCACCGAAATAAGCGCCGCCACCTTTCTGGGGACCCCCGGGGTCGGCTATGCGGAAAACCTCGGTTATTTGCAAATGGGCATCGGCTCGCTCCTGGCCCGATTTGTCATCGCCTTTCTCTTTCTCGGCGCCTTCTACAAACTGCGCTATCTTTCCATTTACCAGTACCTGGCCACCCGTTTTGGCGGGGGCAGTCATTACACCGCGGCCAGCTTTTTTCTCCTGTCGCGCGTCATGGCCTCGTCCGTTCGGCTGATGATCGCTTCCACCGGGCTGCACGTCATCCTGGGGCTCCCCTTTGGCTGGACCATGATCGGATTTGCCATGCTCTGCCTCATCTACGCCGGGATTGGCGGTATCAAGGCAGTGATCTGGACGGACTGCCTTCAGGCCGTGGTATTTCTGACGGCCGGGCTGGTCATGTTGTGGGTGTTGCAGGATCAGGTGGGATGGAGCAGTATATTGCAAACCGGTGGCGAAACCGGTCGCCTGGAGATTTTTCAATGGACTCCCGAACAAGGTCTGTTTCTGGACAGCAATTGGTTCCTCCTGGCGGTGGTTTTCGGATTTGTAAACACCTTGGCCATGCAGGGTACGGACCACGATTTCACCCAGCGCATGCTCACCTGCAAAAACGTCAAAGAAGCGCAAAGGGGTATCATCGCGAGCGGATTCATAGCCCTTCCCACGGCGTGTTTGTTTCTCATGGTCGGCGTCGGATTGTTCGCCTACTACCAGCAGATTCCGGATAGCTCCCTTCCCACCAAACTGGTTGAAGGTGTGGCGGTGATCGATTCGGATAAGGTTTTCCCGCACTTTATTTCCACCGTGCTTCCAGCCGGCCTTCGTGGCCTCCTGCTATGCGGGGTGCTGGCCGCGGCCATGTCCAGTCTGGACAGCGCCATGGCCGCTCTGAGTTCCTCCATCGTGGTGGACCTCTACAAACCCTTCCTGGGGGTCAGCGAAAACGCCCGACAGCAGGTCTGGGTGGCCCGGATATTCATGGGAGTGGTGGCAATTGCCCTGGTCAGCATAGCCTGGGCCTTGCAGAGTGGCGGGCAATTCATCTGGCTGGCCTTCAAAATTGCCGGGGTGACCTACAGCGGATTGCTCGGGGTTTTTCTGGTCGGGTTGCTCAGCAAAAGAGGCCGCGATCGCTGGAACCTGGTGGCCATGATCAGCGGAAGCGCCTGCACCGCCGTTTTCCTCCTGCTTTCGGAAAAAGGTTATATCGAACTGGCAGGGCAATGGCCCATGCTCATCGGCGTCGCTATCACTTTTACATTGGGAATCATCCCAGCAGGCGGTAGAAACGTTTGAACGGTTGTTTGTTAAAGAAAAAGTTGTTTTCTTACTGACTAGGTGCGCGACCCGTGAGCACTGGTAAAAAAACAATACCAGTTCATCGCTTCTCGACGAACTGGGCAGGTTTCATATTCATTTAGCCAAATCAAATCCTTGGAAACACAATTGATGTCTTCTTTAACTGAAACCATTGCATTGAGCAGGTATTATCCATTGTCACGGCCGCTGAGATACGATGTATTGTCAAAAGGGCATAACGGCTGGATCGCCCTGCTCGCAAAATTTACGCAAGCGCCCGAT
>JAABVD010000297.1 GCA_014529615.1 Opitutia bacterium
CAGCATCCCGTTCAGGTGTTTCCGGGTCAGGCCACCCGTCACATGCAGCGCCCACAGGGCTCTCAACTTTCTGCCAGTGTCCGATTGGGTCTCAAACATCTCCCAAAGGCGCATATGCTCATTCGGGGAAAGACCTTTCTCCTCAGCGCGCTCCTGCAGGATGACGCGAGCCCGGCGAACGTACCAGTCATTTTTGTGCAGTTGCATATCAACCAGTTCCCGGTCACTGAGTGTTTTCAGATCAAAGTTCGTGGGATACGGCGTGCCTTCCGGCGCCAAACGGTAAACCCGTCCCGTGTCTTTGTCGTTCACGTCATTGCCGCAGATGTCGGCATCGTGCCAGTCCAGCATGTAAACCGCGCCATCCGGACCGATCTCCAGGCTGAAGCCAACCCATTGCGGATCATTGGCCAGGACCGTATCGTCGCCGTGTTTGGCGATGAAGCCGGAACCCTTACGCACTAAAATATCCGAAAGGAGAGCGTGCTCGTGGATGTTGGCCATGAAGAGCCGACCGTGATACTCCTTCGGTAAAAGGTCTGCCAGGTAAACGCGGGCTCCCCCGTGGGCCGAACGGTGCCGGTGATCCCCGATGGTCTTGATATCCGAGTAGACATGAGGGTTTATATGCCTGCCTCCCTGGCGGTGGAAAATACCACCTTGCACAACGTGCCAGGCATGGGGAATTACACAGGCCGAAATGAATGCCTGCCCGGTATCATCGAAGTCCAGTCCCCAAGGATTGCTGAATCCGTGGGCGACGACTTCAAAGCGATCCTTAATGGGATGATAGCGAAAAACCCCGCCATCGATAAACTGGCCATCGACGACTTCCTGGTTCCAGGGAAATGGATCCCCTTTCTTGTAGATGCGTCCTCCATCAACCGGTTTACCCACTGTGGAAGGAGTGGCAAATCCCTGACAACCGTAGAGCCAACCATCGGGTCCCCATATGAAACTGTTCAATACTTCGTGGCGATCGCGGAGACCCCAACCGGTCAGGCGCACTTCAATTTCATCATCGGCCATGTCATCTCCATCCCGGTCCGGAACAAACAGGAGATTCGGAGGCGCTCCCAGCCAGAGCCCACCAAATCCGACTGCGATGGCAGAAGGAAACGGGATGCCTTCCATGAATACTTTTTTGGTATCCATTTTCCCGTCACCATCCTCATCTTCCAGGATGAGAATGCGACTTTCTCCGTCATTGGAATAACCCGATCGCCGGGTTTCATAGTCTCGATTCTCGGCGATCCACAGACGCCCTCGGTCATCGTAGCAGAAGGCCAGAGGCTGTGTGATCTGCGGCTCCGAGGTAACCAGAGTGACTTCCATTCCTTCGGGAACCGTCATCTTTGCAATGGCTTGTTCTCCCGTAAGAAACTCTGCCCGCTTGGCTTCCTCACGAGCTTGGACCCACTCCGCATTGGTATTGCTTTGGCCGGTATAGGCCAACCAGTCCTCATGCATGTGAATGTCATTCAGTCGGCCGGTATAAACGATCAACCGGTGCTTGTAGGTAGCAACCTCGCCGGCCTCGATGTGCCAGTCACCGAGTCGGGAACGGGCTGGTCCTATACCCAGTTGCCTGTCCACCCGCCAGGGGGTTGGATAGGCGTCATTATCGATGTGGTCGAGAATCGCGATGTGCCCCCAGTCGTCGGGGTCACGTCCCTCGATTTGCATGCCCACATTGACCCAGGATGCGCGCTGTCCCTCCGCTCTTCGATTGACCTGACGGGTACTGTTCGTGGCTTCCCCTTCGGTGACGCCTCTCTCATAGGGCATCCGCAGAAACAGGCCTCCGTAGTTGTACTCGGATATCGTGATGTCGGTGTGGGCTTTTCCGGACCAGATGAGATCGACGAAATACTTGTCCCCCAGGTCTCGCATCGTCCAAACCTGCGTTTCCTCCATGAGGGCTGTTCCTTCTTCGTCGAGCAGATGGTAGAGGGTCTCCCATTGAACGACGTCCCCTTCTGCCGCGATCATATTGGCCTCGAGCAACTTCCAGTAGCCATCGGAAGGATTGTGGAAATAGTCACGTCCATTCACCCGGGTGAATCCCCAGTAGAGGCCGGTCTGGTGAGGGTGATGCCCGGGGCTGTACTCGGTGAGGATTCCAGTGCCGTCCGGCGCCACGATCGGATGCAGGTAGGGCCGATGGTCGGAGCGGGCGTTTTGCACCAGGATGGCCTCATCCCCTTCGGGCCTGAATACGGAGAAGGTCTGAGCCTTCTCGTCTCGAACCAGTTTAAGCGGAGCCCCATAAACCGAGGTTGAGGAAACGGCCAGAAGTAGAATGCACAGCGTTTTCATGAATCAGGAAAATGGAAAAGAATTACAGCCTATCATTCCTGCCATGCCAAGTCTTGGAATTAATGGACTGATTTTATGAGATCCTGGCCATCCAGCATCCAGCATCGAGCATCCAGCCCATTTCCAGCCCCATAATCTTGATCTTGATCGTGATCGTGATCTTGATCTCTCTCCTTCTCCCCCTGCGCCCCCCCTCCATGTTACGCTGTAGTCCGCCAAGCGGCGGAGGCGGATGTGCCATTCTCCCAGCCTCTCGATCAGGATCACGATCACGATCAAGATCAAGATTTAGAGCTAATCTTGTCCTGCGCTGTGCCGTGCGAAGCCTTTAGGCGAAGCATGGTAGCCTCGTGACCTGCATAGCATTGCGAAGCACGGTTCTGGCGAAGCGGGATCTGTGCCCATCCGTGAAATCCGTGGTTAATCCCTTTCAATTCGCGCGCTTCAGAATGGCCGTTGCTTCCCGTCTGGTAATGACGCCGTTCCCATTGCGGTCCAATTGGTCAAAATACCGGCCATCGTATTCCTTCCGTTCGAGGCGACCGTCGCCATTGCGGTCGTTGCGAAAGAGCCGGTTGACACGCGCTTCAATTCCAGGGTCGTTGGCGGCCGCTTCGGATTTCAGCTTTCCTCCGACTTCCGCATTGGCGCGATCCTGCCGGATCCAGCGTGGAGCCTCCATTTGGTTGCTCCAGGATGCATAGACGGATTGGAGTT
>JAABVD010000298.1 GCA_014529615.1 Opitutia bacterium
ATGTCTCACAAATCTTCTACTGCACTCCGGAATCCCGGCACTGGCGCGGACTTCGTTGGATTCGCGACTTTGCAGGGTCTCGACCCAGCTTCATCCGCTCATCTGCGCGAAGCCCACACCAGCACTCGATCTTCGGTCGCTCGCTACGCATTTTGTGAGACATGCGGGTTAAAATACTTCATCCCCTCTTCCCCTCCCCTGCTTTTTTGAGCATTTTGTGGCTACTTCCCCATCCGTGCTCATCCGTGAAATCCGTGGTCCATTCCTTCTCCAAGTCGTTGATTTTTCGATCAGGATCAAGATCACGATCACGATCAAGATCAAGATTGAGGGCCAATCTGTCCTGCCGCAGCCTTAGGACGAAGCGGGATCCGTGCCTATCCGTGAAATCCGTGGTCATCCCCTCTCCCCACTCTGTGCCTTTGTGCCTTTCCCTCATTCCTCATTCGCGCACTTGGACGCTTTCCCCCTCTGCGGTTAATCCCAAATCCTTTTTCCTTTTTCCTTTCTCCTTCTTCCTTTAATTTTCTTCCGTGTTCTCTTTGGTTAAAATCCTCCGTATTCTTCCCGGTTTTCTTATCGGCCTTGTCCTTCTCGCCGGTTGCGAAAGCGTGGAGCACCGCATTCGAAAGAATCCGCAATTGTGGAAATCACTTTCCCCCAGTGAGAAGCTCGCCGTGGAAAATAGAACCATCGATATCGGCCACTCGACCGATGTGGTTTACTTCATTTTGGGTAATCCCGATCAAATGAGGACCAAGGCAGAAGGAGAAGAACGGAGGGAAGTCTGGATCTATACGCGCATTTCCACCCGTTATGAGGGGACTGATCTGGCCGGTTATCGGGGCCGCATCTATTACGACAGCCTATTCCGGGTCTATCGCGTTTTTTACATCCCCGAATACGTGAACCTTTATTCCGAGCATCTGGAAGTAGAGGCGGAAATCGAATTCGATGATGGTCGGGTTTCGGCCATAACCGAGCTCAAGCGCTGAAGAAACATGATTTCAAGCCCCATAAGGCCACCGAAAACCGGGCACGATCTCCCTCAAAAAGTCCATTGACTTCGTATCCCCTCCGCTAAAGGGTCCTTACCCTTTCCACGCTCCTGTAGTTCAATGGATAGAATGCTGGCCTCCGGAGCCTGAGATCTGGGTTCGACTCCCGGCGGGAGCACCACTTAAAACCGTAAGTTACTTATAGAAATTAACTTATGGTTTTATTTTTTTAGAATCCGGACGGGAGACCCATCTATGGTATCAACGTCCCCACTACCTACAAATTGACCAGTTCATTCAGTTGGTAAGAGGGATCGGAACAGGTAAGTACCGGAACAGGCGGATGCCTCCGGTCATACCTCTTACTTCTCTTGGAGAGGAATCCCCACTGCCTCAATTCGTTTTTGAAGGTCGGCAACGTTGATATTCCGGACACTGGAATTATTCCTCATAGACATGGCGGCCGCGATTCCCGACACCTCGCCCAAGTGCATCCAAGTGGGTTCCAGGCGGATGGCACAAAAGGCTACCGCGCTTGCTGAAGCGCAAACAGGCACGAGCAAGTTCTCACATTCATGGGACTTCGGTGTGATAACTCCGTAAGGGATATCAAAGGGCACGCCTTCCTGCCAGATACGACCTTCGTTGATGTAATGATCCTGGTCTACCGCGTATCGGGTGACGTGGTGGGCATCGATATAATGGGATCCCACGTGAATCACATCTTCCTTGTCTGTCTTTTCTGTGACATCTGTCTGGGTGAGTATGTAATCGCCTTGCATTCGACGTGCAGCCCGAATGTAGAGGTACCATGGCCAGTGGTCGTTATCCTGCCACTCGTCTTCGCAAAACCCGTATTGAGCCATGTCCGCGCGCATCGCTGCCGGAACCCTGGAATCGGATTTTAAAAACCAAAGCAGTCCATGCGTATAATCCCGGTATTTCTTGTGGATAGCCTCTCGCTCCTCGAAGGACGCTTCCGCCCACGGGGTTTGCTCGCCCGGCATGCTCAGAGAAACAATTGAGTATTGCCGGTTGTTGCATTCACGCTTGTCGTCGGGCATCCAATACAAAGCAAGGATCTGTTTTATATTGTCGATTTCACCCGATTGAAAACTCCCTGCCAGCAATTCGTATTGCCGGGGATCGTATCCTTCCGGTTTGTCGATAGGCACCTGATTATCGGGATCCAGGGACAGGTTGAGCCGGACGTTATAGCATAGCGGAACCGGACTGGCCGAAAACTCTTCAGGCGGCTTGCCCGGCATGATACCGGGCAGTAGTTCACCATTTTCGTCGTAAGGCGAAACCTTGATCTTCTCGTCCATATAGCGGACTCCTGCCATGGACTCGTTGTAGGTGTCGCGAGATTCACGTCCCACGGTATATGAGACGCCCGCAGCCGCCATGAGGTCGCCTTCGTAAGTGGCATCGATAAAGACCTTGGCCCGATAGCTGTTGCCGCCACGCGTATTCAAAGCTTTGATTTTTGGTCCGTCCATGTCCACGCCTTCGATCCTTTGCTCGTATACGATTGGAATGTTCCGTTCCTCAAGCATCTCCAGAAACAGCTCTTCCGCTATCCGGGATACCCACATTCGGGCTCGTTCCGTATTCGGGTCTGTTCCGCTTCGTCTGGCGGCTTCTCGGATGAATTGTTCTGAGAGTCCGCCCAAAGTCCACCGGATCATGTGGTTCCCCTCATCCCGATTCAGCCCACTGGTGCTCAAGCCGCCCACGTGATTCGTTTGCTCTAGAAGAATTACCGAAACGCCTTCCCGGGCCGCTGAAATCGCAGATGCAATTCCTCCCGGCGTCCCTCCGTAAACAACTACATCGTAGTTCTTTGCGCCACTGATCAAATGACCGGACGTTAATAGCAATAGACAACAGGTGAGGCATATTTTTCTCATGATATGGAAAAGCAAAAATCAAATAAGCGCCAGGCATGCTTCCAATTTACCCGCATGTCTCACAAAATTCGTGGCGAGCGAACGGAGACCGAGTGCTGGCGCGGGTTTTGTGCAGATTTGCGG
>JAABVD010000299.1:0-5246 GCA_014529615.1 Opitutia bacterium
TTGGACAAATGGGAAACTTGACTATTATTGAGAGCCATTCTCAAATGGAACCGTGCCAAATCTTTTGACCATAAAAAAGGGGCAATCCGTCCGGGTGACGGCCATCCGCGCCCAATACCCTATCGACCAGCGCATCCTTTCTCTGGGAATCGCCACCGACGCGGTTTTAAAGGTCTGTAAGGTGGCGCCCTTGGGGGATCCGATTGCGGTGGAGGTGGATGGCGCCCAGATTGTGCTCCGTAAATCGGAAGCGAGCGGAATCCAGGTCGAACCGCTCTAATCTTTCTGCATGCAGGCGCCCCTCCCATCCGCGGCCCAAGGCCAATTTCACATCGCCCTGATTGGAAATCCCAATACGGGCAAAACCACTATCTTTAATAATCTGACCGGTCTACGGCAACGCACCGGCAATTACCCTGGTGTCACCGTTACACGCAAGATGGGCCAGCTCAGGCTGAAGCGGGCCACGGCCGAACTGATCGACCTTCCCGGGACTTACAGCCTGTCCGCCCATTCTCCCGATGAGCGCGTAGTGATCGACGTGCTCAATGGACGCTTCCAGGGCATGGGAAAACCGGATGTCGTCCTCTTCGTAGCCGATGCCACCAACCTGAGGCGAAATCTGTTCCTTGCTTCGCAAGTAGCCACCTTGAAGATCCCCATGGTTCTCGTCCTCAATCAATGGGATGCGGTGGAACCTTCCGGACAGAGGATCGACCTGAATCTGCTCAAGGGACGGTTGAACATACCGGTCATTCCGACGGTGGGGACCAAGAACATTGGCACCGAGGACATTATTGAAGCCATTGAGAGTCAGTCGGAGGAACCCCGTTTCCTGCCCGAAATAACCTGGCCGCCATCCATGGAAAAGGCCATGGAGAGCCTCAAATCTTCACTGCCGTGCATCGACGAAGAGGTGTTGAGCGAAAGCGAAACTCACCGCCTGCTCTTCGATACCCACTCCGCCGAAATCCAGCGTTTGAGGGTTTCACCGGATGAAGCGCGAAGAGAAGTCGTCAAAGCCCGGGAATTTCTGCGCCGGGACGGGATGAATCCCCTGGTGGCCGAGGCCATGCTTCACTACCGCCATATCGATGGCCTCATTGGCGGGGTCATTTTGAAGGACACGGAATTGGCTCAAGGCAAAACCGAATCCATCGACCGCTTGCTTCTTCACCGGGGATGGGGGTTGGCCGCTTTCGTGGCCATGATGTACGTGGTATTTCAAGCGGTATACAGTTGGGCCGGGCCCATGATGGACGCCATTGAGGCAGGCAAGGTCTGGACCCAGGATCTTATCGGGCCATGGTTGGAAGGCACGCCCATGCTGCAAAGCCTCGTCCTTGACGGAGTCATCGAAGGCGTGGGGGCATTTCTCGTTTTTCTGCCCCAAATCCTCATTCTATTCGCCTTTATTTCACTGCTTGAGGATAGCGGGTACATGGCCCGTGCCGCCTTTATCATGGACAAATTGTTCAGTTGGTGCGGCTTGAACGGCAAAAGCTTTGTACCTTTGCTGTCCAGCTATGCCTGCGCCATTCCGGGTATAATGGCTACCCGCACTATCGAGGACCCGAAATCGAGGGTGGCCACCGTGTTCGTAGCTCCCTTCATGAGCTGCTCCGCCCGGCTGCCCGTTTACGTCCTTTGCATCGGGGCCTTCATCGAACCCGTCTATGGCCCCTGGTGGGCGGGATTCACCCTTTTCCTCATGCACTTCGTCGGCTTGGCCGTGGCTGTGCCCACCGCATGGGTGGTTACACGGTTTGTCCTTAAAACAAAATCCCAGCCCTTTGTCATGGAACTGCCCAAATATCGCGCCCCGAGGTTGCGGGATGTGAGTTACCGCATGTGGCAAGCCGGTCGGGAGTTCGTTCAAAAGGCGGGAACCATCATTTTCTTTATCACCATCGTTATTTGGGCTTTGCTCTATTTCCCCAATCCCGAAGGGCTGGAGGCGCAAGTGCGCCAACAGTTCATCGCTGAAAAGGTCGCGGCCGGTGCGGGAACCACCACCGAAATAGAATCCCTTTTATTCGACCCCGACTCCCCTCTGGCCCACGAGTTCAACCTCTTCTTGGGCGGGGCCCAAATCAACCAAAGCTTCATGGGACGCTTCGGCAGAATGGTGCAACCCATATTTGAACCGGCCGGGTTCGATTGGCGCATATCCATCGGGGTGCTGGCCAGTTACCCGGCCAGGGAAGTCATCATTTCAACCCTTGGTATCATCTACAGTCTGGGGGGCGATGTAGACGAGGAGCACGGCAGTCTGCGTGCCGCATTGAAAAACAGCAAGTGGCAGGAAGGTCACCGTGCCGGCACCCCCATTTACACCATTCCGGTCGTGGTCGGACTCATGGTATTCTTTGCCCTGTGCTCTCAATGTGGCGCTACCACTTCCATCATCATCAAGGAGACGGGCTTAAAATGGGCTGTCTGGTCCTTCCTCTACATGACCGCATTAGCTTGGCTTGGCGCCGTATTATGTTATCAAGTTGGCACCCATTGGTTATAGCATGATCGCTCTGGATTCCATCATCGTCATTCTCATCGTCCTAGGCGCATTGGCCTATCTGGGGAGGCGCTACTATAAAAAATGGAAGTCCCCCAAAGCCTGCGGAATGGAAAATTGTGGCTGCACGAAAACCCACTCCAAACTTCTTGCCAAAGAGAAATCCCCCAGACCGTAATCCGTCTCGCTTAGCCCACGGCATCCATTCCCATCCCTGTAATCCTGATCATGATCTTGATCGTAATAATGATCGCTCACCTTCATTCCCGATGCTCCCAGCCTTCCTCCCTTCTCAGTGTTCTCTGTTTCCTCTGTGGTTGTTCCCTCCGGATTCCTGATCCTGTCCATCCTTTCCTTAACCGGGGGCAGTAAATATGGAAAATCCCACCAATAGCCCGCATTTCTCACAAAATTCGTCGCGAACGAACGAAGATCGAGTGCTGGCGCGGGTTTTGTGCAGATTTGCGGGTGATGCTGGGTCGACACCCTGCAAAGACGCAAATCCAACGAAGTGACATGCGGGATAGATACGCTTGAAGAAAATAAACGCATTTTTTCTGCATTTCCTGTTTTTTGTCTCACTACAGACCGGTAGCACGGGGAATGAGCCCTCAACCTACCTTTCCTGGTCTCACCTGGCTGACCTCCCGCCCGTCGGTGACCAATCCGAATCCCTCGGGGTTGCCGGGCCCTATGTCGGCGTCCATGACGATGCACTGATTGTGGCCGGGGGCGCCAATTTTCCCAAACCCTATTGGGGAGAAGATAAAGTATGGCACGATGATATCTGGGTCCTGGAGAGATCCGGAAAATGGATCAAGGGGGGAACCTTGCCACGGCCTCTCGGTTATGGCGCTTCGGTTTCTCTCTCTCAAGGCGTCCTCTGCATGGGCGGAAACGATGCAAACCAAACCTACAACGATGTTTTCCTGCTGAAATGGGATCCGGGCAGTAAAACAGTTGAACAGAAGTCTATGCCAAATCTGCCTGGTACTGTCGCTTTTACGATGGCCGCCACAATTGGAAATTAACTCTATCTCGCCGGCGGTACTGAAACCAACGACCTGTCATCCGCACTCAATAACCTCTGGGTCCTGGACATGGAAAATCCGGAAGCCGGCTGGCAGGAACTTCCCGGATGGCCAGGTCCGGCCCGGGGACTCAACCTGGTCGCGGCTCAAAATAACGGAGCGGAAGAACAAGTCTTCCTCTTCAGCGGCCGCCGGGTTGCTGAAAATAGCGAACTCGAATTTCTCAAAGATGCCTACGCCTACAGCCCAAGCGCCAAAACCTGGAAAAAGCTGGCTGACTCACCGGCCTGCGTCATGGCCGGTGAAGCCATTCCCATGGGTGAAAATCACATCTTTGTCGTAGGCGGCGCCGACGGATCTCTCTTTGACCAGGCCGATGATCTCAAGGACGACCATCCCGGCTTTCCCAAACGGGCCTGGACCTACAATGCACTCACCGACAGGTGGCAGAAAGGGGGCAGTCTTCCGCAAAACCATGTCACCACCCAAGTTGCCAAATGGGGCAACGATTACATAATAGCCTCCGGAGAGGTCAGGCCTCGGGTTCGCACTCCTGTCATTTGGAAGGTCGCGGCCCTGCCACCAGATCCGGCATTCGGCGCTCTTAACTGGATCGCGTTGATCGCGTATCTTGGCGGGTTGCTTTGTGTGGGATTCCTATGCGCGCGTCAGACTCACTCCACTTCCGACTTCTACCTGGGCGGGCGTTCCATTCCGTGGTGGGCCGCCGGTATCAGCATCTTCGGCACGCAATTGAGCGCAATCACCTATCTCGCCCTTCCAGCCAGGGTATATGCAACGGATTGGTCGATCATCATCGTAAACGCCGGCATCGTGCTGATAGCGCCATTGATCGCCTTTGCCTACATACCTCGGCTGCGAAGAATAAACGCCGTAACCGCCTATCAGTTCCTGGAAAACCGCTTTGATGTCGGCCTGCGGCTCTTCGGAAGCGCGTCCTTCATTGTGTTTCAACTGTTCCGCATGAGTGTAGTCGTATTCCTGCCCGCCCTGGCCTTATCGGCGGTAACCGGATTCAACCTGACGCTCTGCATCATATTAATGGGTCTGATTTCCACGGTCTATACTGCATTTGGAGGGATCAAGGCGGTGATCTGGACGGATGTTCTGCAGGTGGTGGTTCTATTTGGGGGAGCTTTGCTGGCTTTGGTTCTGGTTTCCATGAACCTGGAAGGAGGCTTCTCAACCCTGCTTTCGCTGGGTAGTGAAAACGGAAAATTCAAGATGGCGCCCCTGGAATGGTCCTGGGCAGGCGATACGTTTGTAGTCTTGGTGTTGGGAGGCATATTTTCCAATGCGCTCGTACCCTACACTTCCGATCAGGCAGTGGTTCAACGTTACCTCACCACGAGCAGCGAGAAAAAGGCCCAACAGGCGGTTTGGACCAATGCGGTCCTGACCATCCCTGCCACGCTGCTCTTCGCCTTTATGGGCATCGCATTGTATGTGTTCTATCAATCCCATCCGGATCTCCTCGGACCATTGGCCAAGAACGATCAAATCCTGCCCTGGTTCGTGGCAAACCAGATGCCGGCAGGACTGGCCGGACTGGTGATTGCCGGAGTGTTCGCCGCAGCCATGTCCAGTTTGGACAGCAGCATGCACTCGATTTGCACGGCGGTTTCCAACGACTTCGTGGGTCGTTTCAAATCCGAATGGAGTGATGAGGGGCAACTCAA
>JAABVD010000299.1:5286-5963 GCA_014529615.1 Opitutia bacterium
CATTTCTTCGACTATTTTATCGGACTCATGGGGCTCATCGCAGGTCCCCTTGCCGGGCTCTTTCTGCTGGGAATATTTGTGCGCCGCGCGCATTCCAGGCACGCCTGGATAGGAGTCATCTGTAGCTTGGTCGCAACGATTTACGCCAAATATGCAACCGATCTCAACGGACTCCTGTTCGGGGTTATCGCGATTTCCGTATGCGTTGGGACCGGCTACCTTTCAGCTCTTCTGGATCGAGGAAGGAAATCAGGATGGGTTAGGAAATGAACATGGATCCCGCTTCGCCTGAAGGCTACGGCAGGACAAGTTGCACAGGATGGACAGGATTTGGGATCAGGAATGAACCACGGATTACACGGATGGGCACGGATGGGGAAGTTAACCACAGAGGACGCAGAGAGCACAGAGGGGGGAAGCGCCCAAGGGCGCGAATTAGGAATGGGGGAGAGATGGAATGATGGAGAGAGGGAGAGGAGAATGAACATGGATGGACAGGATTAGGAATTGGGTAGGATTGACCACGGATCCCGCTTCGCCCAAACCGTGCTTCGCAATGCTACGCAGGTCAAGAGGCTACGGCAGGACAGGTTGGCCCTCAATCTTGATCTTGATCGTGATCTTGATCCTGATCGAAAAATCAACGGCTTGGAGAAGGAATTGAATAGAGTTTCTGA
>JAABVD010000300.1 GCA_014529615.1 Opitutia bacterium
ATTGGTTCAGTTCCAATCCATCCCGACCCATGAAGATCCTTCCATCCGGGACCACGCCGTCCACGTCGAGGGCCAGCAGTTTGATTTTACGCCACTCCAATTCGGATGGGGGGGTGCGGTGTGAACGATTTTCTCTCATGACTCAACCAAATTGCTCTAACCAATCGATGATTTCCCCCGTAATGGAATCCTCTGTGGGAAGGTACATTTCCTCGAGGGACCGTGCGAAGGGGACAGGGGTGTCGAGGGCCCCTATGCGCAGTGGCGGGGCTTCCATTTCAAAAAAAAGTTCTTCCATCATCTGGCTGACGATTTGAGCGCCAAAGCCTGAATTGAGGCGGGCCTCGTGCGCGACGATGAGCCGACCCGTTTTGCGGACCGATTCCCGAATGGGATCGAGGTCGACCGGTTTCAATGCGCGCAGGTCGATCAGTTCCAATGAGTATTCGAATTCATCCTCCAGGTAGGCGCAGACCTTTTCGCAGGTCCCGACCAACTTCCCGTAGGTCACGAAAGTAGCGAAATGACCTTCCCGGATCAGGCGCGGTTTCCAAACTCGGTGGTGGTCGCCGTGCAAAACAATGTCCCCCCGCAATCCGCGGTAGAGGCCCTTATGCTCAAACAACAATACCGGATCATCCGCCTCATAAGCGGCCAGCATGGCGTCGAATGCATCCTGCACGGTACTGGGATACAGAACCTTGAGGCCGGGAAAATGGATATAGAGGGCCTCCATTTCCTGGGAATGGAACGACCCGAAGGTGAGTCCTCCCCCGCAGGGGAAGCGCAGCACCATGGGAAGCCTGGCCCCGGAGCGGAAAAAAAAGGTTCCCGCGTTCAGGCAAATTTGGGTGGTGGCGTCGGTGGCAAAATCGGCAAATTGAAATTCAATGATGGGCCGGTGACCGTTGAAAGCCAGACCGATTCCGTATCCTACGGTGGCCGATTCCGCCAGAGGGGTGTTCACAACCCTCCCCCGGCCAAACGCATCGAAAAGGCCATCGGTCACCTTGAAGGCGCCTCCATAGGTGGCGATGTCCTGGCCCAGGATGATGGAAACCTCGGAGTCCTCCAGGATCATTTTATGGGCATGGTTCAAGGCCTGGGCGAAAGTCAGATTCCTGACAACGGCATCCTTTCTTTTCCATTGGACGGGAGTAAAGGAATGGGAGAACGCTTCTCGTTCCAGGTCCTGTTCCGGGATGGGAGGTTGAGCCATGGATACCTGGACACAGGTGTCTAAAAAAGCATCGATTTCTCTTTCGGCCTCGGCCATGGCTTCAGACCCAAATGACCGGACCAACCTTTCCCGCAGGATGGGATTGGCGTCTCTCCGGGTCCAACTCTCCATAATATCCTCCGTCAGGTAATGGCAGGTGTCGTAAGCGGCGTGGCCCTGCAGGCGCAGGGTTTTGACTTCCACCACGGTGGGTTTGCCCGACCGCCGAACTTCGTCAAAAATCCGATAGAATGCGGTGAGAATTTCTTCCGTTCGGGAAATCTCCAGGATGGTATAATCCATGCCGTAACCGGTGGCCCGGCTGGCCAGGGACTCGACCGCATATTGTTCATTGATGGGGGTGGAGTATGCGTACTCGTTGTTTTCGATGATAAAGACCATGGGGATATTTAATACGGAGGCCATGTTCATGGTCTCGTGGATATCCCCGGTGCTGGATGCCCCGTCCCCGATAAATCCTACCCCCAGGGCGTTGTGACCCAAACGTCTCTGGGAATCGATAGACCCCAGGACACTGGCAATAATGGGCCCCAGGTGACTGATGATGGGCAGGCTGCGGTTGAGCGGGTCGCCGTGATGCACATTTCCTTCGCGACCGAGGGTGGGGCTGCCGGAATTGGCCATGTACTGACACAGGTGATCGCAGAGATGATCACTCCAGATCAAATGGGACGCCAGATTGCGGTGGGAAAAACAAACCACGTCAATCTCCCGGTCCAGCAAAAGACCGATGGGGGCGGCCAGTCCCTCGTTGCCCTGGCCCCCGGCCAAGGTGCCATAGACCAATCCCTGGCGAAACAAATCCCTTAACCTGTCATCGGTCCGGCGGGCCAGGTACATCCAGTGGTAGACCTCCTTTAACGCCCCCTCCATGTCTTCCAGATCGTGCGGTAGCAAACTGCGCTTTTGCAGGATTTCCGGCGCTTCGGGATAGGGGATGTCGGGACGATAATGGGGATGCATACTCTATCGAATCTGGGAACCCTGCGTCTTGTTTGGAGCAGAGGCAAAACAATAAAAACAGCGCTTATCCGGCCAGGTCCAGGACGGCATTTATCCACCGGGTTATGCCGGTTTCCACGTCGGAAATCCTGGGTCCGAGCATATAGGCAGGGGTGGAAACGATCTTCAAATCCTCATCGATTACAAAGGCTTCCACCGGGCAATTGACGTGCTTGGCTCCGCTTGCTTCCAGGGCGTTCGCGGTATCTTCATCATTCCCCACGGTCAGTTGGACCCCCTCCCCGCCAAAAATCCTGGCTGCAATGGCCGGCGATATGCAGGCAAATCCGATGGGACGGCCCGCTTCGTGAAACTTTCGGAGAAAATCGGCCACGCTTTTTTCCACGCTGCACCCTGCGCCATCCACGGCAAAGGAACTCAGGTTCTTGGCCGCGCCGTAACCCCCGGGTAAAACGGCCGCATCGAAGTCTCCCACCTGCAAGTCAGCCACCTTCTCTACCGGACCCCGGGCAATGCGGGCGGATTCCACCAGGACGTTGCGGGATTCATCTTGCATCACTTCTCCCGTTTGATGATTCACCACGTGAAACTGATTTATGTCGGGAGCCGCAACCGTCACATCGGCGCCCGCCTTGTCCAGCGCCAGGAGGGTCAAAACCGATTCATGAATTTCCGCTCCATCGTACACGCCGCAACCCGAAAGTATGAGAACAACACGTTTCATAAAAGATATCAGATAAAAGATATCAGATATCAGAGTGCAGTGAAAAGAGGAAAGAGTTCAGTGAAAAGATATCAGATATCAGTGTTCAG
>JAABVD010000301.1 GCA_014529615.1 Opitutia bacterium
TGAGAAATCAATTAACTTCGCCGCTTCGCGAAGAGGAATGGGGGGAGTGAACATGGATGCACAGGATGGACAGGATGGGAAAGCGCCCTTGGACGCCTCTCCTCTCCTTTTGAGTCTTTTGTGCTTAATCCCTTCTCCTCTGTGCTCTCTGGGTCCTCTGTGGTTAAATCCTTCTCCAGATCCGTGCCCATCAGTGGTTTATTCTCCCTGCCTTTGTGCCTCCTAGTGCGCCACGGCGCGCTAGGATTCGGAAATGCAATACAGGTAGTCGTGTCCCCGCAGGAACAATTCGTTTTCCACGATGGCGGGTGATGCGTCGAACCTGTCGCTCAATTTATTCTCGGCCACGATTTCAAACGTATCCGCGTCTTTCAATACAAGGGTAGTGCCCTCCCGGCCTACCACGTAGATATAACCATTGGCGGCAATGGGTGAGGCGTAAATTCCACGGATCCCCTCGAGGGATTCATCGCGGAAAATTTCATTCCCGGTTTCCGCGTCCAGGCAAGTGTAGTAGGCGTCGTTGCCTTTGTTCACGTACAATCTGCCATTGGACAATACGGCCGACGGGACGTAGGGGGCGCTGTGACGGACACTCCACACTATGGCATCGGAATCGGACACATCCCCCTTGGCCGACAAGTCGATGGCCTGAATGGATCGTCCCTGATATCCACTCATTACGTAAACCTTATCGTTTCCCACCACTGGTGTGGGGATTACGTTGCCGGTCAGGCCGTCGGCCTCCCATATGAGGTCGCCCGTGGCCGCGTCGTAACTGCGGGTTGCGTTGGTGCCTGGCATTATGACTTGTTGTTTTCCATCCACTTCCACCACGGTGGGGGTCACCCAGGAGGTTCGTTCGTCGCGCTTTACCTTCCAGACCTCTTCGCCGGTGTTTTTATCCAGCGCAAAAAGGTAGGATTGCCCCTCGTTATCCCAGTTGATGAGGAGATGGTCCCCGGCCAGGGCCGGAGATGCTCCTTCCCCGAAGCCGGCCCGTGTCTGAAGGTTCCCCAGGTCTCTTTTCCATTTCAGGTTACCCTCGTAATCGTAACAATACAGGCCCCTGGATCCGAAGAAGGCATACAGGTATTCCCCGTCCGTAACGGGGGAGGCCGAAGCGTAAGTATTGGTGGGATGGTGTCCCTCGTGGGGAACTTCCGCTCGGGCCGTTTTTTGCCAGAGCACTTCTCCCGAGGCACGGTCCAGCGCCATGACGGCAAATTCCTGCGCCGCGGTTGGGGCGGTTCCTCCGCGACCTCCACGCTGGCGCCCGCCGGCCTGACCCTCGCGGCCCCCGCGCTGGCCGCCAAAACTGGCTCGCAAGGCAGCGCGCTCCTCTTCGTTGAGCTGGCCGTCACCGTCCTTGTCGAAACGGTTCAATAACTCTTCCCGGTTTTCTCTGCCTCCCGGTCCTCCGCCGGCTCTGGCCCCGGCTTGACCGCCGCGTGCTTGTGCCCCGCGTTGGGGGCGGTCACCGCGCGCTTGGGCTCCTCCTCGCGGGCGATCACCTGCACCGGGCTGGGCTCTCCTTTGGGTGTCGACCTGTCGACTGGATTCTTCTTCCTGGGCTATGGCGGTGAGCAGAAATATCCGGTCGCCCCATATGATGGGTGATGCCAACCCGGCGCCGGGTATCCTGGTTTTCCACTTGATATTGGAATCATCGTTCCATTGCAGTGGTGGTTTTTCTCCCTGGACGACCCCGGTTTGGGTATTACCGCGCCACGTCGGCCAGGATGCCGTTTCGGCCGCTCCGATCCGGGATGCGAGGCAGAGGAGCAGGGTAAAGGAAAAAAAGAAGTGGTTTCTTACGTTATTCATAATGGGAGGGGATTGGATGATCCTCATTTTTTAACGGTTAACGCGCAGGTAGAAGGTCCGAGTTACAAAAATTTAGTGACTAGTGACCAGCATGGAGAATCCAGGAAGTAAATCATCGTGATCTTGATCTTGATCGTGATCCTGATCGAAAATCCAAGGATCTGGAGAAGGAATTAACCACAGAGGACCCAGAGAGCACAGAGGAGGAGAGGGAGAAGCGCGCCCTGGCGCGCCTTACCTGCTGCGGTTGTTGGCGATAATCTGCAGGGCCTGGAGTTGCAGTTGTTCCGCTATTTCCCGCTCAACGGGGTATAAATCCTCGGTTTCGCCCAGGTCTTTCTCCAAATTGAACAGGGCCCAGGGTTGTTCGAAGCGTTTTCCTCTGGGCCTTTCCCGGCCACCCGACCCATTGCCCAGCACCAGCTTCCACTCTCCCTTGCGAATGGCAAACATGGCCCCGCCCGAGTGGTGGATGACCGGGGCTCGTTTCCATTCTTCCTCCTCCAAAAGAAGGGGCAAAAAACTGAAGCTGTCCTGCGCCGCCTCCTTGGCCGGCGGTAAGTCGGCCCCGATCACATCGGCAAAGGTGGCGAAAAAATCGGTGTGGGTGATGGTGCGGTCACAGGTTGATCCGGCTCTGACTTTTTCCGGCCAACGCACGAAGAAAGGCACACGGTGTCCCGCTTCCCAGATATCGGCCTTGGTTCCGCGAAGGGGTCCGTTAGCCGTGTGGTTTCCTTCATAATAAGCCTGAATGGTTTCGTCCGCCACGTGGTCCGGCTCATCGGGGTCGGTCTGACGGTACATGAAGGAGCCGTTGTCGCTGGTGTAAATGACCAGGGTGTTTTCCGCTATGCCGGCCTGGTCGATGGTTTTCAAAATTTGCCCCACGGTCCAATCCACCTGGACGATGAAGTCGCCATAGGGCCCCAGGTCGGTCGTTCCCTGGAAACGCGGATGCGGCAGCACCGGTTTGTGTGGGGCAGTGAGTGGAAAGTAGAGAAAGAAGGGTTCTTCCCCTTTGGCATGTTTGTCGATGTAGGCCTGGGCCTTGCCGGTGAGGTGATCCAGGCAATCGAGGATGGAAAAATCGGAACCCAACTCGCCCTTGCGCAAGAATGCGGGAAACTTGCTGCCCGGTTGCATGCGGT
>JAABVD010000302.1 GCA_014529615.1 Opitutia bacterium
CCCGGTGCCTTTGTGCCTCTCCCCGGCGCCTTAAGTCCCGACCAAGCCCTGACCGAGCTCGAGGTCTATCCCGGACTGGAGGCCACCCTCTTCGCCTCCGAACCGATGATCGCCAGTCCCACCAATATCGACGTGGATGAACGCGGGCGGGGTTGGGTTTGCGATGTGATGAACTACCGCGACCACGCCCTGGAGGATGCCCGCCCGGAAGGCGACCGCATCATGATTCTGGAAGATTCCGACGGGGATGGAAAGGCCGACAAGTCCACCCTGTTCTACCAGGGGCGGGACATCGACGCGGCCCTCGGTATCAGCGTCCTGGCCAACGAGCGGGGCCACCGGGAAGTGATTGTCAGCGCCGCCCCCAATATTTGGCGGTTTATCGATACCGACCTCGACGACAAACCGGACCGGAAAGAGATCCTCCTGACCAAAACGGGCAAGCCTCAAAGCGATCATTCCACCCACTCGGTCGTTTTCGGCCCGGACGGCCGCTATTACTGGAATTTCGGCAACTCCGGATATGCCGCGCACCATGGCGACGGGCGTCTCGTTTACGACCGGCGGGGATTTCCCGTCGTGGACAAACTGGTCCGGTCCCTCGCCGGTCCCTGGGATCCGCTCGAGCTCCCCTACGCCGGCGGCATGGCCTTTCGCTGTGATAACCGGGGAAGAAAGTTCGACGTGCTGGGGCACAATTTCCGCAACAATTACGAACTGGCGGTGGATTCCCTGGGAAATATCTGGCAGACCGACAACGACGATGACGGCTTCGACGGGTGCCGCATCAATTATATAATGGAAGGGGGTAATTTCGGTTACCGCGACGAGATGACCGGGGCGAGCTGGCGCACAGAGCGACCGGGGCAGCATCCGGAAATTCCCTCGCGGCACTGGCATCAGAACGATCCCGGTGTGGTGCCCAATTTTCTTCAAACCGGGGCGGGGTCTCCCACCGGCATAACCGTTTACGAGGGCCGGCTCCTCCCCAAAGTGTTCTGGGATCAGGTCATCGCCTGCGACGCCGGGCCGGGAGTGGTGTGGGCTGCCCGGGCCACCAGAGAGGGCGCCGGTTTCCGCGGGGAGCTTATCCCCATCCTGAAGACCGGGAAGGATCGCTGGTTCCGCCCCGTCGACGTGGTCGTGGCCCCGGATGGCTCGCTCTTCGTGAGCGACTGGTATGATCCCTACGTGGGGTGGAACCGGCAGGGTGACCGGGCCCGCGGGCGCATATACCGAATTGCCCCGAGCGGCCACCGTTACGGCCCCATCTCCCCAGGGGAGTTGAATAACCCGGAGAATGCGATTTTCCACTTGCGCAGTCCCAATACCGCCACCCGCAGTTGGGGTTGGTTCAACGCCTCGGACCAGGACCTGTTCTACATGTTCGATTACGACCCCAACATCCGTTTTCGCGCCCGGGCCTTCTGGCGCCTGGTGGCCCGGGCCGAAGAGGACCCGGATGGCCGCGACCGGCTGGAGCGGCTGATCGGCTGGGCCCTGGCCCACCCCGAGGAGGATATTCGCATCATCGGTCTGCGGGCCGCTCGATTGACCCGCTACCTCCCCGTGGACGAGGCGGAAAAACTGGTCCGCGATCCTTCCGCCCAAGTGCGGCGGCAATGCGCCCTCTTGTTGCGGGATCAACCTTCCCCGGGAGCGGCCCGGTTGTGGGCCGAACTGGCTCATCGACACGACGGGGAGGACCGCTGGTACCTGGAAGCCCTCGGTATCGGGGCGGAGGGCAACTGGGATGCCTGCTTCGAAGCCTGGTTGGAGAAGATCGATCCCGGCGCCAAAACTTTCACCAAAGCCCAGCGCGATATCATCTGGCGCTCCCGCGCCCGCAAAACCGCCCCCTATCTGCAGGCCATTTTGAGGGACCCGTCCAACTATGCGGAGGGATACGCCCGTTACATCCGGGCCTTGGATTTTTTGCCCGACTCCATGGAAAAGCGGGCCTTGCTCCACAACCTCGCCTTTGCCGGCCCCGCCTCCCCGGATGCCCCCGGGAATGAAATCCGGCTGGAAGCCTTGCTCAGGTTTCCCTCTCTGGAACCGGATAACGACGACTGGCTGGCCGCCCTGCGGGTCCCGGCGGACAAGGATCCGAAACAGATCCTGGAAGCGCTGTTGCACAACCCCGGCCCGACCGCCCCGGAACGACGGTCCTTTGTCCGCTTGGTCGACCGGTTCGCATTGAGGCCGGCCCATGGCACCCTCCTGCAACTGGCCCTGGACAACCCGGGGGAAACCTACGCCGGTCAGGCCATCCGGGTCCTGCTCAAGGACAAGAAAAGCCGCGCCGATTTGTCCGACCGCCTCATGCATGCGGCCGGGCCCAATGAAGACTTGGCCCTCTCTCTCATCCAATTGATACAGGAGGCCCAGGATGATCGAGCCGGGCCCATGCTATTGCAATTCATTCAAACCGGGGATCGACACGGGTTCGCCGCCAAACAGGCCGCCGTTCGGGCTCTGGCTTCGACCAACCCCGGGATCAGGGCCATGATCGACTTGGCCCGCCAAGAGAAGTTTCCCCCCGCCTTGAAGGATACGGCCGGGGCCGGTATCAGCCATATCATGAACGTCAATTTGCGCGAAGAAGCCGCCCGGTGGTTTCCCCTTCCACCCCTCAAGGGGACCGATGAACTGCCCCAACTGACCGAGTTACTGGTCTATCAGGGGAATCCCGAACGCGGCAAGGAGGTGTTCCAGGCCGCCACCTGCGCCACCTGCCACATCGTCCAGGGCGCCGGCATCCAATACGGCCCGGATCTGTCCGCCATCGGTTCCAAACTCGGAAAAAGAGCCCTCTACGAATCCATTCTCGATCCCAATAGAGGGATCTCCCTCAGTTACCAATTGCACCAACTGACCTTGACCGACGGGACAACGGTAGCAGGCCTCTGGGAAGGCGAATCGGCCGATGGTGTTACCCTCAGACAACCCGGCGGACTGACCCGGACCATCCCG
>JAABVD010000303.1 GCA_014529615.1 Opitutia bacterium
GTCTGCCACAATACCCCCTTCTCCCCACACATTTCCCTGACCAATGTCGTGGTCGTCCAGAAGAATTACGGTGGGCCGGTCCTTCATGATTTCCTTGAACTCCCAACCGAATATAAGCCAGGCAAAGGTGTTTTCCCGATGCTCGTAGCTATGGTCCCCGGCAAAAAACAACAGGTCCGGATCCTGTTGTTTGAGGTTGTTCACGATGGAATCGCGGTCTCCCCTGTCATGTCGCGAATTACAGGAGAGCGAAGCGACTACGATTTCCTGCTTATGGACCGGGTCCTGGCGAATCAGGCCCTCGAATGTCGCGCCTCCGCTGTGTCGAAGTCGGTAGGGCACGTTTTGCGAGCCGTCCCAGTCCTCTACCCGAATGTGGGCAAACCAGCCTGGGTACTGCACCGTTGCGGCGGCCGCTTTTCCCAGCGGTCGCCCCGTTTCAGTTCCAAGGTCACCTCCCGGTCCTCACCCGGTTTCAAGGGAAAGAGTTGAGCCGTCATTTTCATGACCCCGCCCTGTTGGGTATAGAGGGCAAATCCGATGACTTTATCCCGGTCGACCCGGACAAATTCGTCCATGAATCCCTTGGGCTCACGCTCCCAGATATCTTCGCGAGTGACGGTGCACAGGTCTCTCCCGCGATCCCCGGGGAAAGCGGAGGAGGCAATTATGGATTGGGCGGCGAGAGCCGGGAAGAGGAAGAACAGCGGTAATTTCATGCAAGAAATGTTTCTATGACGTATTAGATTTCGGCAATTGAGTGGTTGGGGTAAACATTGGAATAACCGGCGGGTCGGCAACACCATAATTTTAATATACGACCCCATCCCGCATGTCTCACAAAATCCTCAGCGAGCGAACCTCCGCGCATCCATGGGTTCGGGCTTTCAACTTTACGACTATTCAAATCTCCACTTGATCCGAGATGGGAAAGGCTCCTAAGCTTCGGAAATATGGATAATTTTCTTGGAGAGATCCTCGGCACCATGATCCTGATTGTCCTTGGTTGTGGAGTAAATGCCGGTGGCGCCTTGACAAAGACCTTTTCCCATCGGGGCGGATGGCTCATGGGAGCGGTGGGATGGGGCCTGGCCGTGATGATTGCAATTTATGCCGTGGGGCAGATTAGCGGCGCCCACATCAATCCTGCCGTCACGGTGGGCTTGGCCGTTGCGGGGGAGTTTGCCTGGGCGGATGTCCCCCTATATATCGTGGCCCAGATGATTGGGGCCATCATTGGGGCCACGCTCGTCTACCTGCAATATTTGCCCCATTGGAAGGAGACGAAGGATCCGGCAACCAAATTGGGTGTGTTTTCCACCTCACCCGCCGTGAAACACACATCGGCCAACCTGATGAGTGAAATTATCGGGACCGGAATTCTGGTGGTTGGCATATTGGCCATAGGAGCAAACTCATTTGCCGATGGATTGAACCCGCTGATCGTGGGTATGCTGATTACCAGCATCGGGTTATCCCTGGGAGGGACGACCGGTTATGCCATCAATCCCGCTCGCGACCTGGGTCCGCGCATCGCGCATGCCATTCTACCCATCGCGGGCAAGGGGGATTCGAATTGGGGCTATGCCTGGGTACCGGTTTTGGGTCCCCTTCTCGGCGGCTCCCTCGGCGCACTCGTATACGTTATCCTCTGGTAAGGATCCCGCGCATCGATTTTCACCTCATATTCAGTACAGAATTATGAAATTTATTCTAGCTCTCGATCAGGGGACGACCAGTTCGCGCGCCATCATATTTGACCGGAAAGGCTCCATCAGAGCCATGGCTCAACAGGAGTTTGAGCAGATCTTTCCCAAACCCGGCTGGGTGGAGCACGACCCCCTGGAAATTTGGCGCACCCAGCTTGCCGTTGCGCGTGAGGCATTGCAAAAAATAGGGGCAACTGCCTCCGATATTGCCGGTATAGGCATTACCAACCAAAGGGAGACCACTGTGGTTTGGGACCGTGCGACCGGAGAACCAATCGGCAATGCCATTGTTTGGCAGGACCGAAGAACGGCCGATTTTTGCCGTGAATTGAAAGAGGCCGGAAAGGCCGATTTGATTCAGCGAAAATCCGGATTGGTCATAGACGCTTATTTTTCCGGGTCGAAGATTCGCTGGATGCTGGACAACATCGAGGGGGCGCGCGAAAAGGCCATGGCCGGGGATCTGGCCTTTGGCACCATCGACAGTTGGCTGGTCTGGAATTTGACCGGGGGGAAGGCGCACGTTACCGACGTGAGCAACGCCAGCCGCACCCTGGTTTTCAATATCGAGACCCTGCAGTGGGATGAGGAATTGTTGGCCCTGCTCGATCTTCCCGCAGGCCTCCTGCCCGAGGTGCGCGGCAGCAGCGAAGTCTATGGGCACACCACCCCTGACTGTTTCGGGGGCAGCATCCCCATCGCGGGCATTGCCGGGGATCAACAGGCGGCTTTGTTTGGTCAGGCCTGCCACCGGAGCGGGATGGCCAAAAATACCTACGGCACAGGCTGTTTCATGTTGATGAATACCGGTACCGAAATGGTGCGATCCAACAACGACCTGCTGACTACCGTGGCCTGGGAGGTGAACGGTGTGGTCGATTACGCCCTGGAAGGGAGTGTATTTATCGGCGGAGCGGTGGTGCAATGGTTGAGAGACCAACTCGGCATCATCGAGACTGCTCCCGAAATTGAGGAACTCGCCCGGTCGGTGGACGACAATGGGGGCGTTTACTTTGTGCCCGCCTTTGCCGGACTCGGTTCGCCCCATTGGGACCCCTATGCCCGCGGGACCATCATCGGACTGACACGTGGTTCTTCTACGGGCCACTTGGCCCGCGCCGCCCTTGAGGGTATTGCCTATCAGTCAATGGATCTGGTGAAAGCCATGGAAATGGATTCAGGTATTTCCCTCAGTGAACTCAGGGTAGACGGTGGCGCATCCCTCAACGGATTGCTCATGCAAATTCAAAGCGA
>JAABVD010000304.1 GCA_014529615.1 Opitutia bacterium
ACAAAGGGGGAAGGAATTGACCACGGATAACACGGATGGGCACGGAGTAAATCATCGTGATCATGATCGTGATCGTGATCGTGATCCTGATCGAAAAATTCCACCTCACGAATTATGAATGGTTTGAACACGATAAACCCCAACATCTTCTCCACCTCTCGCCACTAATCACTGATTTCTGGGCAAGGATTAGGAATTGACTCTCGCAGAGAGCGCAAAGAAACGCAAAGAGGGAAGAATAACGGAGGGCTGACATTCCTGTTCGCCATTTAAATCCTGATCCTGATCTATCACCCTTCTCCAATCTTGGCGCTCTTAGCGGCTTGGCGAGAGAAAATCCAGGAGCGCTATCCAACCTCGGATGGGGAAGGCGCCCAGGGGCGCATGGGGAGAAGGAGAGAAGATCATGATCACGATCAGGATCAAGTGTGGAGGAAGGGACTGATCGATTTGGGGTGTTGGATGTAGGAGTAGCTTTACGCCGCGACCCCATGGAATAGCCTCACCGCAATCGGGGCGTAAAGCCCCTCCTACAGTTTCCTGATGCGTTATTAATATTTTATTTGTTCGGACGATTATTCAAGATACCTGAGTAGTTACAAAATGTCATTTCAAAGGCAAAGCGCCTTTCCAGCCGGCTTTAAGAATGCGGCGGTGTTGGAAAAGCGTAGCGGCATGTTTTTCGTTCTTTGCGATATTGCGCATTTCATGCGGATCGGCTGATTGATCATAAAGTTCCTCTTCCAATACCTCGCCGCTTTTCCAATCTTTCCATTGGACGTAGCGGAAGTTGTCGGTGCGAACGGCGTAGCCCATGACGTCACCATGCTTTTCATGTTTGATCTTGGTGTAATTTCTTGGGTATTGGTGGAATGCGGCGGTTTTCCATTCAAGGTCGGGATCATCCAATAAGGGTTTGAAGCTCCAGCCTTCGAGCCCGGACGGCATGTTCAAACCACACAACTCGACCAGGGTCGGGTAGATATCTACCAACTCGACCAAGGCGTCCGACCTGCTGCCTTTGGTTCTTTGGTCGGGTGCGGATACGATTAAGGGGACTCGGGCAGACAACTCGTAATTGTTCGCTTTAGCCCAGAGTCCTTGTTCCCCCAGGTGAAAGCCATGGTCGCTCCATAGACAGACAATGGTTTTGTCTGCCAGTTCGAGCTCGTCCAATTGATTCAGGAGGCGGCCAATAAGCGTATCAATATAACTGATACAGGCGTAATAACCGTGCCTGAGTAGCTGAGTCTGTTCGGGGGAGATCTCGCTCAAATCCTTTGGGATATCGTTGTAACCTTCAATTTCGTTCCAGGTTCGAAGCGCGTATTCCGGCGCGCCATGGGGATGTGTATTGGTCGCCGGTGTGGGAATGACTGCCCGATCATACCAATCCCAGTACCTCTTGGGAGCCACAAATGGCAGGTGAGGTTTACGAAATCCAACTGCCAGAAAAAAGGGCTGCTTTTGCTTCGCATAGGATTCCAGCGCTTCCTCTGCCGCTTCACATACGATTCCATCGACGAATGTATTGTCCGGAACGTCTTCGCCTTCGGTGGAACTCCGTTTCAAGGTGACCACCGCGCGGTTTTCGGCAGATGCATAGCGCCATTCATGATTTCTTCCATAATCGTAAACGGCTTTTTCAGACCAGGAAGGCGGGTCTTTCCTGCCGGCCCCGCTGCCGTGGTAAATTTTTCCGATCGAACGGGCATGGTAGCCGTTATTTTTAAAGTGCTGGGGCAAGCTGACCAGGTCGGGAAGCGTTTCGCGAAAATGGCTATTGAGATCCCATACCTCGATGGTGTCAGGCCGACGGCCGGAAAGCAGGGAAAGTCTGGAAGGTCCGCACACCGCTTGTTGGCAATAGGCCCGATCAAATACCGTTCCTTGGGCTGCGAGACGATCGAAATTTGGTGTGATGGCAATTTCATCCCCATAACAACCGAGGTCATTGCGCAAGTCATCAATGGCAATAAAGAGGACGTTGGGACGCTCTTCAGCCCAAACAGCAGTTGGAATAGCCAGATGACAAAGGGAGATGAAGAAAATGATACTCGACAACTTCATTCAAAAAAATACTCCGGGTAGGTCAGAGTGAGTTTGGCTTTGTCGGGTTGGCCCTCCACGAAACAGGCATCCACTTCTTCCTTTAAGCGAAGCAGATTGATATGTTTCAGCATGGGGTCTCTCGTCTCATGCCTCCAGGTATCCAATCGTTTCTCCAGGTCGGATCGGATATCCGAATAGTTGGGGTCTTCTGCCAGGTTGTTGAACTCGTGCGGATCTTCCTTGAGGTCGTAGAGCTCGAATTTTGGGGGCCGCTCCATATTGTGGTATGCGGAACGTATCGGTTCCGGCGCCTGATCGATCGTTGCAATCAAATCCTCGAAGAAACGATTGTTGGTAAATGGGTAACCGGGGTTTGCCCTGCCTGGCATCAGGTTCAAAATGAGCTTGTAGCGGCCATTCCGGATAGTGCGTTGAGGGTAGAAATTGTGGGCGGAATGAAGGTGAAACTCTGTAAACAGGTGGGTGCGCCATTCCGTTTTCAGGCCCTTCATCAATGGTATTAGAGATATGCCCGGCAGGTTTGGAATGGGGGCGGCGCCAGTGGCTTCCAATAACGTGGGCGCCAAATCGATGAGCGAAACCAGCTCAGTGGATACCAATTGGGTTTCTGTCCGGCCGGGCCACCGGATAATGAGGGGAATTCTGGTGCCGCCTTCATAGGAAGTGCGCTTTCCTCGAAGCATGTCGGCTCCATGGTCCCCGAAATAAGCTACCAAAGTATCCTTGGCTTTTCCGCTTTCTTCGAGGACTTGAAGTAAATCTCCAATGAGCGCATCCAACCGCATCATACAATTGTAGTGATCGGCAGTTTGTTGTCGGAGCTGTGGATTATCTATGCCAAAATAGTCCAGTGGCATAACCTCCTTCCCGGTTAGAGGTTTT
>JAABVD010000305.1 GCA_014529615.1 Opitutia bacterium
ATCCCTGAATCGACCACAAGACACATTCGGCCAAGGTGGGGGGCCGGCCCAGAATATCGTTTTGGATCTTGCGCGCCTCCTCGACCGTGAGAGCCAGATTGAAGGCTTTCAAAAGCTCTCCGATTTGGGCGTTAGTCTTATTATGAAAGTCCAGGCGCTCGTCTTTGAGTGGCATTTAACAGGCTTTTGGGGGGCTTGACGAGTAAAAGCAGTTTTATTCCAAAAAGGGTAGGGTAGATCAAGGACTATATTTCCAAAGGCCGCACTTTTTCATTCGTTCAAGCGATTGTAGCTCCGCAAAATTTCCCGGAGCCGGCCATGGGGTAGGGCGACCACGCGATGACCGTCGCGGCCGACCATGGGTTCAGCCGCGACAAGGGCATTGATGACGGCTTCTTCAGTGGCCATGACCGTGGCGGAGAGGAGAGCGCCGATGTGATCGTTGGAAATAACTTCAATTCGGGCAATGCCGTTTTCCGGGTTTGCCGCTCCGGGATTGGCCGTGGAAAAGGCCAGAAACATGTCCCCGGAGCTATTCCCGGAGATGCTGCCGGTGCGGGCAATCCCCAAGGCGACCCGCACCGCCAAACGTCTCAATTGAACCGGCAACAAGGGGGCGTCCGTCGCCACCACCGCTATGATGGATCCCTCCTCTTCATAGGGGTCACGGTCTCCGGTGAAGGGCGCGTCTTCCGTTAATTCCTTTCCCACCGGAACCCCCGCCACCAATAGCTGATGGCGTCTTCCAAAGTTGGCTTGAACCAAAACACCCAAGGTGAAAGTGGCATCGGGTCCGGCCACGAGTCGGGACGAAGTCCCCGTTCCGCCCTTGAATTCATAGCATATCATTCCCGTTCCTCCCCCCACGTTGCCCTCCTCGATGGGTCCCGTTCCGGCGCTGTCCAAGGCCTGGAAAACGTGTTCACGTTTGACGTGGAATCCGTTGATATCGTTGAGATAGCCATCCCAGGTTTCGCCGACTACGGGGAGCGACCAGGACTGCGACTTGGGAAATCGCATCTTCTGCCAGGCGATCACGGCTTCATGCACAGCCCCAATGCTGTGTGTATTGGTTATAAGGATGGGGCCGTGCAAAAACCCCGATTCCTCCAGCCAGGCCATGCCCGTCATTTCGCCATTGCCATTGAGGGAAAACCATCCGGCGTAAACCGGGTCGTGGTTCGATTTGCCGCGGGGAAAGACGGCGGTTACACCGGTCCGGACGGGGCCTTGCCCCACTACCCTCAAACCATTCCCTTTTATGATGGAAACGGGTTATGGCATTTAAGGGGCCCGGATTGCCTTCAAAGGGAATTCCCAAGTCGCGCCCCCGCGGTTTCTGCTGGGCCAGGAGGCATTGCAGCGGGAGGGCCAGCGCCAAAATCAGGGCTAACGCGAAATAGGGGTGGGATGGCGATGGTATTACTTGCCGGGAATCATTAACCACAGAGGACGCAGAGAGCACAGAGGGAAGGGGGTGAAGAGTTAGGAATTGGGAGGGGAGGTGGAGTGATGAAATAGGGGAATGTTGGAATGATGGAGAGAGGAGAGGAGAATGAACATGGATCCCGCTTCGCCCAAACCGTGCTTCGCAACGCTACGCAGGTCAAGAGGCTACCATGCTTCGCCTAAAGGCTTCGCACGGCACAGCGCAGGACAGGTCTTTCCCCATCTGCGTGTTTGGCGTTTGTGATATGAATTGAAATGGCGGACAGGAATGTCCGCCCTCCGTTCTCCCCTCTCTGCACTCTGAACTCTGAACTCTTCTCCCCATCCGTGGTTAATCCTTTATCCTCTCTGTGCTCTCTATTGTTCTCTGTGGTTTTTGACTTATGGTAATTTAAGCCATTTTGCCGTTGACCCCGGTAGGTGGCGGACAATGGTCCCGCCCATGGACACAAGCTTGGCTGCGATCTTTGATTGGGACGGAGTAGTGATTGATTCATCCGAGGCGCATGAGGAGAGCTGGGAATTATTGGGACGGGAAGTGGGCAAGCCGATGCCGGAAGACCACTTCGAACGGGGATTCGGGCAAAAGAATCAATATATCATCCCGGAGATTTTGCAATGGACCAACCATCCCGCCGAGATAGAGCGGCTGGGTGACCGCAAGGAAGAACTCTATCGGCAGATCGTAGCCCAAACGGGGGTGACCTGCATTCCGGGAATTGAGGATTTTCTGAGGAGTTTGAACCGGGCCGGAATCCCTTGTGCGGTGGGTTCCTCCACCCCGCGCCAGAACCTGGAAACCATTGTGGAGATGGTGGGATTCCGGCGTTACTTTAAGGCCCTCGTCTGCGCCGAGGATGTTTCCCGGGGCAAACCCGATCCCGAGGTGTTTCTGACCTGCGCTTCCCGTCTCGGTCGAGCGCCGGGCCGTTGCGGGGTATTCGAGGATGCTTTTGCCGGCCTGCAGGCGGCTCGTTCGGGGGGAATGAAAACCGTGGCTTTGGCCACCACCCATCCCCTGGAGAAACTGGAATCTCACGGTCCGGATTTGATCCTGGATAATTTTTTTGGATATGAAGCGAAAGATTTCTCCGAACTCTTTTGATCCGGTAAATTAACCACGGATTTCACGGATGGGGAAGTTAACCACAGAGGACGCAGAGAGCACAGAGGGGGGAGGCGCCCAAGGGCGCGAATAAGGAATGGGGGAGAGATTTCAGGATTCTGAGGTACTGAGATGGTGAGATGGGAACCGCGGTTGTTACGGGGCTGTTCGGTGCAATCGCGGCGTAAAGCCGCTCCTACAAAAAAATGTCTGCGCCCTTGAGCGCCATTCAGGTTTTACCCCTTCGTGCCTTTCAAAGGGGTTGAATGCAGGAGGATGGCCAGGTAAAAAAGGTTACATCATGCGCAAATTCGTTCGTTATTCCGTTACCAACTTGCTCTTGGCAGGTCTGCTGGGGTGTTTCAATTGGTTGTATTCCGCCTCCGGGAAACCAAACATTGTGATGATCGTATCGGACGATCAGGGCTATCATGATCTGGGATTGATCAACCCCGAAATCATCACTCCAAATCTGGACCGTTTGGCGCGCGAAGGGACACGCCTGACCCATTTTTACGTGGCTTGGCCGGCCTGCACGCCCTCGCGAGGAGCATTCCTTTCCGGACGGTATCCGCAGCGCAATGGTGTTTACGATATGTTTCGCAACGAGGCGCCGGATTACGGATACCTTTACCAAGAGGAAGAATACTCGGTAACCTGGGAGCGGATAGGCGGTATGGATACGCGGGAGATTTTACTTCCGGCCATTCTCAAGCCAATTGCCTATAAATCCGGTATCTACGGCAAATGGGACCTGGGCATCAGCAAACGGTTTCTTCCATTGGCGAAGGGATTCGATGACTTTTATGGTCTGGTGAATACCGGTATCGATTACTATACCCACGAGCGCTACGGCGTGCACAGCATGTACCGGAACAACACCCGAACCGAGGAGGATCGAGGCACTTACGCGACTTACCTTTTTGAGCGCGAAGCATTGCGATTCCTGGAAGCCTATGCCGGCCAGGAACCCTTTTTCTTATATGTTCCTTTCAACGCTCCACACGGGTCCTCCGCGCTCAGCCCGAAAATCCGCGGTTCGGTTCAGGCGCCACCGGAATTCCAAAAACTATATCCGCCGGTTGAGGAAGCATATACCATGGGGTTCCGCTACGGAGAGAGGACCCTGGTGCCCTCAAAGGAGAAAAGTTACCGCGACTACCGGGCAGCAGTGACATGTATGGACGCCTCCATCGGCGAGATCCTGGATATGCTTGATCAAAAGGGATTGGCCGAAAATACCATCGTCATCTTCTTTGCCGATAATGGGGGTAGCAGTAAGGCCAATAACGGCCCTCTTCGCGGGAAAAAGTCCGATACCTGGGAAGGCGGTATTCGCGTGCTTGCCCTGGTGCGTTGGCCGGGAGGCGGTATTCCCGCGGGAAAAGTAAACGATGCATTTTTGTCCAGCTTGGAGATTTTCCCCAGTCTGGCAGCGGTTACGGGAGCGGAACTGCCGAAAGGGGTTGTGCTGGATGGTTACAACTGGTGGTCCACGCTGCGCGGCAAAGACCCCAGTCCACGCCGCGAAATGTTTTGGAAGCGCAGAAATCTAAAAGCTGCCCGAGTGGGCAACTGGAAGTGGGTCGACATGGGCAAAAAGGGTGGTGGTCTGTTCGACTTGTCCAAAGATATTGGGGAAACCGAAGACCTCTCTACCCAACAGCCTCAGGTCCTCGCCATGGTAAGGAAAAAGTTCGATGCATGGTACCGCGAAACCATGATCGAGGCCGAACCACGGGGACCGTTTAAAGATTATTAAAATCCACGAAGGGAGGGAGGGGAGGTGGAGTGATGGAATAGGGGAATGTTGGAATGATGAAGAGAGGGAGAGGAGAATGAACATGGATAGACAGGATGGACAGGATTTGGAATAGACTCTCGCGAAGAGCGCAAAGCAACCCAAAGACTAGAAAAAGGCATAAAGGGT
>JAABVD010000306.1 GCA_014529615.1 Opitutia bacterium
GACCAGGGTGGAAAATCCCTCAATAACCGGGAAGCCTGGGAGGTGATTCGAAGGGCCGTCGTCCGGGACATCCTCTATCTGGGTCAAAGTGGCGGGCTCATCCGTGGGCAGCCCATAAAGCCGGGGGACATCGCCATCCTTACCCGAACCAACCGGGAAGCCCGCGAGGTGAGAGCCGATCTATCGGCAGTCAACCTTCCCAGTGTCATTCATTCCGATCAGATCATTTTTGAAACGGAAGAAGCCGAAAACTTGCGCAACCTGTTATACGCCATGTCCGAACCCAATCGAAAAGACAGGTTTAAGGCGGCCATGGCGTCCGAGTGGATGGGTTACGGTTCCGATGAAATACATTCCATGGATGTCGAGTGGGAACGCTGGGAGCGCTTGCACCAGTTCTTTCATATATGTCATGAGACTTGGCTCACTCAGGGCATTCATCCTGCCCTGAACCTTTGCATTAAACAATTCGACATCCCCCTGCGCCTGCTCCGTTTGCCCGAGGGGGAAAGAAAAATCACCAACCTCATGCACTTGGTCGACCTGTTGCAAAAAGCGGAAAGCGAAGGCCAAACCACTCCTCAGAGCCTGCTCGGCTGGTACGAAGACACACTGCAGGACCCCGACCGGGAGAGGGATGATTTTCTCATGCGCCTGGAAACCGATGAGGAAGCCATCCAGGTCATGACCATTCACAAAAGCAAGGGTCTGCAATTTCCCATTGTGTTCGTCCCCTTCGCCTGGACCCCTCCCTCCCCCATTGGGAAAAAGGAATCACTGACCTATCACGATCCTCTCGACACCAACAGGGTCGTTTTCGCCGCATCCACCCAACCATCCCCCGCCTCCCTGGGCCAACATGCAAGAGAAGAGATTTCAGACAGCCTTCGCCTGCTCTATGTAGCGCTGACCCGGGCTCAGTTCCGCAGCTACCTGTTTTGGGGAGATTTAAAGAATCAGGCTAGATCTTCCATCGGCTACCTACTGGGTATGGCGCGGACAACGGGGAAAAAGAGCTTTCCCACCCCCGCTTCGGCCTGGGAGAGGTTTAAACAGGATATCCCGGAAGAGATCGAAATTCTGACTCGCCAGACCATGGCAGCGCGCCATTCGGCTCCCCACCAACGCTATGAGCCCGATTATAAACTATCGGCCAGGAGATTGACCCGAACGATGGAACCGGGATTTCGCATCTCCAGCTTTTCCTCCCTTTCCACCGGATTTATCGAGGCTGCCGAAGAAGTGGACGAACCCATCCGGGAAGAGCTGGAATCCGAACCGGAATGCCGAGACATTTTTTCCTTACCCAGAGGGGCCATCACTGGAAATGTCATTCATCAAATTCTTCAAAAAACCGATTTCCAAAAGGAGGAGACGCTTCGCCTGGCCACTGAAGAATCCTGCGAACAATTCTACGCGGGAGGGGAGTGGACCGAAATCCTCTTTAACCATCTCAACCTGGTCCTGCTCAAACCCCTGGGCAACGCCTCCAATCCGGTAGTCCTCAGCCAAATCAGCCCGGAATCATGCATAAAGGAGGCCGAGTTCCACTTTCCGGTCAGGAATTGTTTCTCCAAGGATTTGGCCCGAATTCTACTGAAATATCCCGATAAATTTTCCCCCGCCTTTGTCCATGGCCTGCCTCAAATGAAGCAACAGGAAGTCGATGGTTTCTTGCGGGGATTTATCGATCTGGTGTTCGAGCGCCGCGGCCAATTCTTCCTTCTCGATTGGAAGTCCAACTGGCTGGGCCCTTCCACGGACCATTATGACCTTTTTTCGCTGGAAAAAGTCATGGGAAGGCACGCCTACTACCTGCAATATTACCTCTATACCGTGGCCTTGATCCGCTACCTGCGAGGGCGTATGTCGTCCTTTGACTACAATCGTGATTTTGGTGGAATCTATTATCTCTTCGTCAGAGGTGTGGGGCAAAATTCGGAGGCCAATGGTATCTTTTTTGATAAGCCGCCCGGGCGGATCATCGCCGAACTGGATCATTTCTTTGGAGAAAACCGGGAACATGGGTGACTCTGTGGAAAAACCTGTATTCAATGCGCTGGACAGACGGGTTGCCCGGCTGGTGGCTGGACGCTGCAGCAAGAACAGGGAGGTTGTGGAACTGGTTGTTTCCCTGGTCAGCTATCAATTGCGTCAGGGGCACGTCTGCCTCGACCTCTACTCGGATCCACCCGCCGAGGTTGAACCATTCCTCCCGGATGGCCTTTGGCCTGCATTGCCGGGATTCCTGCCGGAATGTCCCGTGGTTTCGGATGAAGATCCGGGGGACCAGCCATTGATTCTAAGCCGAAAGGGAAAGCTCTACTTCCACCGATATTGGCATTACGAAAGGGAACTCCTCCAGGCAGTGACGGACCGTTGTGGAGGTCTGTCCGAGGAAGATCGCAAGTCCGTTGTCAAGTCGGCCGAAGCCGGACAAACCGGATTCGCCTTGAGCGGGGAACAGCAAGATGCCGTGGCCACCGCCATGCGTTCGCGGTTGACCTTGATTTCCGGCGGCCCGGGCACGGGCAAAACCTCTACTATTGCATCTCTTATTGTGCAAAGTTCAGCTACCATGGAAGACGTGGAATCCAGCATTGCCCTGGCCGCCCCAACCGGAAAGGCGGCCCAGCGAATGCAACAATCTTTGGAAAAGGGCCTCATGACCATGGATGTGAAGCCTTTAAACATCCAAGCCACCACTGTGCACCGCCTTCTGGGATACAAACGGTTTTCCAGCCAATTCAGGCACGACCAAAAGCATCCCCTACCCTTCCAACTGGTGATCATCGACGAGGCCTCCATGCTGGATCTGCCTTTGTTCGCCAAACTCATTCTCGCCGTTGCTCCCGAGGCCAGGCTCGTCCTCCTCGGGGACCGGCACCAACTCTCTTCCGTCGAGGCGGG
>JAABVD010000028.1:0-15308 GCA_014529615.1 Opitutia bacterium
GGCACAAAGGCACAAAGGCACAAAGGCACACAAAATCTTAACGAACTTGGCGATCTTTTCGAGAGCTAATTCAGAAGGGTTTTTTAACCACGGATGGGGAGAAGAGTTCAGAGTGCAGAGTTCAGAGAGAGGGGGAAGGCGCGCTGGGGCGCGCCAAATAGGAATCAGGAATTGGAAGATCACGATCAAGATTTTGGAACCAGCATCAAGCATCGAGCATCCAGCATCCAGAGGCGAGGCAGGAAGCCATCCAAACCACCGAATCGATGATAATATTTTCAGGGTCGACTAATTTATTTTACCGGCGTTCCCGCGAAAGGTGCTTGGTCGCGGGCTTGAGCCACACCCAGGTAGCTCCCCAACTCCCGGAGCGCTCGTCGGCTAGCCTGAATCTTTCCACACAAGCCATTCGGGCCAGCAGATGGTGCACGGTTTCGCGCAAAGTGCCCCTTCCTTTTCCATGTACCACCCGAACTTTGTAAATGCCTTTTTTGCGGCATAACTCAAGGTATTCGGGAACCAGGTCCTTGACCTCTTGGGGTCTGAATTGGTGCAGGTCCAATTCGCCATCGATGGGGTATTCGACAGGTTCCATCCTGGGACGGATGTTTATCGGGTAGCGGGGAGTTCCCGGGCAGGTTCTTCTTTGGCGGTCAAGAGGCGGAAGGCCATAACCGCAACCAATAACCCCAGACCGAACATGACGATGCTGCTGATGCCGATGATGCTTTGCAGCCCGAAGGATTTCATGAGGAAAAGCAGCGCGGAAAGCGGCATGATCAGCATGATAATGGCTGGAATAATGGCAAACCCGGCTTTGATTTTCTGACTGCGCAGAAAAACCACCACGGTAACCAGAGCCAGACCGGCCAACAATTGGTTAGTGGCCCCAAACATGGGCCAGACTGCCTTCCAGGCCGGTTGGCCATGGAAGGTTTGCAGGGCAAAAAATGCAGGAAGAATGAGAACCAGGCTGGTCCCCAGGTAGCGGCTCAATTCGGAGCGCCATTCCAGGAGTTCCTCCAAAATAAACCGGCACAAACGTGTGCAGGTATCGAGGGTGGTCAGGAGGAAGGTGGTTAATCCGAGCAAGGCAAATTCGATTCCGATTTCGACGGGAATGGAAAAAGCGCTCAAAAATTTGGCAAAACCTCCGGCGAAGACCAGGTTTGGGTTGCCGCCTACTTTGGCAATGTCGGATGAGGTGAGCACGATGACCGTGGCCAAGGACAAGGTGGCCAGAACGCCCTCGACCAACATGGCTCCGTAACTGACTTTGCGCACGTCGGTTTCCTTCTGAATCTGTTTGGATGTCGTTCCACTGGAAACTATGGAGTGAAACCCGCTGCAGGCTCCACAGGCTATGACAATGAACAAACCGGGAATCAGATAGGCGGGAGTAGCGGTTTCGTTAATCCAGCCCTTGAAGAATTCACCTTCAATGGCCGGAACACCCAATACTATGCCTCCGATACCGCTCAATAAAATGGCGTAAAGGAAAAAAGCGCTGAGAAAATCGCGCGGTTGGAGCAGAATATTTACCGGCATCACTGCCGCAATCAGGCAGTAGGCCAGCAGCACCACGATCCAAATAAATTTTTGCGCCTCCGGAGCCGGGAAAGCGTGCCCGAACCAGAGGCCCAAAAACGTCAGCGGGACAAATAGCAGAAGCGAAATGCCAAAGGGTATTCTGGTTCTTGAGGAGATGAAACCGAAGATGAGTGCGGTCAGGATAAACCAGCCCGAGGCGGTGGCCACGGCAGGTTTGGCTATGAAGTTTTCCGCGGTAAGGTCCAGAAAGACGACCAGAACGTAAACCAGTGCGGCCAAGACAAAGACCATGAACAATCGTCCCGTCCAGGGTCCGATCAAGCGGGTGCTGACCTCGGCGATAGTCCTCCCCCTGTTGCGAATGGAGAGCAGGGTGCTGCCAAAATCGTGCACGCCACCGACGAAGATACACCCCAGAATAATCCACAACCAGGCCGGACCCCAACCAAAGTAGATGCCGGCAAAGACCGGGCCCACGATAGGACCGGTGCCGGCAATGGAAGAAAAGTGGTGCCCAAACACGACCGCGGCCCTGGTGGGGACAAAATCAACCCCATCCTCCTGGGTCTGGGCCGGAGTCGGGTTGTCGTCGTCGATGCGACAGCGCTTGTTCAAGAAGTTCCCGTAGTACTTGAAGGCGACTGCACAAAGGAGACAGGTGAGTAATAATACGGCGACTAGCATGGGGTTACGGCAATGGCGGGATCCTTGAAAGTTTTCAATCCATACCGCATTTCCTAGTGCTTCGTCAAGAAGTTGGGCCGGGATGGGGATTCCGCCGGGGCGCGGAGGGGCCGGCTGGGATCAGGATTCCGGGCGGTAGGCCCACAGGGCCTGGAATTGCTGACCCATAACGGCGGGGTGAAGGAGGTGTTTAAGGGTTTGGCGATCCCGTTGGAAGGCTCCCGGACATGCGGTGATGATGCGCTCAATGGTTTTTCCGGCATGTTTTAGGAAAAATGCTTCCTGACTTTCCAGGTGGATCGATTTGAAACCGGACCTTTCCAGTTCTTCCATCAGCCAGGTCCAGCAAATATGGCAAGTGATGTCTTGCTGGCCTGGCTCCTCCAGGAGATTCGGTTTTTGCCGGTGTCGACTATAGGCGCGCCCGCTGCCCCCGGGTGATTGGTGGATCAATTCTTCCCAGGATTTGCCATAGTCCAAGGCTATGAACAAACCGGACCAGCGGGTTTGGGCGATATGATGCAACAGGTCCACGGAAGGCAGGGGAAGATCCAGTTGGTAGCCCTCCACTGCAGTTGAAGGAAGTTGGGGTCGAAAACCCGCCACGGCGGGTGAGAAATCCTCCAGAAAAATTTCATCGAGGCCATCAGCCGATACAGCCACTCCCAATTCGCGCCACGCTCCATCCATGAAAACGGTCCTGTAGAAAGGCTGAGCGTCGAAAAGTTCGTTGGAAAACACCACGCAGGGCCCGGAGAGATGGAGGGGATCGTTTACCCCGTAATGGTCCATCTTCCCGAATGGATGGGCCGTTTTCGCGAACCAGTTAGGGCCCGGTTCACAACCTATTTCGACAAAGGTAAAATCTTCCAGCGCAGGGCCGGATCCCATCCTACATTGGTTGAGCAACTTCCGGGCTGCTTCCAAGACCATTTCGGCGAAGACCTTTCCCAGGCTTTGGGAGGTGTAGTAATCGCTTTCCCCATGTCGGCCAACCCTGTTCCTATCCCCTTGGTAGTACCCCCATTGGGGATGGTAGAGGGCGGCTCGGATATAGTCGCAATAATTGAGATATCCCTGAGGCTCACTCGCCTGTTGCAAAAATTTCAGGAGTTTCCAAGAGTCCGGATGTTGGGGTCGCGTTTTCACTGTAGGATACCTTTATAGTTTAATGAGACCCAATGGCGGAGTCTGAAAAAGTTATGAAGCGAGGATTTGTTGCAATAGCGCTTTTTGCGGGATTGGGTTCACTGGGCCTGGTCCTTTCTCTGGGGTCGATTCTAGGGGATCTTTTTTCCGGGCGGCACGGTCGTGAAGCCGGTCGATTCAAGGAAACCCTTCAGTTGGTATCCAAGCATTTTGTGCGGTCGGACGAGGTGGATACCGGTGAATTGACTGCGGATGCGATCGACCACCTGTTGCAATCCCTGGACGAAAATTCCCAATACCTGCCACGGCGGGAGGCCCGCGAATTTGAAATCGACACGGAGCAACGGTACGGCGGAATAGGCATTGAGGTGGAATGGTCGGAAGGCTGGGTAACGGTAGTTGCTCCGATCGAGGGGAGCCCGGGTGAATTGGCTGGATTGCTTCCAGGGGATCGGATCATCCGCATAGAAGGCGAATCCATGAAGGGCGCCCGGTATAGGGACGTGGTAGAGCGCCTGCGAGGACGACCGGGCAGCAAGGTGGCATTTTCCATTGTTCGACCCGTATCGGGCAGGGAGATGGACTTGGAAGTGGTCCGCAGTGTGATCCAGGTCGACAGCGTGCGTCAGGCACACATGATCGAGCCAGGCATCGGCTACCTCAGGATTACGAAATTTGGTTTAAAAACGGGCCATGAATTTCGCGAAGCGTTGGATGAATTGGATCGTCATGGGTTGGAGGGCCTGATTCTGGACCTGCGCAACAATGCGGGTGGAGTGCTGCGCTCGGCCGTCGAGGTGGCGGGCGAATTTTTCGAGCCTGGGGAGACGGTTGTTTACACCGAGGGAAAGGAAACTTCCGCCAATAAACATTACCGCGCTTCCAGTCCCAAACGCGAGGGTGATTTCCCTCTGGCAATTCTGGTAAACAAGGGTAGCGCCAGCGCATCCGAAATCGTGGCCGGCGCCCTCCAGGACATCGGACGGGCCAAGTTGGTTGGGATGCGGACGTTTGGCAAGGGCTCGGTCCAGACTATTTTCCAATACGATAATGGCGATGCCATGCGCCTGACCACTGCCATGTATTTTACGCCGGCCGGCCGGGTCATTCACAAACGTGGGCTCGAACCCGATTTGGAAATTGCCCAGACGGACGAGGAGATGCGCAAACTCATGCTGCAGCGCCGTTACCTGGAAATTCTGGGGGATGAAGCCTTTGTTGAACAGTATGACTTCAAGCCCATCCTCGATTCCCAATTGATGGGCGCCCTCGAACTTCTCAAGGCCGAATCGCCCTGAGGAAGCGTTTAAATTTTTCGTGCACTCCCCCTCAGGTTCCTTAGGATCACCGGCTTTTATGGAAAAGATCCTGCAATTATTAATTGAGGGGGAGCCCTTCAACACCAGCCAGATGGCCGAGGTGTTGAACTATTCCGTCGAGGAAGTGGAGGCCCGTTTGGCCGAACTCAAGGAGAAGAATATTCTGCTCGGATGGCGTCCCGTTTTCAATCCCGCCAAGGAGATTGATGATTGGGTTCGAGCCGTCATAGAAGTAAAAATCAAGCCGGAACGGGAGGGTGGTTTCGACCGGCTCTCGGAACGTATCAGCCGCTTTGACGAAGTGGAAAGCTGTTACCTCATGTCGGGCGCTTACGACTTGCTGGTTTTTGTAAAAGGGCATCACCTCAAAGCGGTGGCCGGTTTTGTATCGGAGCGATTGGCCACCATCGACGGGGTGCTATCCACCGCTACCCACTTCATGCTGCGAGCTTACAAGGAACAGGGCTTCCTCTTGCCCGGAGCCAGGGAAGATCCTGAAAAACCGAAGATCAGTCCGTGAAGACGCCAACGAGGCAACGCTCATTCGTAGCCCGACATATACGCGATATGCCCCGATCCGGCATTCGCGAATTTTTTGAATTGGTGCAAGGGACGGACGATGTCATTTCCCTCGGTGTGGGGGAACCCGGGTTTGCGACCCCATGGCACATCCGGGAAGCCGCCATCTATGCTTTGGAGCGGGGCAAAACCAGTTATACCTCGAATCTTGGATTGCTCAAGTTGCGCCGGGTAATTGCGCGCTATCTGGCCAGGGAATTCCGCGTGGAGTATCATCCGGAACGCCAGATTCTGGTAACGGTCGGCGTTTCCGAGGCCCTGGATATTGCTCTGCGGGCCATTATCAATCCGGGTGACAAGGTCATGTACCATGAACCGTGTTACGTTTCCTATCATCCCAGCATTTCCATGGCCCATGGGGTCGGGGTAAAAGTGCCGACCCGGGAAGAGGACAATTTTGCCTTGGATCCGAGACAATTGTGGAATTACTGGGAGCCGGGGGTGAAAGCGCTCGTGTTGAACTTTCCCACCAACCCCACCGGGGGAACGGTTTCAATCGCGCAATTGCGGGAAGTGGCCCGTTTTGCCCAGGAAAAAGACCTGCTGGTGATCAGCGATGAAATCTACGGGGAACTCACCTTTGCAGGGAAACACACTTCCATCGCCAGCTTGCCCGGCATGCGCGATCGAACGATTTTACTGCACGGTTGTTCCAAGGCCTTTGCCATGACCGGTTTTCGCATTGGATTTGCTTGCGCCCGGAGCGAGCTGACTGAGGCGATGATGAAAGTGCACCAATACAGTATGTTGTGCGCCCCTATTCTCAGTCAGGAGGCCGCCATTGAAGCCCTCCAGAATGGCGCCGAAGCCGTGGCCCGGATGAAGGATCAATACCGCAGGAGGCGGGATCTGATCGTGCGCAAAATGAACCAATCGGGCCTGAACTGCCATTTGCCCAACGGAACTTTCTATGCCTTTCCATCCATTCGATCCACCGGGCTGGATTCCAAATCGTTTGCCTTGAAATTATTCGAGGCCAAGCGGGTGGCCACGGTCCCGGGAAATGCCTTCGGAGAGAGCGGGGAGGGTTTTATCCGCTGCAACTATTCGACCGGATACGGGGACCTCCTGAAAGCGTGTCAATTGATCGATGCGTTCGTGCAGGAACTCTGACCCTCCCGCCCTGTCGGAATTGACCCGACTGGATCCTGGTTTCTGGTTTCTGGATCCTGGATTTTGATTCGAGAGCTTGGCGAACTTCACCATCCTCTTCCTCCACGCCTTTCTCCCTCTTCCATTCCTGATTTACCCCGATCCCGGGGTGGCGTCCTTTTGGTTTTTGGTTGGTTTATGGTGGGGGAGTTGTTACACAGGCGCCTTTTTTCATGGAATTCGGGCAGAAAAGTGTAGCGCTGGTGGGGCGCCCCAACGTGGGCAAGAGCTGTTTATTCAATGCCCTTGCCGGCCGCCGATTGTCCATCGTGCACGACCGGCCGGGGGTGACGCGCGACGTTGTAAGCTTCGCCCTTGATTCCGGTCATATGCTTCTGGATACAGGGGGCATCGGGATCAAACCGGAGATGACTCCCCGGCGCTTGCAACGTGCAACGGAACAGCAGGTGGAATTTGCTCTCCAAGCCGCCGAACTGGTATTGCTTGTGGCTGACGGATTGGAGGGAATGACCCCTTTGGATGAAATCCTGGCCGAGCGCCTGAGATCGAGCGGTAAGCCGGCCTGGGTCGTGGTGAACAAGATCGATGGGCCCGAGCACGAGGACAAGGTCCACGAGTTTAATAAACTGGGCCTCAACGGGGTGGTCTTTACATCGGCCGAGCACCGCCGGGGGATATATCGGTTGCGGCAACTCATGGGAGAGGAATTGGGATCCGCTTCGCCGGATGCGGCCTGGGGCTGGAAGGGCCGCATTCGCATTTCCTTTGTCGGCCGCCCCAATGTGGGAAAGTCTTCCTTGTGCAATGCGCTGCTGCGGGAAGAGCGCATGATCGTGAGCGAAATCCCGGGAACCACTCGGGATTCCGTAAGCCAGGATCTCGATTTCCAGACCGATAGCGGAGACCGGTTGAAGTTCAGCTTGATCGACACGGCTGGTCTGCGGCGCAGGGCGAAGGTATCCGATCCGATCGAGTATTTCTCCTCCTTGCGAGTGGAGGACACCATCGCCCGAAGCGACGTCGTGTTCCTGGTTCTGGACGCCCTCGATGGGGTCACCAAACAGGACAAACTGATAGCCGGGCAAATCCTCGGAAAAGGGAAGGGTATAATCGTCCTGGTCAACAAATGGGATTTTGCGGTAAAGCGGTTTAAAGAGGCTCCCTTACCCGGGTACAGGGATTTGGAGGAATTTCGCGAAAAGTTTGAAAAGTCCCTGCGCAAGGAAATATTTTTTCTGCCGGATGCCCCTGTATTATTCGTTTCGGCGTTGGAGAGGTTGAGGATCGATGAAATTCCTCCCCAATCGGCCCTGATCTACAAGAGGCTGTTTACCGAAATACCGACGGGCCGCATCAACACCGTGCTCAATAAATTGATGCGGCGCAACCCTCCCCGTCACATAAAGAAGATAAGGTTCAAAATTTATTACGCCGTGCAAATCTCTCACCGGCCCATCAAGTTCAGGTTGTTTTGTAATAATGAGGGGAGGTTGGATGCTACCTACCGGCGCTTCCTGCAATCGAACCTGATCAGGGAATTCGACCTTGGGGGTTGCCCGGTTTTGTTTGATTTGGTGGGAAAAAAGCCCTTCAAATCTTTCAAGAGACCGTAAGCGATAGGTGCAGGCCTTCGATTTGACCCCTGTCATGAGTTCCCATTCCGGCATTTCGATGGTGTTTATGGGATCTGATCCCCTCGCCCTCCCGTCGCTGGAGTTGATATGGGGAAGGCGGAATGACTTCCCCATTAGGGCCGTATATACTCAACCGGACCGACCGCATGGACGGGGGAGAAAGATCCGGCCCTCCCGGGTCAAGACCTGGGCCTTGGAGCGCGGCATCGCCGTGCAACAACCAGCCTCCTTTTCGGCAAGCGCTATTTCGCTGCTGAGGGAGTTGAATCCGGATCTGATCCTGGTCATGGCCTACGGGCATATATTGCCTCAGCCCGTTTTAGACGTGCCGGCCTTGGGGATCTATAACTTGCACCTCTCGCTCTTGCCCAAATTGCGTGGAGCCTCTCCGGTGGAATCCGCCATTGTTTCCGGGGAACGGGTGACGGGGATATCTCTGATGCGCCTGGTGTTGCAATTGGATGCCGGTCCCATCATAGACCAGGAGGTTGTCCCCATCGACGAGGAGGACACTGGGGGATCTCTGCTCGAGAAATTGTCGGCGGCGAGCCCTGTATTATTGGAGCGGAATCTGGAGGGCCTGTCCAAGGGTCGTTGTGCGGAGTCCCCGCAATCGGAAAGTGAAGCTACCTATTGCCGCATGATGATAAAAAAAGATGGCCAGCTCGACTTTGCCAAACCGGCTGCTCAATTGGCCAGACGCATAAGGGGACTCAATCCCTGGCCCGGATGTTTTGCCCGCCTGGGGGACACCGTCTTGAAAATAGGGCACGCTACCCACCGGAGAGGAATGACGCCGGGGAACTTCGGCCAAGTGTTGAGTATGGGTGCGGAGGGCCTTGAAGTGGCCACGGGCGATGGGGTTCTCATCCTTAAATCGTTGCAGAAGCCCGGTGGCAGGTTATTGCCGGTAAATGAATTTGCGCGGGGCTTCCTTTTACAGCCGGGGGACTGCTTTGCCGGCGGAAAAATGTATCCTTTGGTCTCCAAAAAACCCATTTCCCAGAAAAGATTCTTTCAACTCGATAACAAAACGTGTTAATCTTCCTCCGGGTTCCTTTCAACCCATCTGCCCAACCCCAAAATATCCAATATGAAATCCCAACTCATTATCCCCGTTATTGTATTTAATCTAATCCTTCCTGCCCTTGCTCCCGGGGCTCAGAACTTATCCCAGCCGCAGCGGCTTCCGGTCAGGAGCCAGACGGCCGGCCTCTCTCAGGATGTGGCCATGCTCAAGCAACAACTGGGGGAAATCCGCCTGGAGCTGGAGCGGTTGTTCCGGGCGAGCAATTCCCTGCAGATCCGTCTTAAGGCCCTCGAAGAAAAAAACTCCGGCAGCGGATTTATTTCGGAAAAATTTTTCAACCAGGAACTGGTATCCCTGCGGAGCGAAGTCAACCGGTTGAACAAGGCGAATAAGGAGCAGATCATTTCACAGGTCAGCGCGCAAATTCGGGCCTTGGCCAGTGAAACGGAAAAATCTATTCAATCCCTGGCCGGCGTTGGGGGTGCTCCGGCCACGCTGAAGGTGGTGGAGTTTTCCGACAACTACCCGAAGTCGGGCATCTATTATAAAGTTCAGACCGGGGACACCATTTCCAAGATTGCCAAGGAGTCGGGTTCCAAGGTTTCCTATATTATCAATGCGAACAAGATTCCAAATCCGGATCGGCTAATGGTAGGAAAAGAGCTTTTTATTCCAGTGGACAACCCCAACTAGTTTCAGTCAGATGGCAAAAAAGACAGGTGGACTGGGAAGAGGATTGGGTAGTTTGATTGCCGAAGGTGTGGCAAACCCCGGTCTCTTGGAGAAAACCGAGGCCGAGCCAGTCCTCAAAAAAGCCCCATCCTTCATCGAAGTACTGGAGGATGGCGTCAATCCGGCCGGAAACCCCGAGTACCGGGATTTGAATATCGATGCGATTGAACCGAATCCCTTCCAGCCCCGACGGGATTTTAATGAAGCCCATTTGGCGGAGTTGGCCGAGAGTATACGCTCCGAAGGCTTGTTGCAGCCCATTGTGGTGCGGAAGGATGGGGCAACCTATCAACTGATAGCGGGGGAGCGCCGTTGGAAGGCCTGTCGGCAATTAAATTTGAAAACCATTCCGGCCCGCGTCGTGGAAGCCAGCGACGCCTCATCTGCCGCCATCAGTCTTATCGAAAACCTGCAACGGGAGGGATTGAATCCCATCGAGGAGGCGGTTGGATTTGCCAGCCTCCTGCGCGATTTCGACCTGACCCAGGAGCAGGTAGGTGAACGGGTGGGCAAGGGCCGCGCCACCATCGCCAACGCCTTGAGGCTGCTTCAGTTGGATAAGGAAGTGCAGGGTTATATTCGGAAGGGCCATTTGTCGCGGGGTCATGCCAAAGTGCTGCTGGGCATCGAAGATGAAACCCAGCGCACTGTGTTGGCCCGGCGTATCCTTGAGCAGGGATCCAGCGTGCGGGAGACGGAACGTTTGGCCAAGCAGGTCCGGGAAAGCCGTGGTCAGACCGCGGCCAAGGCGGGGGCGGCACAATCACCGGCCGAAGAGGCCGCCTTATCCGAATTGGAGGGAAAGATATCCCGACGGTACAAGACCCGTGTAGTCCTCAGGCACACCGCCAAGAAGGGTAGAATCATCATCGAATATTTTGGCAACGATGATTTGGCCCGGATACTGGAGGAGATGGGGATCGAATCCTGAAGGGTTGAGGTTTTTCCTTGCACAGTGAGGGCCAGGCCGGCAAATTAGCCCGTTTTTCTAAAGAGTTCCGGGATGCAAATCACAATCGCCATATTCAGCTTCCTCTTGTTGTTGTTGTGTTTATTTACCCTCTTGCTGGTGTTGGTGCAAAAGCCCAGGGCCGATGGAGGTTTGGGAGCGGCCTTGGGAGGCGGTTCCATGGAGGCGGCGCTAGGTGCGGAATCCAGCAATGTGCTCAACAAAACCACCATCTATAGCGTCATCGGTTTTTTTATCCTGACCTTTGCCCTCTACCTGGGAAATTTGACCGTTGTCGAGGACAGCCAAGCCACTGGCGAGGAGGGGCTTTTGAGCGATGTAATAGAGGTTGAAGATGGAGATGTTACTCCATCCACCGCCCCAACCGGTTCCACTCTGGAGCCGCCCTTGCCCGAAATCGGCTCGGAATCGACCGGCCAGGAGGTTGCAGGCCCGGCCGGGGAAGGAAACGCAGGGGAAGCGGCTGAGGCCGGGGTATCGACTCCTGAAGAAGGAGTTGAATAACCCTGAAGTGGTTTTTCAGGTCTTGAAACTCCTCCCTTGGAAACATCTCTCCCTGGCCGCATGTTTGGCCGGCCTCACCTGCACGGAAATTTGGGCACAGGGTTCGCAGCGCAGGCCGAGAGTGGAACTGCTGCGGGAAATCGATTTGGAGGAGGGCCGGGAGCGGCTGAAGGTATTTCGTAACCTCTGGATTGATGGGGACTACAGTACCCGATTTGAAATGCAGTATATCCCGAGAAGGGGAAATCCCGAAAAAGTGACCGGAACGCTCTGGGGCAGCAATTTACCTGAGGGCCCCGTTACGCTTCTCAAGATAAACAACCCATCTGCTCATGAGTTCTACCTGCGCAACGGTCCGGAAGGGTTCATTTCCACTCGTAATGCCCAAGATCCGCAATGGAATCGGTTGCCGGAATTGGATTGGCTCCGGGAGACGGCGGAAGGGTTCCTGGTTACGCCTTTTGATCTGATGATGCCGTACATCTAGTGGGATGATTGGGAGTACGATGGGGTAACCAAAATTCGCGGCCGGATTGCCCATTCTTTTTTCATGATGGCCCCGGAGGATTTTCGTGGAAAGATGGCCGACCTCAGTGGTGTATTGGTTTTTCTGGATGAAGCGTTCAATGCTATGCTCAAGGCCGAGTACGTGGACGGGGAGGGAAATACGGTTAAAACTTTTCGACTATTGGACCTGAAAAAGGTCGATGGAATATGGTTGCCCAAAACCATTGATTTCATGGACGAGAAAAGCCGCGATAAAACCAGGTTCAGGATCACGGATGCCGCTATGGGCCTGGAGTTCTTTAACCATCCCTTGAGCCGGGGCGAACTTCCAACCCTTGTACCCGAAATTCCCTCCAACTTCTACAGCGAGATTCGCTGAAGGGAGAATGGCCGGAGGCGGGGAATCGAGGGCTGGAAAAATTTTCGTTCCTTTTACTTGAAGGCGAGGGGCAAAGTTACTCAGATGGATCACCTCAGTATTTCGACACGAAATTAGATTCAAATTATTATGACACTATCAACTTGGGCAAAAAACGTTTCTCCCTCTCCCACCTTGGCGGTGGATACCCGGGTCAAGGAAATGATCGCTGCCGGCCAGGATATTGCCGGTTTTGGGGCTGGAGAGCCGGATTTCGATACACCGGATTTCATCAAGGAGGCCTGTAAGGCCGCATTGGATGAGGGCAAAACCAAATATGCGGCCACCCCCGGCATTCCCCCGCTTCGTTCGGGTTTGGCAGAAAAGTTTCGCTCCTTTAACCAAATCGAGACCGCTGCCGCCAATGAGGTGGTCGTCTCTCCCGGGGGAAAATTCTCCCTCTATCTGGCCATCCTCGCCACTTGCGGCCCCGGAGATGAGGTGATTATCCCGGCGCCCTATTGGGTGAGCTATCCGGAAATGGTCAAGTTGGCCGGAGCCACTCCCAAAATTATCATGGCGGGGGACGACCAGGGTTTCAAAATAACCCCGGAACAATTGAAGGATGCCGTTACCCCCCGCACCCGCATGCTGATATTGAATTCTCCTTCCAATCCCACTGGCGCCGTTTATTCACGGGAGGAACTTGAAGCCGTGATGGAGGTGGTCGTGAGCAATGGGATTTATGCCATGTCCGATGAAATCTATGAGTACCTCTACTATGACGGCCTCAAACACGATTCACCGGCATCCTTCAGTAAGGAAGCCGCCGATCTCACCATTACGGTCAGTGGATTCAGCAAAACATTTTCCATGACCGGTTGGCGGCTCGGGGTACTGCACGCCCCGGCAGCTATTGCCAAAGCCATATCCAGCCTGCAAAGCCAGACCAGTTCCAATGCCACCACCTTCGCCCAATGGGGCGCCTTGGCCGCCCTGGAACATCCGGAAAAGGCGCGGGCCGCCATCGATGAAATGCTCGTCGCTTTTGACCGCCGCCGCCTGTTTTTGCTGGAGGGCCTTCAGGCCATAGCGGGGGTAAGCTGCTTGCGGGCGCAAGGAGCCTTTTACCTCTTCCCCAATGTTTCTTCCTTTGGACTGACTTCCGATGATTTTGCCGCGCGCCTGCTGGAGGAGAGCAGGGTGGCGGTCGTCCCCGGCAGCGGATTTGGAGCTGATGCCTACATCCGTCTCAGTTACGCCACTTCCGACGCCATCATCGAAAAGGGAATCAACCGACTGACTGAATTTTGCGGTCGATTTTAACCCACACCAGCACCCGATCTCCGTTCGCTCGCGACGAATTTCGTGAGATATTCGGGTTAACCAAGCGCCGTTCGGGTTTGACCCCTTTCGTCTTTTCCAAGAGGTTTTCAGGCTGAACGTTATCGGAATGCGTTTTCTGCGGAGTATATATTCAAAAGTGAAGCCTACCTGAAATTTTGAAACCGGTATGAAGGGAAAAGCTCGGAGATCCTCGAAAGGAAAGGAATCCTGGAACCACACGACGCCCGTGGTTTTCTCCCCGCTATTCGATTGGCCTCTGAATCCCAAGGCCTTCGTGATTGCACTGACCAAGCGTTGGGTGACGGTAACGCGGAACGTGCTCTTTCTCATTATGGCCGCGTTGGTCTACCGGTATTGGGTCCCGGATCTTTCCGTGATGCGGTCGCTCTCGGCGGAATGGGTCGGGCTGATCTTTTTGCGCAACTTTCTGTTCATGGTGGTGGTTGCGGGTGGCCTTCACCTCTACCTGTTCACGTTCCGCCTGCAAGGCAAGCGCCTCAAATACGATGCCCGCGAAAAGTTTGATAAGAGCCGGAAATTTTCCTTTCGCAATCAGGTTTGGGACAACATGTTCTGGTCCTTGGCCAGTGGGATGACGGTCTGGAGCGCTTACGAGGCGCTCTATTTCTGGGGCTTGGCCAACGGCATGGTTCCCAGCTTCGCCTTCATCGATCATCCCTTGGTTTTCGTTCTGTGGCTGCTTGTCATGCCCATGCTCCTTTCGTCGCACTTTTTCCTGATTCACCGGCTGCTGCATTGGCCGCCGTTGTACAAGGCCGTGCATCGATTGCACCACCGCAACATCCATATCGGCCCCTGGTCGGGGATGGCGATGCACCCAGTCGAGCACGCCATCTACGTATCCTCAGTGCTTCTACACTTCGTCCTGCCGTCCCATCCCGTCATTTTGCTGGTACACCTTTACACCCGGTGCCTGGGTCCGGCGTTTTCCCACGCCGGTTTTGAGAAGTTGCTGGTCAAAGATACGAGTGTGGTGGACGCCGCAGACTTTCACCACCAACTGCACCACCGCTTTTTCGAGTGCAATTACGGCACCGTCGACGCGCCATGGGACCGCTGGTTTGGTTCCTTCCACGATGGCTCGGCTGATGCCACTGTGAGGATGCGGGAGAAACGCCGCCGCATCTACCGAAATAGGCCGACGGCTTAGCCCAATTTCGTCAGTTGTAGTCAAAAATTAGGAGGGAGAAAGGGGCAAAGGCACAAAGTGGGGAGAGGGGAATGCGCGCCAAAGCGCGCGAATGAGGAATGAGGAATGAGGAATTAGGAATGGGGAATGGGGAGAGATGGACCACGGATGGGCACGGATGAAGGGCTGACGCCCACCCCCCACCGGCGCGACTGCGGGCTGCCGCCCTTGTCTTGCCGACTCCCCCTCAAGGGTGGAGTGATAGATGGGCCCTGATGGCTCTCAATCTTGATCGGGATCGGGATCTATCACCTTCCCCCAATCTTGGCGTTCTTAGCGTCTTGGCGAGAGATCATGCAGGGGCGCTATTCAACCACGAATGAGCACGGCTGGAAGAAATAGCCACAAAAAGCACAAAAGACTCAAAATGGGTCGCGGGGGGAGGAGAGGGAAGTTCGCAGCGCTGTTTAATCGATTGACTTGATCCTGGTGTTTTCTGAATTTACACATCCATGTTCTGTAAGGTGTTCTGTGGATCGTTGACGTTCGAGCCATGGCGCAGCTTGGCCATCCTGATCGGCGGCGCGGCGGCGATGCAGCTGGCCCGCATGTCTCACAAATTTTCTACTGCGCTCCGGAATACCGGCGCTGACGCGGACTTCGTTGGATTTGCGTCTTTGC
>JAABVD010000028.1:15424-15871 GCA_014529615.1 Opitutia bacterium
CGGCCTCGGCGGCCGATGGCCAGTTTGTCAATATTTCTACGCGCGCCTTGGTGGAAACGGGAGAGGAGGTCATGATCGGAGGTTTCATCATCGAAGATGGGGCCCGGCAGGTGCTCATTCAGGCGCTTGGCCCGGAATTGGCGGATAGAGGAATTACCAATGCGCTGGCCGATCCGGTTCTCACGGTCATCCAAATCAGCGAGGGCGAGCCTCCTCGCACTCCGCTCGATCCTCCCATCGAGTTCATGGTCAACGACGATTGGGAGGACAGCCAGGGACAAAGGATATCGGCTATTTGGGGAGGCGATCTACCCTTGGCGGCCGGCAGCCTCAGCTCTGCGGCCGTTCTCACTCTGGTTCCCGGTGGCTATACGGCCAAGGTTGAAGGAAAGGATGAAACTACCGGAGTAGCCATCATCGAGGTTTATGGGATCGATGATTCGGACC
>JAABVD010000307.1:0-1219 GCA_014529615.1 Opitutia bacterium
GTGGTTTCCTCCCTCCCCATTTCTCTTTGCGTCTTTTGCGCTTTTTGTGGTTAATCCCTCTCCCTTCCCCCAATTCCTCATTCCTAATTGGCGCGCCCTTTGCGCGCCTTACAGAAAGCTTGACCACCGAAAACAACCCATTTGCACTGGCCTGCATGCAAAGCGGGGAGGCGGTCGAAAAGCGCATTCGAGTCGGTGTCGAGGTGGTGGAAAGCCAAGTGGCGCAATTCAGGCGGTTGATGGGCAAGGTGGAAAGCCGGTGGAAAGCGGACCGCTCCCGGGTCACGGAAGCCGACCTGGCCATTTCCCGGCAAGTTGAGGCCCGGATTCTGGAGGCCTTTCCCCAGGATCAGTTTTTTTCCGAGGAAACCCAGGCCGCCGATGCGCCCTATGATATCGTCTCGGAGTATGTCTGGGTGATCGACCCGGTGGATGGCACGAACAATTTTGCCCTCGGCATGCCGACCTGCGCCATTTCACTGGGGTTGCTGCGCAATGGATATCCCCTCTACGGAATAATCTACGACGCTTCCCGGGACGTTCTCATGCGCGGTGGCAAAGGGTGGGGCAGTTGGGATGGTCCGTTTGCCATGGCCCCCAGCAACCGCACCGGGGAATCGGAATTTTACATGGCTTGCGACGGACTTTCCTCCGACCGGATTTTCAACTACCTGTCCTGCTTGAGAGGCGCTGGTATCAAGTTTCGCAATTATGGTTCCGGCGCCCTGCACCTGGCCTATCTGGCCAACGGTTTGTTGGATGGATCGATCAGTTGCCGGGTCAGTATTTGGGATATTGCCGCCGCCTATGCCTTTTGCCAAGCCGTGGGCGCCGAATTTCATTTTATGGATGATTCCGTTTTTCCCATGACCCGGTTCGACCTGCGGGCTCCCAGGATCAACTATTATGCCGGAACTCCGGCCTTTTGCCGGAAAGTGGAACGCATGTGGAAAAAGGCACACAAAGGCGCCGTTGGCGCCAATTAGGAATTAGGAATTAGGAATTAGGAATGCTTCGATTTGGGGGTTAGCGGTGGAATGGTTAACTCTCGGGAAGGTGGGGAAGGAACTAACCACAAAAGGCACAAAAAACACAAAAATAATTTATAATTAATTATTCAACAACGCTTCGCTTGATCCGGCTTCGCCGGAACTAGAGTTAACGGAGGGCGGACATTCCTGTCCGCCATTTTCTCAAGCCACACTTCAAAGAACTGCAA
>JAABVD010000307.1:1401-4770 GCA_014529615.1 Opitutia bacterium
GCGACCCCTCCGCGACCAGCATCCAGGAATAGACTCTCGCAAAGTCGCCAAGAGCGCAAAGAGATGAAGAAACAGGAAAAATAGCCACAAAAGGCACAAAGGGGAAGGAACTAACCACAAAAAATAAGAGAATCCCGTGTCCACTATTTCCAGTACAGTTCATGGGGTCCGGCTATGCCGGAACTAGAATAGCCACAAAGAGGCGCGCGAATTAGGAATTAGTAATTGGGGGAAGCGGCAGGCAACCTGCCATAAAAAGGTAATGGCGGACAGGAATGTCCGCCCTCCGTTAATTCCAGTTCCGGCGTAGCCGGACCAAGCGACCAAAGGAAGCGTTGTTTGATTAATAATCCTGTTCATCCTGTGCATCCATGTTCAATTCCCTTCTCCCCAATTCCTAATTCCTAATTCCTAATTCCTAATTGGCGCGCCCCAGCGCGCCTTAGCGTCCCCATAAATCTTGATCTTGATCGTGATCCTGATCTTGATCTCTCTCCCTCTTCTCCCCGCGCCCCCAGTTGACTATTCTCTTTTTCGGGAACAGCTTGGGTTGTTCATCGTCTTATTGCCTCGTAAGAGAACAGCAGCCTTTTGAATTATGAATCGTCAAATCTGTACGGATTTCTTGGTGTCTACCCCCAATTTTAAAACTGGATTTGGATCGGTCATGAACATTGCTGGTAACTATTATCAGTTCAATCAATCAAAGAATGGTAAAGAGGCGGATGCCTTGGCTCTGTTTATGGATTGGGCCTGTGTCGGGGAAGATGTGCGAGTGGCGATGGATAAGGAAGTCAAAGACTTGAAGGCAACTGAATAGGCACAATTGACTTCCAAGAAAAAACCAAGGCGGGGCAAGAAAAGGTTTCAGCCTCCTGCACGAGAGCCGGGAGGTAGTCTTGAGCCAAATAGGAAAGAGCAGCTTGTTCAGGTTACGGAAAAGGTAATCCATTCTGGTCCGTTGCCTTCCCCTGAACAATTATTAAAATATGATGAGGCAGTGCCGGGCGCAGCAAAGCGCATAATGGAGGCAGCCGAAGAGCAAAGAAAGCACAGACTCGCAATTGAGAAACAAGTTGTCTCCAGCCAGATAAATGAAAGTAACCGTGGTCAGATCATGGGATTCATTATCGCCTTAATTGGGTTATCACTTGGATCTTTCCTGGTTTACTCGGGACATGATGTAGCCGGTGCATCAATTGCCGGAATCACCTTGGTAGGGTTGGTGACCGTTTTTATTAAGGGGCAAAATAGACAAGATAAGGATCTGAAAGAGAAAGATCCCCGGCAATCTTGACGACATTTGTTTGGCCCCAGCGCGCCTCTCCCCCGTGTTTTTGACGTGTCAGAATGGTTCGTTGTCGATTATCCTGGGGGATGGAAAATTCTGAACGGTTCCACCGGGCCATAGCGGAGTTTGATTTATTGAACGGGCGCGACCCCAACCACCGCACGGTGGAGGGTGAGGCGGTGCCCTTCGAGTTGTTTTTTGCCAGGAGGTTGACGGAGTGGGTATTTCGGTTGGACCCCGCCCCTTCGGAAGTGGCGCTCCTGGCGGCCCGGTGCCAGCACCTGTGTCGTTGGGAGATTCCCCGGTCGGATTATCCGAAGGGCAGGGTGGGGTATTTGACTTGGAGACGAGACCTGAAGGCGTTTCACGCGGACAGGAGCGCTGAAGTGTTGGAAAAAGCGGGTTATGGTTCCCAAACCATTGACCGGGTACGTTCCATCAACCTGAAGAAGGGCCTGGGAAAGGATGCTGAAGTACAATTGATCGAGGACGCCCTGTGCCTCGTGTTTTTGCAGGAGCAATTCGATGACCTGGCTGCAAAGACCCCGGAGGAGAAGATGGCGAGGATCATGAAAAAGACTTGGAAGAAAATGTCCAAACGGGCCCGCCACATGGCCATGGAACTGAAATTCAGTGAGAAAGGCACAAAGGGGGGAGAAGGGTTTTGAACATGGATCCCGCTCCCCCCAGCGCGCCTTCCCCCTCTGTGCTCTCTGCGTCCTCTGTGGTTTATTCCTTCCTTTGCGCTCTCTGCAACCTTTGGGACGGAAGAACAACCTTGATTTCCCGGGCGGCAATATCCATTTTGGGCCGGATTATTTCTTAGACCTATGAATGAAGCCTATACCGTTGCAATTGTTGGCGCCACTGGCGCAGTGGGCCGGGAGCTTATTCGGTTGCTCTGCCAAAGGGAGTTTCCCCTGGCCGATCTCAAGCTTCTGGCATCGGCCCGTTCCAGGGGCAAGATCCTCTCCCATGGGGATCAATCCTGGGAAGTGGAGGAAGCCACGCCGGAGGCCTTCGAAGGGGTGGACTTGGCGCTGTTCAGCGCCGGTTCCGGGATTACCGCCAAACTGGCCCCGGAGGCGGTCCGCCGAGGGTGCGTGGTTATCGATAACAGTTCGGCCTTTCGCATGGAGCCAACGGTGCCCCTGGTGGTGCCGGAAATCAATCCCGAGGCCGCGGCCCATCACTCGGGCATCATCGCCAATCCCAATTGCTCCACCATCATTGCCCTGATGGCTGTTTATCCACTGCATGGCGCATTTGGTCTCAGGCGGTTCTTTGCCTCCACCTACCAGGCGGTGTCCGGAACCGGAGCGGCGGCCATAGCCGAACTGGAAGACCAAATAGCGGCCATAGCCGAAAAGGAGCAGCCTGTTGTCGATGTTTATCCCTATCAGATTGCTTACAATCTTCTGCCCCACGTGGAAATGTTCCTGGAGAATGGTTATACCAAGGAGGAAATGAAAATGCAGAACGAGGGTCGCAAGATCATGGGATTGCCCGACCTGAAAGTTTCCTGCACCTGTGTGCGGGTGCCGGTTTTTCGAGCCCATTCGGTATCCGTTCAGGCGGAATTCGAAAGGCCGGTAGACCTGGAGCGGGCCCGCCATGCCATTGAGGATTTTCCCGGATCGGAACTTTGCGACGATACCGCAAACAACCGGTATCCCACCCCCATTGACTATACCGAAAAGGAAAATTGCGGGGTCGGACGCATTCGAAAGGATACGGCTTTGCAGAACGGCTTGTCCTTTTGGGTGAGTGGGGATCAGCTTTGGAAGGGAGCCGCCTTGAACGCTATCCAGATAGCGGAGCTGCTCCATGAACGGTAAGGCGCGGTAAGGCGCCGTTGGCGCCAATGAGGAATTAGGAATGCTTCGATTTGGAGGTTGGCGGTGGAAAAGTTGGCTCTCGGGAAGGCGGAAAATGAACTAACCACAGAGGCCACAGAGAGCACAGAGATTTGGAATAGGCTCTCGCGAAGGGCGCAAAGTAACGCAAAGAGGGAAGCACAGGCGCGCTGGGGTGCGCGAATTAAGAATTAGGAGAGGGAAATGATGGGAGAGAGATCA
>JAABVD010000308.1 GCA_014529615.1 Opitutia bacterium
GCGGGCTGACGCCCTTGTCTTGCCGACTCCCCCTCAAGGGGGGAGTGATTTTTCGACGACGTGTATTCGTGCCGGTCTGCAGACGATGAGCAGAAAAGGCAATTTAGGTTGTAGGAGCGGCTTTATGACGAGTTTGCTTTGGAGAAGGGGTCTTGACTGTGGACAATTCAGGTTGATTAGTTGGTTGGGTCCAGGTATTCCCTGAATCGAAGGGCAATAACGTCTCTTAATTTGATTTGGCGGTGTTTTCCTTGCGGATATACGTTATCGTTGCGGTTTTGATGGGATCGGGGCTGGTAGTATCGGCCCAGCCCAACGTCCTGTTCATTGCTGTAGACGACCTCAACAACATGGTGGGATTTTTGGGCGGATATCCGGGAGTAAAAACTCCCCACATGGACCGTCTGGCCAGTATGGGCGTATCTTTTTCCAATGCCCATTGTGCGGCTCCGGGTTGCAATCCTTCCCGCGTGAGCGTCATGACGGGGCGTTACCCTTCAAGTACCGGTATCTATGAAAACCAAGTTGATTGGCGTCGGTTTCCCGATGTGTTCGACTTGCAAACCTTACCCGAAATCTTCCGGAAAAACGGATACAAGGTAATCGGCGGAGGAAAACTCTACCACGCTCACTCCTTGAACATTCGGGCCTACACGGGCTTCTTCGATTCCGAACCTTGGGATGAATATTTTCCAAGCAAGGAAGCGCAAATGACCCGGGAAGTAAAACCGGGGACGTGGCCCATGAATGGGATTAAAAGGTTCTATAGGGGTCATTTCGATTGGGCCCCTCTGGAAATCGAGGATGATGACATGGCCGATGGAAAATTGATCCGGTGGGCGGAGGAACAGCTATCCAGGGAGCACGAAAAACCTCTCTTTATAGGGGTGGGCATTTATAGGCCCCACGTGCCTTGGTGGAGTCCCAAGAAATATTTTGACCAGCATCCCCTCGAGGAAATAGTCCTGCCGCCGGTTCCGGAAGACGATTTTGAGGACATTCCACCTACCGGCAACGAATGGGCGCGCAAGCATTGGCAAGCCTGGGTGGTGGAAAACAACCAGTGGAAGAAGGCGGTTCAGGGTTACTTGGCGTCGATGACATTTGCCGACGCCATGGTGGGTCGTTTGATGAAAGCGCTGGAAAACGGTCCCTTGGCCGAAAACACTCTCATCGTCTTGTGGAGCGACCATGGGTACCACCTTGGACACAAGCAGCATTGGGAGAAGTTTGTGCTTTGGAATCAGGCCACTCAGGTGCCCCTGATCTTCGTGGATCCGCGCCATGGAACGGCCGGCGCTGTGACCAACCAACCGGCCAGCCTGGTCGACATTTACCCCACGCTGGTCGATTTGTGCGACTTGAAAGACGCGCCACGTCTCGATGGGCAAAGCCTCTTGCCCTTGATCCGCAATCCCGCCCTGAAAACGGGGCGGGCAGTCCTCACCACGCACAAATTCAGAAACCATTCGGTGCGCACGGTGGATTGGCATTACATTCGCTATGCCGATGGATCGGAGGAATTGTACAACCCCCAAAACGACCCGGACGAATTCCGGAATCTGGCTGAGCTACCCGAGTTCAGTGCGGTGAAACAAAATCTGTCCGGTATGTTGCCCGATACAAACGCCGATCCAAAGCCACGTACCGGGTTATGAGGGGGAAGCGCGCCAAGGCGCGCGAATTAGGAATTGGGATTGGGAAGGGGATTAACCACAAAAGGCACAAAAGACTCAAAAAGGGAGGGGAGAGGATTAACCACAGAGGACGCATCCGCCTTCGCCGCGTGGCGGGCTACGGCGTGACAGGGAAGGTGCAGAGGGGAGAGAGGGAGGAAAAATTAGGATTGGAGGGGAGAGATCAAGATCAGGATCACGATCAAGATCACGATTGAGGAGGGGGAAGGGATTAACCACGGATGAGCACGGATGAGCACGGATGAGGAAAAGAATCGAACATGGATAGACAGGATATACAGGATAGGGGGAAGCGCCCAAGGGCGCGAATTAGGAATTAGGAATTAGGAATGGGGAATGGGAATGATGGAATAATGGAATGATGGATAGAGGCAGGGAGGATGAGGAATTGTCCACTTTTTTCAAAGCGGTTTTGGGTCATTGATGACAGGCCGGCCGCGGGAGGCCAGGAGGATGAGGAATGGGAGCAATGGAATGAGGCGCGAAGAGGGCAACGAAGCCACTGTCGGTGAAGCCAAACCCCGCGACAAGCCCGGTATTGTCAGGTATTGAGTTTTTCATCGAGCCTTGACGGGTCACGAGGAAAAGGTTCCACGACATCTACGTAGATCATATTGTCCTTCACGATGTAATAAATTCCGACTGGGAACTTTCGCACAAAGAATCGCCGGTACTCATGAAGGATAATTCGATGGGCCGTAGGATAACGTCGCATCGCCTCTATGGATGCGTCCAGGCATAGCAGAAAGTAGCTCCCCAGTCCTTCTTCCTTACTTTCATACCACTGCATGATTTCCGCAATCTCGACCTGAGCGCGATTGCGGACAACCACCTGGTAGGTCATGAATTCTTTTTCAATTCATTCTTGAAAGCATCCCAAGACTTCCCCTCGTCAGGATCTTCCAGGAACTCGGCATAACGCCGGTCCAGTTTCTGTTTCTGTTCTGAGGTAAGAGGGATATCTGAAGGATCCTGAATAATATCGTCCCATAAGTCATTGATGAGAAGTAGCTTCTCTGGCTTGGACAATTTTTTCAGATCTTCAGTCAGCATGGGATTGAAATTAAGAATGTCTGCCCAATGGGCAATCGGATTTTCTCGGCTAATGAGGGGGAGGCGCGCTGGGGCGCGCGAATTAGGATTTGGGAAAGGCACAAAGGCA
>JAABVD010000309.1 GCA_014529615.1 Opitutia bacterium
AGTGGTGCGCTCCGACGATGACGGAGACGGATTGTCCAGCGCCTGGGAAAAAATAAATGGTCGCGATCCTCTGGACGGTAAACTGGAGTTTTATTTTGATAACGGGGGTTGGCAGACGGAAGGTTGGAAGGGAGAAGGCAACCTGGGAAATATTGCCGGCTATCTCGGATACCTCGATTTTGATCTGGCCGATGGGAAAGGTTCGCTCGTGCGCGATGGACTCGAGGTCGATGCGACCAGAAATGCCAAAAAACTGGTGTTGAACCTGCGCAGTTCCACACCCCTTTCGGTCTGGTTATCGGCCGATAATGGATCGGGCCGGATGGACAGGGTGGCAGGTCCCCTGAAGGTAAAGGGAGGGGATGGCTTTGCTGCGTATACCTTTGATTTGTCCTCCAATCCGCATTGGAGCGGGCACATTCGGCAATTGCGCCTCGATCTGGAAGGAGGGCCGGGGGCCTTGGTCGAGGTAGATTCGATTGTGGCCAATTGACCCATTTGGAACCCCATACAACGACAGGAAAACAAGGAGATTGCCATGGAAGCGTCAGAATTCAAAGTTGCCCAGGCTCTGGGAGCCACCGGGAATACAAACGATCTCACCGATCGTGAAAAACACCTCATCGGATTGGGGGTCGTGCTGACCCGCGGATGCCAGTTTTGTACGGGCCGACGTATGGAGCAGGCCCTCCAAGCCGGGATTCCTTACCAAACCATCCGGGCCGCGGTTGATTTGTCGGCTGCGGTCAATGCGGGCGTTGTCTTGCGAACCGCCATCGAGGGAGCGGCAAAAAACGGCGTCGAAGAGACCTGTCGGGATGACGCATGTGCGGTGGGGGTGCCGGGTTCCTGAAAACTCAGGGAAAAAATTCATAATCATGAGCACGACGACCGTGGGAAAACCGATCCCCAAATCCGGGGCCCCTGCGCATCGTACCCGGGTCTACAACGACATATTCGAGATGTTGCCCGACGTGGACAATCCATCGCCCATGGTCCGCATCAATCGCCTGAATCCCGTCAAATCCTTTCAACTGTTTGCCAAGCTGGAATGGTTGAATCCGCTGGGATCGGTCAAAGACCGCGCCGCTTGGCAGATGATCCGGGATTTGGAAGAGAGGGGCGAATTAGGGGACGGCCGCGGCATTGTGGAACCCACCTCCGGCAATACCGGAATCAGCCTGGCCGCTTTGGCCGGGGCGCGCGGTTATTCCACACGGGCAGTAGTACCGAACAAGGTTCCCAAGGAAAAAAAGATCCTCTTGAAAATTTTTGGCGCCGAACTCGACGTGGTCAACGACGCCCTTTGCCCTGCCCCGGGTCTGGGAGACGGATCCATCAACCTGGCCAAGACCCATGCCAAAGCGGCGCGGGACAAATACGTAATGCCCAACCAATACGAGAATCAGAAAAACGTGGAGGCGCATTTGAAAACCACCGGCCCGGAGATTTGGAAGCAGACCGAGGGCGAGGTGACCCATGTTTTTACCTCCCTCGGAACGTGTGGAACGGTGACCGGCTTGTCCCGCTACCTGAAGAAAAAGGATGCCAATATCCGCATTTATGCCGTGCAGCCCACGGAGGGTCACGATGTTCCCGGCCTGCGCAATATCAGTCAATTGGAGGCATCCAAACTGTTCGATCCCTCATTGATCGACGAAATATTGGAAATCGACTACGAATTGGCTTACACCCGCGCCATGGAACTCTGCCAGAAGGAAGGACTCATGGCCGGCCCCAGCAGCGGATTGATATTCGAGGGGGCGACCCGCGTTTTGCAAAACGAACGGGAAGGATGCGGGGTCATGATTTTTTGCGACAACATTTTCAAATACGCCTCCAACATGGCTCTCCACTTGAAGGACCTGGGGGAGGGGCTCGAGCCCCGATAACCCCATTCCATTTTCTAACCTCCACCTTTAAATTACAGTAGGAAATACACCATGAATCAATATGCTCATCCGGAAATGCTCGTTACCACCGATTGGGTGAATGAGCGCCTCAATGACCCGAAAATCAAACTCGTCGAAATCGATGTCGATACCCAGGCCTATGAAGCGGGTCATATCCCGGGATCGGTCGGGTTCAACTGGCAAACCCAGTTGCAGGACCAGATTGTGCGGGACATCATTAGCAAGGAGGATTTCGAAGAATTGCTGGGGAAATCCGGCGTCGAGAAGGATGATACGGTGATCGTCTATGGCGACAACAACAACTGGTTTGCCGCCTACGGCCTTTGGATCTTCAAAATTTACGGACACGCGGATGTTCGCTTGATGGACGGAGGCCGCCTCAAATGGTTGAACGAGGATGACAAGGAACTGGTCACTACCCCGACCGAAGTCACCCCGACTACTTATCGAGCCGATGATGCGGACGAATCCCTGCGGGCGTTCCTGACCGATGCCATGGAGGTGTCGAAATCTGCCAGTGAGAACTTGGTGGACGTGCGTAGCCCGGACGAATTTACCGGGAAGATTCTGGCCCCTCCCGGACTTCCCGAAACCTGTCAGCGGGGAGGTCACATCCCGGGCGCCAAAAACGTGCCTTGGGTGACGGCGGTGGCGGAAGATGGCACCTTCAAATCGGCGGATGAATTGCGGAAAATCTATATGGAGGACCAGGGAGTGACCCCGGATAAACCGACCATCGCCTATTGCCGCATCGGGGAGCGATCCAGCCATACCTGGTTTGCCCTGAAGTATCTGCTGGGCCTGGAAAACGTTCGTAATTACGACGGTAGTTGGACCGAATACGGAAACCTGGTAAACGCCCCGGTGGAAAAGTAGCCGGGTTTGCCCGCCTCCCCCCCAGGGCGCCTTGGTGACAATCCTTGCGGAGGAAAAACCC
>JAABVD010000029.1 GCA_014529615.1 Opitutia bacterium
CGTCAGAACGAGACAGCTTCCGGGAAACTGATCCGGGCCCTCCAGAACGCGGACGAAGCTACCGTCCGGACCATTCTCGAATCGCACGGTATCTATAAGCAGGGAATTTCCTTCGTATCCGATTTACTGGATGAGGCCGTCGCCTGTTTGGTGGACCTGCCCCGCAATTCGAAAGTCAGGGGTAACCTCCACGACCTCAGCCAATTCCTCAGAATGAAACTGGAAGAGTTGGATAAGAGCCGAATGGCCATCTGAAACACCGCTCCAAGTGGTGTTTCAGGTGTTGACTTCAGTTTTTGGCCAGCACGAATTTGAATGGAATATCCACCCGCGACCTTACCGGTTTTCCATTGAGCATGGCCGGGCGGAATTCCCACTTTTCCAGGCTTTCAATAACAACCTTCTCCAGCTCCATGTGCGTAGTGGATATGGTTCTGGCATTTACCAGATCCCCGTCTTCGTCGATAGCGCAGCAGATGACAATTTCTGCCGATTCACCCGGTTTCAACAGGTTGCTGGGTAATACCGGTTGCTCCGTTTTGGCAGTTATCGGACCCACCTTCCCGTGAACGGGAGATTTCTTATGGTCCCTTTCGTTCGCATTGCCAACTGCGGCGGCAGCGCCTAGAAACAGGAGAGAGAGAATAGCAACTAAGAGCGTTTTCATGGGGATAAATATTGTTACGAATGTGACATTTTCGTTACAAATGTAACGGAATAGTTTCATTTGTAAAGCGATATTGGCTAATTTTTGGCGAATATGCCCACCTATCGGCCTAGGCCGCATGTCTCACAAAATTCGTAGCGAGGGAACGAAGATCGAGTGCTGGTGTGGGCTTCGCGCTGATGAGCGGATGAAGCTGGGCCTGTCCGGCCGTAGCCCTTGGGCGAAGCCGGGTCGACACCCTGCATAGTCGCGAATCCAACGAAGTCCGCGCCAGTGCCGGGATTCCGGAGTGCAGTAGAAGATTTGTGAGACATGCGGCCTGGAATTCTTCCGGCCGGTCGAATCCTTGGTGGTTTATAATTCCGCGTCTGAGGAGTTGCAATTTTGCCAAAATCGGGTTAGTTTTTTGGTTAATCCCTTTAAAATGTTCCCGTATCTCGAAATAGATTGCCCTTTGATGCCAAGAAATCGGGAACGCGCCCCCATTCCCCATCCTTCGGGATGCCCTTCCCCAAAACGGGTCCGCCTCAGAATTTAACCCCAAACCAAGGAGTACAAGTATGCACAGTAATGAGGTAATTATCACTGGTCGTCACCTCGAGTTGACGGAATCTCTGAAAAGAATCGTGCGGGAAAAGGCGCAGAAACTTTTTCACCACGAACACCATATCATTCGATTTAGAGTGGAACTCGAATACAACCAGAACGTCACCCGCAAAAAAGAGTATATCGCCAAGGGTCACATCGAAATGCGTGGTCCGGGCTTGAATGTTACGGCGGAAAGTGGCGATCTCTATAAATCAATCGATTTCATGGTGGATAAGCTGGACCGCATGCTGCGCCGCAAATCTCGACTCAACCGCGTTAAGCGAAAGGAAACCCACCGCGTAGAAATTCCGGCCGTTTTTCCCAAAACGGTATAGGTGTAACCGGGATTGGTCCTTGTCGGGGTGGATGCATTTTTATGGAGGGCCCTGATTTACGTCATTTCCCTTTCTGCACCCCTAGCTCAATTGGATAGAGCACCTGACTACGGATCAGGAGGTTACAGGTTCGACTCCTGTGGGGTGTGCCACCTCACAGGCAGGTTGGTGAACGCCTAAAGCGAGACTCCCCGCTTCCAGGGAAGGAAATCGTCCTGACCCAGGCGCATGGCACAGGTTTGTTTTCCGCTGGCCACTTCAATAACCAGTTCGAACAAAGCGTCCCCCAATTCCGCAATGGATGTCTGTCCCCGGATAATGGGACCGGCATCAAAATCGATAATATCCTTCAGGGCATGGGCCATTTCGGAATTGGTGGCCACTTTGATTACGGGCGTCACGGGATTGCCGGTTGGCGTTCCCAAACCGGTGGTGAAGATCATTACGTTTGCCCAGGCTCCGGCCATGGCGGTGGTCGATTCGACGTCGCCTCCCGGAGTGCAGAGCAAGCTGAGGCCAGACTCCTTGGCCCATTCCGGGTAATCCAAAACGTCGACAATGGGGGAAGTTCCACCCTTCTTTGCCGCTCCGGCGGATTTTATGGCATCGGTGATCAATCCGTCTGCGAGGTTGCCGGGAGACGGATTCAGGTGGAAGCCCGTTCCAACCTCCTGGGCGCGGCTTTCATAGAGGCGCATGAGAAATTCAAACCGCTCGGCTGCTTCATTGGTTCTACAGCGGTTGAGCAGTTCCCCTTCGACCCCGCAGAGTTCGGGAAATTCAGACAAAATGGATTTCCCTCCCAAGGCCACTGCGTTATCGGCCACTCTCCCCAAGCAGGGATTAGCGGAAATACCGGAAAATCCATCCGACCCGCCGCACTCCATTCCAATAGTAAGGGCGGATAAGGGAGCCGGTTCCCGCTCAAATTCTCCTATTTCATCGAGGCCCAGGAACATCCGTTTCAGGGCCTCGGTCAGCATGGCCTGTTCGGAGGGGCTCTTCTGTTGGGTATAAACATGGAAAGGCTTACGGAATTGAGGATCGCGCCGGGCGATTTCCTCTTCCAGAATCCGCAGCTCCGCCTTTTGACACCCCAGGCTGAGAACGGTCACTCCGGCCACGTTGGGATGGGTTGCATATCCGGCCAAAAGCCCGCAGAGGGAAGCGGCGTCCTGGCCGGTTCCGCCGCAACCCTGTCCGTGAATGAGAAATTTAACTCCATCCACATTGGGAAAGAGGCTGGGAGGCTTGGCCTCTCCTTCAGGCAAGTCCTCCGCCATTATCTCCTCCGGGCTCGCACCCCGTTCCCGCAGAAAAGCCAACCGCTTGAAGAGGCGTTGGTAACGGCTGCTTCGATCGGCTCCCAGAGTTTCGGCGACCGCTTCCCGCATGGCTTCAACATTGCGGTTTTCACAAAACACCAGCGGTATGACCAGCCAAAGGTTGGCGGTTCCAACTTGGCCGTTGTGGCGGTGGTAACCGAGAAAGGTCCGATGGGACCATTTTGAAACGTCCGGAGCATTCCAATCGTTCCGGGGCTGCCGCTTGGCCGCGGAAAAGGCGTCGATCCGGTGTTCGACATTTTCCGTGGTGAGCAATCCACCAGCCGGAATCAATCCCGTGGCCGAACCAACTGTCACTCCATACATGCGAATGGCATCGCCCCGTTCAAATGTCCTCAAAGCCACCTTGTGTTTTGCCGGAATGGTTTCCAAGGTCTTCAATCCATTCACAACCTCAGTTGCGGGGGACAAGGTTTTAAGGGCAACCGCCACGGTGTCCCTGGAATCTACAAGCAAGGCCTTATTCATAACCTGGAATCGCAAAACTCGGCGTCAATTTCCACGTGGATCAAGACTTTATTATTCCGAAAATTGCAAAAGCAACTATAACCCCTCAAAGAATATCTGAAAACGAAAGCCAAGGAAGGACGAATTTTTCCACATGCCCGGTCAGTCGACCGGATCAAAACGCTTTCCCAACCCATATTGAGACGATGAGACTTATCAGCCACTTGATTCTCCTCCTTTTTTCGGCCAGTTTGTTCGCCGCCGAAAAAAACATCATATTTATAATTACGGATGACGAGAGCCCGACCTTGGGGTGTTACGGCGACCCCGTAGCGGTTTCCCCCCATGTGGACCGACTGGCGGCGGATGGAACCCGATTTACCCGGGCCTATGCCACCACGGCCAGTTGCTCGGCCAGCCGCTCCGTGGTGATGTCCGGTTTGCACAATCACCACAACGGCCAATATGGTCACACCCACGACTTTCACAAGTTCGAGTCCTTTCGCAATGTGGTCAGCCTGGCCCTCCCTCGGGTTTTGGCCCAGACCGGATATCGCACCGCCCAAATTGGAAAATACCACGTAGCTCCCGAGGAAGTGTTTCGCTTCGAGACCTACCTGCAGGGCAACCCCAGGAATGCAGTCGCCATGGCCGAAGCTTCGCGCAATTTCATCGTCAACCAAGGAGACGAAAGGCCGTTCTTTCTCTATTTTGCCACTTCAGATCCCCATCGGGGCGGCGGAATTGACCAGAGTTACTCCGGCGACCTGAAACCCGACTTGTTTGGCAATCTTCCCAAGCGTGGGGTTCACCCGGGTGTGGAAGAAGTTTTTTTCGACCCGGGGGAGGTGGTGGTTCCGCCGTTCCTGCCGGATACCCCGGAATGTCGAAGTGAACTTGCTCAATACTATCAAAGTTGTGCCCGTATCGACCAGGGGGTGGGACGCTTGATCGAAATTCTGGAAGAAAACGATCTCTACGACAAAACCCTCATCGTCTTCACCTCCGATCACGGCATGGCCTTTGCCGGGGCCAAGACCACTATCTACCAAGGGGGACTCCAGGTTCCCTTTGTCGTGCGAAATCCTTACGAAGAAAACCGGGGCGTCGTATCGACGGCCATGATCAGCCACGTCGATATCACCCCCTCGTTGCTGGACTTTGCCGGTGGTTTGGACCTGGAAAAGAACGCGCCAAAGCATCTGATCCGGGCCAGCGAATACTGGGAAGACAAATCCTACGTTCATATGGAGAACATGGGGCGAGGTGAATACAGCCGATACCATGGAAAATCCTGGATCGGAATATTGGGCAATGCGCAAGCCCGTCACTGGGAGGTGGTGTTCGCATCCCATACCTTCCACGAAATTCAGATGTATTACCCCATGCGCTCCGTTTTCAATGGCCGCTACAAGTTGATTTGGAATATTGCCCATGGACTCCCCTACCCTTTTGCATCAGACCTCTGGGCCTCTTCCACCTGGCAGGCTCAACTGGCCGAGGGGCCCACTGCTCCCTACGGAATGATTACGGTGGACCAGTACGTGAATCGTCCGAAATGGGAACTCTACGATCTGAGTGGGTTGGGCTACGAAGCCAAAAACCTTGCCCACGACCTAAAATACGCCCAAATCCTGGAAGGTCTGCAGGAAAAGGTGAAAACCTACCAGGAAACCACGGATGATCCCTGGATCCTGAAGTGGACCTACGAATAACAATAACGGAATTAATTACCATTTTACCCCAATGAAATACAGAAGACTTGGTTCCAGCGGAATCCTGGTTTCGCCCATTTGCCTGGGCACGATGACTTACGGTTCCCCGGTAAGGGAAAACGAGGCGGTTAAACTGACTCACGCAGCCATCGACCTCGGGATCAACTTTATTGATACGGCCAACGTTTACGAAGGCTATAGCCGCGTTCTGGGATCTCCAGGCGGCGTGGCCGAAGAAATTCTTGGCAAAGCCCTCCGAGGAAAGCGCGAAAAGGTGATCCTCGCCACAAAAGTGGGCGGGCCCAATGGGCCGGGACCCCAGGATGTGGGGATGTCGGTCACCACTATCCTCAATGCCCTGGAGGCGAGCCTGAAAAGACTCGCCACCGATTACGTCGATTTGTACATCATCCATTGGCCGGATAAACACACCCCTTTGGAAACCACGCTCAGCGCCATGGAGACCATCTACCGTCAGGGAAAAATTCGTGCTTTCGGGGTGTCGAACCACATGGCTTACCAACTGTGTGAATTTCTCTGGCTGGCGGACAAGTATGGTTGGCCCAAAGTGGTCTCATCCCAAATTCCCTTCAGCCTCTTGAAGCGGGATTTTCAAAACGACCTGGAGTTCTGCGTTGACCACGACATCGCGGTTACCCCCTATCAGGTGCTTCAAGGGGGGCTTTTGACCGGAAAATATAAGAGCGGAAAACCCGTTCCTAACGGTTCACGCCTGGATGAGAGTCCCGGATGGCTGTCTTACCCTCTAGTTCCCTTATTAGACCAAATGGATGCGACCGAATCCCTGGCCGGTGAGGCGGCGCTGACCCTGCCCCAATATTCTGTGGCCTGGTCCCTGGCGCAGCCAGCCATGGCCTCTTTGATCGTCGGGGTAAAATCACTCGCTCAACTCGAGGTCGCCGTAGAGGGAGCAAAAGCCAGTATTCCCGCCGAGATTCTGGTAAAACAGGACGCTATAACTCCCCCGCCTTACCGACACAGAGCCCCCTTCTCACGTCCACACCAAAATTGAAGGGATCCGGGGCATATTGAAGGGACTTCGGGCTAGTCCTTCCCATCCCCGAGAAAACTGAAGGGCTGACGCACCAGGATGGAAACCGGTTTGCCCCGCCTGATGGGCGGTTTGAATTTCCATTGCCTCACCGCCACCAAGGCCAGTTGGGCAAACTCCTCGTGGGTATATTCGGTGATATGGGGCATTCGCACTCTACCTTCTTCATCAATGTAAAACAATACCGAGACTTCCCCTCTTACGCCTTCTTCCTTGAACTCCAGGGGATATTTGGGTTTCACCACTTCAATCGGTTCAGGGATCGAATCCAGATCCTCGGGGCGGTAAACACGCTTCTTTCCGTACATCCTGTTCAGGCCGAGCTTGTCTGCAGCGGAAGCAATAATATCGACCGAGTGAAGCCCGGTTCGATCCTCAAACCGGAAGTCCAGGGCTTTTACCACAGTGGTCGGTTCGCCATTCACCTTGGCCGGGATATAGTCCCATTGCCACACCGTTTCCCTGGCGATTTCGGCAAAAGTCTCGTGCGTGTATTCTTCCACGAAAACATCGCTGAGTTCACCCATGTAATCCACCGCTATGAGCAAGCGGACGTGCCCCTCATATAATCCCATTTGGGTAAGACGCATGGGATAATTGGGATAGGTGGTTTGAATGATTTTGAGCGACTCAAAATTATCCACGCCCCAGGCAAACTCCGGGATAAGCGCTACCAGTAGAAAAGAAAAACAGCGTTTAAAGGGGCGAAAAACAATCTGTTTCATTTCGGAATTATTGGGTTTCAATGCATGGTAACCAATGCTCATCAAATCTGACAATAAAAAGATTTTAAGGTTCCGCATGAAGCTGAAAATCTACCATCAGATCGGTAGCCACGGATTCCAGTTGCTCCCGTAGAAATGCCAATTGCACAAAGGGTGGCAAATTAAGAACTCCGCGAGCTTTAAAAAGACATTCGGCGCTCATGGGCGCGGTTGTCAGCTCGGTATGAAGTTCTTCCACATTCACGTCCAGGCCGGCCAGGACTTCGGTAATACGGCTTACAATTCCCGGGCGATCCTGTCCCAAAACCTCCAAAGTTACCAGAGACCTCGCCGCCGGTGCAGGCTCCTCCACCATTCCCGTTTTGTGTACCAGGGTTAACCCCTTTACCGAAAGGGCGCCCAATGCCCCAGTCAGAGCGCTCAAGTTTTTGTCCTCAACCGAAACCCGTAATACCCCGGCAAATTGACCCCCCAGGTGGCACATGCGGCTCTCCAGCCAATTCCCTTCGTGTTTGGCCACCACGGAAGCAACCGATTTCACCAGGCCGGGCTGGTCCTTCCCCATCAAGGTCATTACAATCTGGTTATCCATGAAAATTGCGGATCAAATTTTTCAAATACCCTCAGTAAACCGCTTGGCATTTGCAAATTAATGCAAGAAAGATTTTGGCCGATTTGAAAAATTCCTCGCTTCAGATCAACTCCGTCAATCACGCCTTTCGCTGTGCCCCAGGTCCCGCTCAGGATCGATCCGATCCCGGATCAGTTGCTTCAGTTCCTTGGATTCCGGAAACCTTCCCATGGCGGCGCGCTCAAAAATTACCTCCTCATCCAGGGAAACCTTGAAAATCCCCTCTTCTCCGGGAACGAGTTTTACACTTTCGAGATCCCGGCCAAAGGTAAAGAGCAACTCTTGCGCCAGCCAGGTAGCCCGAAGAACGAACCTGCACTGGCTACAATATACTATGGTTATCGGCGGTTTGCGGTCGGCCATGCTGGGCAAATGGGCCCAATATGGGCAGGGTCGCCCCCTCATGCAATCTTTCTCGAGTCGTTTAAACCCCAGCCCCCTTCCCCGTCCAGGGCGCCCCGCCCAAAATTTCAGGTTGAACCCCCCACCCTTTTGATTAATAACCCCCTTGCAGGAATTTGAGCCGAATTCATTTTAAGCAAATCCCCAGTCATCGCCTTGGACAACTACCCAAAGAAATCGAAAATGCTGCAACATGTCGCCATTATCATGGACGGGAACGGCAGGTGGGCCAGGGAACGCAACCTTCCGCGAAGGGAGGGACACCTCAAAGGGGTCGAAAACGTGGAGAAAATCGTCCGCAAAACCGGTGCATTGGGCATCAAATATCTGACCCTATACGCCTTTTCCGCTGACAACTGGAAACGGCCCGCATCCGAAGTATCGGATTTAATGTCCCTCCTCGAAACTTTCCTGGTTAAGCAATCGGCCATGTTGCACGAAAATAAAATCCGTTTGCACACCATCGGCCGGATCGAGGAATTAAACCAAAAGGTCTACCAAATTCTTTCGCGTATTCAGCAGGAAACCTCGATTTATCAGGACTTTCACCTGATTCTGGCTCTCAATTACGGGTCTCGAAACGAAGTCCTCGACGCCGTCGGCCGATACGCGAAGGCAGTGCAACGTGGAATCGAAGGCATTTCCCAGCTTTCCTGGACCACCTTTCGCAAGTACTTGAGCACGGGTTACTTTCCGGATCCCGAATTGGTCATTCGAACTTCTGGTGAACATCGCATCAGTAATTTTCTCTTACTGCAAAGCGCTTATGCGGAATACTACTTCAGTCCGGTATACTGGCCTGATTTTGGACCGGATTGCCTGGAATCAGCCATTGAGGATTACTACAAACGGGAACGTCGTTTCGGCATGACAGGGGACCAAATCCGACAAGAAAGGACAGCCCCCATAAATTCCAACCTGTGATTAAGCGCTTGCTGAGTACGGTGGCGCTTTGGAGCGCCTTGATTGTGGCGATCTATTTTTGGAGGCTGCCCGCTCTCGTTTGCTTCGCCACCGTGTTTTCCCTCATGGCCCAGAATGAGCTCTACAACCTGTCAAAAAAACTGGGTTGGAAAGCCTATCGGGTTTTTGGCCTGGTTATCGGAGGGTGTTTGCTGTTGGCCACTTCCTGGCACGAGTTCCTGCATGAATTGACCGGCGGAGTGGTGGACGATACCGTGGTGCTGGCCATCGGTTGTATTCTTGGCTCCCTTTTCGGTATCCGCAACCGCCAGATAAAGGATAATTTCCAGCGTTTCGGTGGAACCATGATAGGGCTACTGCTCATCCCTTTCATGATGAGTTTCCATATTCGCATAGCTCAACTGTTCCCTGGCGACCTGGTGGGACCAATGACCAGCCTGTGGGTAGTTGGGGTAGCAAAATTTTCCGATGTGGGGGCCTTTCTGTCCGGGAGTATTCTGGGCAGAAATAAGATGGCCCCGGAGATCAGCCCAAGCAAAACCTGGGAAGGGTTGATTGGCGGCATCCTCCTTGGATGCGCAATGGGTTATTTTGTGGCACTGGGATTTCCCGACTTTTTTCCGGCGAATTTCCACCCCTGGATAGCGGGATGTTGCGCCATTCCCATCGCCGCCATGGCAGCATTTTCTGATCTGTTCGAGTCGGTAATCAAGCGGCAAGCCGGGGTCAAGGACAGTGGCAATTGCATTCCCGGTATCGGGGGAGCCTTCGACCTGTTGGACAGTCTGCTTCTCAGCGCCCCGGTCGCCGTTTTCCTTCTCTCTTTTTTCGCTTCCCCGTGAATAACGGCAAAAAGCGGTTCGTCCTGTTGGGGGCCACCGGGTCCATAGGAGAAAATACCTTGAGGGTGCTAAGGAAACATTCCGACCGCCTCGAGTTGGTCGGTGTCGCCTGCAACTCCTCTCACCGGAAACTATCTGTTATTTGCCGGGAATTCAACGTTCCCCACGCCGCCATTTTTCAAGAATCCGCCTTTGAGGAAGCCTGCCGGTCGAGTCGTTTCAATTCCACGCAACTGTACGGGGGCATGGAAGGGCTTGTGCGCCTCTCCCAACTCGGAGAAGCCGACCTCGTGCTGGTGGCCGTGGTTGGAACGCTCGGCCTGAAACCGGCCCTGGCCGCTATAAGGGCAGGAAAGGATCTGGCGCTGGCCAGTAAGGAAATTCTGGTCATGGCCGGACAGTTTTTCACCTCCGTCGTGGCCGAAACCGGCGTAAAGCTCCTGCCCGTGGACAGCGAACACAATGCCATCTTTCAGTGTAGCCACGGTTCTTCCCCCCGCCATATGAAACGGTTGGTCCTGACTGGATCCGGAGGCATGTTCAGAGATCGGAATTTGGCCACTTTCCATACGATTACCCCGGAGGAGGCAACCCGCCATCCCAATTGGAATATGGGGCCGAAAATAACGGTGGATTCCTCAACCATGGCCAATAAAGGCCTGGAAGTCATAGAAGCCCATTGGTTGTTTGGCATACCTCCCCATCGGATCAATGTGGTAATCCACCGCGCCAGCATCATTCACTCCCTGGTAGAGTTCATAGATGGTTCCATACTGGCACAACTGAGCCCGCCCTCCATGACCTTTTCCATTCAAAATGCGCTCCTTTATCCGGATAGGGCAGCCGGAACCGAACCCAGTCTCGATTTCGACCGGTTTATGGAACTCAATCTGGAGCCTCCCCAGCTCGAACGTTATCCATGCTTGGGCCTGGCCTACCAAACGATTGAGAAGGGGGGGGTTTTGCCCGCTGTCTTCAACGCGGCCAACGAAGTGAGTGTAGATGCCTTTCTCAACAAAAGAATCGGATTTACCGATATCCCCAAAATCATAGAAAAGACACTGGGCCGGGTAAAAAACTATGAACCTCAATCCTTGGAGGAGGTCTTGAAGGCTGATTCCACTGCGCGAAAAACTTCCCGAGAAATTATAGAAATCCTGATTTCCTGATGGAGATACTCACATACGCCCAGGCCCTATTCCTGGTAATCTTTTTCTTTGGAGCCTCCATTTTCGTTCACGAGTTGGGCCACTTTCTGGCAGCTTTGTGGCGCGGATTGAAGGTCACCCGATTCTCCATCGGATTCGGGCCCCGGCTGTGGACCTGGAAACGCGAAGGCATCGAATACTGCATATCCCTTCTGCCCATCGGCGGATACGTCGCCCTTCCCCAATTGGGACACATGGAAATGATCGAAGGCAAGGCGGAGGAGGAAATTGAATCCAAGTCCATCAGTTGGACTTCCAAAGTGATCGTGCTGGTGGCGGGCGCCTTCTACAAAGTCCTATTTGCCCTCCTGGTGGCCTCCCTCTTGTACCTTCTGGGCGGACGTCCCGTCCAGGCCACCAACGATACCACCCGAATCGGGTTCGTGCCGCAATCGATCAGCATTGATGGCGAAATCCTGCAGAATCCCGCCTTTTCGGCCGGGCTCCGGCAGGGCGATATCATAACGGCAATCGATGGGGAACCGGTTCACCGTTGGGAGGAGGTGGACCTGAAAGTAATAATGGGATCGGGCAAGACGCGTGATGACCGCCCGATGTCCACATTCAGCCTGCTCCGCCAAGGTGAAGCCATAAACGTGGATGTTTTTCCCATCATCGGCGGCCCGGAACGCACCCGCCTTGTTCACCTGAGACCCGCTACTCCGGCCATCGTGGGGAAGTTGATGAAAAATTCTCCCGCCGAACGGGCTGAATTAATGGAAGGGGATGAAATCCTGACCATGGCCGGCTCCCAAATCATCTCGGTGGAACAGATCTCCCAATACGTGGGCAAAGTAGATGAAACTCCCATTGAATTTACCATCCGCCGCGACGGGAAAGTCATCACCAAAATCATCCAGCCGGTCTCCATTCAAATTAACCCCCAGGGCGAATACGCTCCCATGTTGGGGATCAGGTGGATGCCCGGAACAACGACCCTCCGGGAGAATCCGTTTACCCAACTGAAAAACGTCATCCATTTGACTTTTACCACCCTGGAAAGATTGTTTCATCCCGGCTCCGACATCGGTATTCGCCACCTCAGCGGACCCCTGGGAATTGGCACCCTCATCTTCCAGTTCGCCCTGGCCGATTTTCGCTATGTTCTGTGGATCGTCGTCATAATAAATGTCAATTTGGCCATCCTCAATCTGTTGCCTATTCCCGTGCTGGACGGCGGGCACATAGCCTTAGCCAGTTTGGAGCGGTTGCTGGGAAAACCCATGCCGCAAAATCTGCTCCTCAGCCTGCAAAGCGCCTTCCTCATTTTACTGCTTTCCCTGATGGTTTACGTCACCATATTTGACGGGTTGCGCATCTTCCGGTATCAATCGGGGGGAGCCGCATCCTCAAGTTTCGAACTCTCATTTCCCGATCCCGAATAACCCATGGGCCAATATTGCGCTTCAAGATTTGCCACCATCCGCCGGCATACCCGGGAAGTCAATGTCGGAAATGTAGGAGTTGGGGCCGATAACCCCATCCGGGTTCAGTCCATGACGACAACCCCGACCCTGGATATCGAGGCAACGGTAGCCCAAGCCCGCGCCCTTATCGAAGTCGGCTGCGAAATTGTGCGCATTACAGCGCCAAATAGACAGAGCGCCCGGGCCTTGGGTGAAATCCGCAAGCGATTGGATGAGGATAAACTGCGCGTCCCGCTGGTTGCCGACATCCATTTTCTTCCCTCCGCCGCCATGGAAGCGGTTGAACACGTGGAAAAAGTACGGGTAAATCCGGGCAACTACGCCGATAAGAAAAAATTCCTCATCAGGGAGTACTCAGACGCCCAGTACGAGGAGGAGTTGGATCGGCTCCACAAGGCATTTTCCCCCCTCGTGCTGAGGTGTAGGGAACTGGGAAAATCCATGAGAATCGGGACTAACCACGGATCACTTTCCGACCGCATCATGAATCGCTTCGGGGACACACCCCTGGGTATGGCGGAATCGGCCTTGGAATTTATCCGGATCGCGGAAAGCCACGGTTATAAGGATATAATCCTGTCCATGAAAGCCAGCAACCCGAAGGTCATGATTCAGGCTTACCGGCTCACTGTAAAAATGATGGACGCGGAAAACATGCATTACCCCCTTCACCTGGGCGTAACCGAGGCGGGAGCTGGGGAAGACGGCCGTATCAAAAGCGCCATCGGAATAGGAAGTTTATTGATGGATGGATTGGGGGATACCATTCGCGTGTCCCTTACCGAAGACCCCGTCTATGAAATACCGGTTGCCCAAGCCCTGGCAGACAAAGTGTCCGCACACTGGGTAAACGAAAGGAAGACCCTATCCGGAGAAGAAGGGGAGAATCCGGATCCGTTTCAATTTTCCCGCAGGGAAATCGAGCCGATAAACCTGCCCGGTTGCTGGACCATGGATTCCCATACTCCTCCACGAGTCTTTGCCATTAATCCCACAGCAGATTTTTCATCTCAACCCGAGGGTTTGCCCCCAAACATGAAGGCGGAAAATGCTGTAGAGGGCTGGATCGTGAAATTGGACGATTTTTCCGGGTTGGAACCATTTTTGCGCCTTATCGGCCAACGGTCTTTCGGAAGCGTTCCTCTCATCGTAGAGGTCGGCCCCGGCCTCGCATCGGGCCGGTGGTTGCCTGAAGCGGGCCATCCGAAATCTCCGGTAGTCTTTGCCCTCCGCCTGGAAGACCTTTCCCCCGGTTCACTCCGATCCTGGTTTGAATGGTCCGAAACCCAAGGACTACCCCTCGCTCTGGGAACCCACGCCAATGAACTCAGAACATTTGGGTCCTCCCTGCCCGCACTGAATTGGGCCAATAAGATTGTCTACCTTCATGGACGCAGTCGGCCCGGTCACGTTCTGGGGCAATACCGGGCTCTGGCTGCAACCCTGCAAAGCCTTGGAATCAAGGCTCCCATCTGGATTCGCAATAAGGGGACCTTTTTTCTGGAGCAGAGTCCCGGCTTTCTCAACGACCTCCTGGAAGCATCTCTGCTCTCGGGCAGCCTGCTTTGCGATGGAATCGGAGATTTCATCAGCGTAGAATCCGTCACCCATACCCCCAAGGCAGTCGGGCTCGCTTACAATGTTTTGCAGGGATCCGGGGCCCGCATTTCAAAAACCGAATATGTGGCCTGCCCCAGTTGCGGACGCACCTTGTTCGATCTGCAAACCACCACACGCAAAATCCGGGAACGCACCGGACATTTGAAGGGGTTGAAGATTGCCGTAATGGGGTGTATCGTCAATGGGCCGGGGGAAATGGCCGATGCCGATTTTGGCTACGTCGGCGGGGCCCGGGGCAAAGTCAATCTATACATTGGGAAGGATTGTGTAGAATACCAGGTGCCGGAGGATAAGGCGGTGGAACGACTCATCGACCTCATCACAAGGGAAGGAAAATGGACGGAAGCGCCGGAAATGGCGAAAGGGTGAAAGATTACGCCCCCAATATTCCTTTGTCTTTTTCCTCGCTAAATAACGGACCGTCCATTCCGTAGAGCCATGGAAGGACTAGAGGACCTGGAAAGACCCGATGGAAGATCTCCCGATCAATTGAGGGAAATAAGTTTCAAAAAACATATTGCGCCCCATGCCGCAGGTTCGGCGCTGTGTTCTTTCGGGAATACCAGCGTCATTTGCGCGGCCTCGATAATCAACGGCGTTCCGCGCTGGATGCGGGAAAAGGGGGCCTCGGGCGGTTGGGCTACGGCCGAATACTCCATGCTGCCCTACGCTACTCTCGATCGCAAGAGGCGGGAGGTCTCCAGGGGCAAGCCGGAGGGGAGAACTGTGGAAATCCAACGACTGATCGGACGTTCCATCCGGGCTGTGCTGGACCTGGAGAAACTGGGAGAGCGAACCATGTGGGTGGATTGCGACGTGCTCCGGGCCGACGGAGGGACGCGGACCGCATCCATTACCGGAGCCTATCTGGCTTGCAAATTGGCCGTCGAGAAACTGCTCACCCAACAGAAAATTACAGAGAATCCCTTTAGAGACTCTCTTTCCGCCGTTTCGGTGGGCATTTACAAGGGCTGGGAAATCCTGGATCTCAACTATCCCGAAGACCGCGACGCCTCGGTCGACTTCAATGTTGTCATGACCGGGGCCGGCCATTACGTGGAAGTTCAAGGAAGCGGAGAGGAAGCCATCTTCACCGAGGATCAGCTCCGGAAACTACTCGATTTGGCCAAAGCGGGTTGCCAAGAGATCACCCAACTCCAAGCCGAAGCCCTCTGAGTCCGATTTCCGGCAAAATTCCCGGAGAACGAATTTGAATCTTCTGAGACGAACCACCCCATTGAACGCATGCGTTTTCAATTGGAATTCCCGGTCATCATAGACCGTTACCGTTCCCCTGACGCCTCCCCAGCCTGGTTCACCAGGCGTTTTCCATCCTTGGCCTATTACCTGAAAATCCTTCCCATCGTTTGCAAAGCTTCCATCTTGGCCAAACGTGGTCTGTATGACGATCCGGCCTGGTGCCGGTCGAGCTTCGATATTTTCAAGGCCATCGAAGGGGTTGGAATACAATGCTCTATCCGAAATTTGAAAGCAGTCACCGAATTGAGTTCGCCTTTTATCGTCGTGGGCAATCACATGAGCACCCTGGAAACCTTCCTCCTTCCCTACCTTATTTGTCCCCACCAAAAGTTTACCTATATCGTCAAGGAATCCCTCATCCGGTATCCGGTTTTTAAACACATAATGATTTCTCGCAACCCCATCGTGGTTGGCCGGCGGAGTGCAAAGGAAGATTTCGTGCGGGTGATGAAAGAGGGAACCAAACGGATCGAGGCCGGCTATTCCCTGGCCGTTTTTCCCCAAACCACCCGCATGACGCAATTCGATCCGGCCCGTTTCAACTCCATAGGAGTAAAATTGGCCAAGCGGGCCGGAGTACCCATCATACCGCTTGCCCTGAAAACAGATGCCTGGGGAACCTCCAAATGGTTTAAGGATTTTGGCAAAGTTCGACCCCGGCTCGATGTCCACATGGCTTTCGGAAACTCCCTCCCCATAACATCAATCGGCCGGGAAGAACAAAAGGCCATCATTTCCCACATCGAACAAAACCTGCGCAAGTGGACAACTGAGAAGACGTCAGGTCCTGAATTTTGACAATTCCATCAACCGAAATCTCACCCGGCTTTATAGGAATTGGCACGCAAAAAACTGGTACGACCTGGCTCTATGCACAACTATCCAGGCATCAATCTGTCTGGATGCCGCCAATAAAGGAGCTCCATTATTTTGATCGCTCACCCAAGTACCCCTCGCCCAATGGACTCAAGACGGCTTCTCCAATTGCCAGAATTTGGAGGAACGAGCCCTTTCACAGGCGTCAATGTCGGAGAATCCTCAGATCGCTTCCGGGGTGTATCGTTTCGAGGCGATTCGATAGGATCGGATGGGGCCTCCGGTGGGTGTTTGGCTATTATGACGATCGCTGGTATAAATCGCTCTTTCCGGATGTTTCTGCGAGTTCCATTTCGGGTGAAATCACTCCAGCCTACGCCCTATTGGATGGGGAGGATATTGAATGGATGAGGAAAATAAATCCTTCCCTGAAAATAATTCTGTTGGTGAGAATTCCTGTCGACCGAGCTTGGTCCGCTTTGCGCTTCTACAAGAAGATCGGTCGATTCAAGAAGGAAATCGAATGCGTAAACGACGTGTTGATTGCACTGACGGAGGAAGGAATTACCAGGCGAGGCGACTACCCGGAAATAATCGGGAACTACTTGAATTGAGTTTCATTCGTATTCTAGATTTAACCCTCAATTTATTACGTTATGACAGAATTATGGAAAAGTGAAATGCCCCGATTTGCAGATCTTGCTTCTAATTCTCCGCCAACCGATTTGGAAAAGAAAAAGGAAAGTTTTTTCGATGATTTTGGGGGACGGCTAGGGCCAGACTTTTACCATGGGGTGACTTGGACA
>JAABVD010000310.1 GCA_014529615.1 Opitutia bacterium
TCCAGCATCCAGCATCCAGCATCCAGCATCCAGTTTCATGAATACCTGAGTAGTTACCGATTTATTATGAAACATGTTTCATAAAGGCTATTTTGCCAAGTCCCCGGTTTTCCCTATCTCAAGGCTTTAAGGAAGGTTCTTAGGAACCTCCCAGTCTCCAGAACCAATTCCGAACAGCCCCCGAACATTATGACTAAGCTTGCAACTATCAGATTTGAACGCCTTTCGCTTCGGATCTACCACCTGTTATTGGCATTCTCTACTTCGCTCTTGGCCGTGCCCATCCTCACCGCCCAGGAAGAAGAGGAAGAGGACATCTATGAATTATCACCTTTCTCCATAGAATCGACCGAGGACGTCGGCTACTTGGCCACCAGCACTCTGGCGGGTACCCGGTTGCGCACCAACCTCAGGGATCTCGGGTCGGCCATCCAGGTCATAACCTCCGAATTCCTGCGCGATACGGGTGTTACCGATAACGAGTCCCTGCTCGTCTACACCACCAACACGGAAATAGGCAGCGTAATGGGAAACTTCGCCGGACTGGGGGACGATCGCTCACTGAATGAAGGCAACTCCTTGTTGCGGCCCAACACAACCAACCGCGTCAGGGGCCTTAATTCGGCTGACACCACCCGAAACTTTTTCCTGACCAATATTCCCTGGGACAACTACAATGTCGAACGGGTTGATCTGCAAAGGGGACCCAATTCCATACTCTTTGGACTCGGCAGCCCGGCGGGAATCATCAGCGCCAACCTGGATGGAGCTGTATTCTACGACAAAAACAAGGTGGAGTTTCGTTTTGGCAGTTGGGGGTCGACTAGGCTCACGGGGAATTTCAACAAGGTGCTTATAGAGGATGAAGTCGCCGTTCGCCTGGCATTCCTGAAAGATGCGGAAAATTTTCGGCAGAACCCCGCATTCGAAAATGATGAACGTTTCTATGCCGCTATCAAGTGGGAGCCGAGGTTCCTGCGGACGGAATCGGCCAAAACCACCTTCACCGCGAATTTTGAAGATGGAGGTGTCGCAGCCAACCGCCCACGCGTCACTCCTCCCCAGGACCAGATTTCAACCTCGTTTACCAGACTCAACCACGAGGTTTACAACCCCTTGGAAGCCTACAATTTCCGCGAGGACATTCCGGGATCAGGAGCATTCGATGATGGAACCCCGGCATTCAATCCATCCCTATTCGGCCTGTTCGGAGGCGCCCAGGTCTACTTTCCCGATCCGAATTCAGGCCAGCAACACGGCCCCGCCCGGGTAGCGGAATGGGAATACGCCGATCAAATGGGTCTTGGTCCGGATGGTGCAATCGATACAAACATCCAGCGCTTGCCCTTCTTTCGTTCAATGGGAATCGCAGGCTTTCCCGACTACGCCTTACAAGCGGGATTGCCCTTCTCCGGCACTTTAGCCCCCTACAAGCAGCAGTCCCTCACCGACCGTACCGTCTTCGACTTCGTGAATCATATGATCGAAGGACCGAACAAGCGGGAATGGCGCGAATTCGAGGCTACGAATCTGAAATTGGCCCAGACATTCTTTAATGGGAAAGCGGGTTTTGAGCTTGCCTACGACCAACAGGATTATGAGGACCGTTCATTCAGACCTTTTGGCCCGAATCCGACACTCTCGGTAGATATTCGGACTCACCTTCCCCTCGAACTTGAACCAAATCCCAATGTGGGGCGTCCCTTCATTTACAACCGTACTCGCCACAACACCGGAGCGCGTCAGATCGATCGCGAAGCCCAACAGGCTACCGCCTTTATCGATGTCGATTTGGAGGATTTCCTGGGGGAATCCTGGCTTTCCAAGCTATTGGGGCGTCACCGCTTCACCGGTTTCGGGTCGCGCAACGATATCGAGACGCGCGATCAAAAATATAGCTCCTAGATCATTGAACGGGCATTTGCTGAACATGGCTTTGGCAGAACGGACGTTGGCCAAGTCGATCGGGAACTCATGTTGATGAGCTATCTCGGGCCAGACATCAGGGGAGCAAGTTCACCGTTCGGTTTGAATATTCCGCCTGTAACCGCCCTACAGGTTCCTCAACAGACGGGCATCTATCTTTTCGATTCGAATTGGAATGCCCCCGGAGTGGATCCGGGCGCGGAATGGATACGCCCTTGGGACGGGGCGGGATTAACCCAATCCGAAAATCCGGCCAATTATGTTGGTTTCAGAATGGGCGACTACGCGATTTTGAACGGAATGACCGCCGAAGAAGGCGCCCTCCACATGGAGTCTGCCAGTCGCCAACTTGAAGAAATCGACTCCAACGCCTTGATTTGGCAGGGTTTCGTCTTGGACGGCGCTCTCGTGCCGACCTATGGATAGCGAAAAGACGAAGCCGCCGCTTTCACCAGAAACCTCGCCGCCGATGATCGGGCTCTCGACTTGACCGATGGTAGTTATGAACTGCCGTCGACACCCAACAATGTGATCGAAGGCACCACCGAATCCTGGAGTGTCGTTTTACATACGGACCAGTTCCTCCACAAATTACCGGCAAATGCGCAAATCAGCGTGTTCTACAATGAGTCATCCAACTTCCAACCCGCCGCTGGACGGGTTGACCACTTTGCTCGACCATTGGACCCGCCCAGTGGAGAGACCCAGGACTATGGTTTTGTGGTGAGCGCTTTCGACGGCAAAGTGAATCTGAAGGTCAACTGGTACGAAACAGCGGCCAAGAATGCCAGTTTCAATCTTGTGAACTATTGGTTTGTTGGATTCGTGGAGGCGCATGCCTTGAAAATTGCCAAACATTATGAGGGGTATCTCAATGGCGATCCTGCATGGTCCAGTGCCCTGCAACGCCAACATGTCGACCAGGTTTTGGGCAATCTACCCCCTCAGGAATTTTGGGATGCCTGGGGTATGGATCCGGTTAATGGATGGCAAACCCGCTGGAATGCCGGTGGCAACGTGCCGGTCGGTTTGGCCACCACGGCCGACACGGTTTCCAAAGGCCAGGAATACGAATTGGTTGTTACCCCGACTGATAATTGGAGGATTATGCTCAATGTGGCCAAACAGTCCGCCCAAAATTCCAATCTCGCCGGTTCCGTCAGGGAATGGATAGATGCCCGCAATGCCCATTGGGCATCCGGTGCTGGTGACATTCGCATGTGGTGGGGCGGGGGCGTCCAATCCATCAACACCCTTTGGAACTCCAGGACCTATTCCAATTACCTGCTCGCTTTGCAGAAGGAAGGTACCAACATCCCTGAAATGCGCCCCTGGAGATTAAATCTCATTACCAACTATAATTTCAAAGAGGGCATTCTCAGGGGAGTCAATGCTGGTGGAAGCCTCCGTTGGCAGGACAAGGTAGGCATCGGTTACCCCGTTTATACGGATTCGGATGGCCAGGATAGATTTCGCATCGATGATCCTTACTGGGGTCCGAGCGAATCCAATGTCGACCTGTGGCTTGGCTATTCCAGGAAAATCCTTTCCGACAGGTTTCAATGGCGAATACAACTTAATATTCGAAATGCATTCAGAGATGACGATCTGATTCCCATAACCGTTCAAGGTCATGACGGTTCACCGGGCGCTTTCCGGATCCCTCCCCCCACGGCCTGGACAGTCACCAACACCCTCGAGTTCTAAGCCCACATGTCTCACAAAATTCGTAGTGAGCGAACGAAGATCGAGTGCTGGTGTGGGCTTCGCGCCGATGAGCGGGTGAA
>JAABVD010000311.1 GCA_014529615.1 Opitutia bacterium
TACCATGCTTCGCCTAAAGGCTTCGCACGGCACAGCGCAGGACAGGTTACACGGATGCTGGAGGAACTAACCACTAACCACTAACCACTAGTCACTAGATTCAGGGGTTGGAAATCCAGACCCTCCAGGCAATCCAGCCGAAGAACAGCAGAATAATGACCAGGGCCAGAACGGTGGAGGGCCGGTTTGTCGATGACCCGACCCATTGACGGCGGCCGTTGAGAAGGAGAAGGAGCGCTGCGAGCATGGGGATAAAAGCGGCTCCGATAATGGCGTAAATCTTCTGTATTTCCCGGAATTGGACAAACAGGCCCAGCATGGGGACGATGGCGATGGCAAAGAGGTAGAACCGGTAAGGCAGGGAGCGGCTATGGATGGGCACGCCCATACTTTGCCTGGAGGTTTCGGAGGGCTGGCCGGTGGGGTTGTTTTTCAGAAACAAATTCCAGATATCGGCAAAGAGGTAGGGCGCGGCTTGCCAGACCCCGAGCAGGCTGCTGAAGACGGCGCCGAAGGCTCCGATGAGAAATAACCAACGGCCCGTTTGACCCATGGATGTTTCAAGGCTGTCGGCCAGGGACACGATCAGGCCGGCGCCGCTGCCCTCGATGCTTGCAGAGTTGCCGATTATGACCAATGCCATGCCGAAGATGGCGATGGTCCCATAACCAGTGGCCAAATCGATGCGACAAATTTTGAGGCTATCCCTTCCCTTCCGGCCCACTTCGGCGATCCAATAACCGTAGCATAATATGGTAACGGTTCCCCCGACTCCTCCCATCAGGGCAATGGTCCAAGTGAGGCCGCTTCCTGATATGTCGGGGATTCGCGGTATGACCATTCCTTTTAGGACTTCGACGGGTTCGGTCATGAGGACGAGGGCGCTGGCTACCACGGTAAGGAACATTGTTCCAATGCAGATCCCCATGATCCTTTCGAAGAGGGGAAATCCGCCCATCAATAGGAGTGAGAGTCCGGCCAGGCTGGATAGGATGCCGAAGATGACTTTGGCGGTGTCGGGGTCAAGGCTAGTGACCAGTGGCAAGTGGCTAGCGGCCAGTATGGCGTAGAGAGTGACCCCGCAGGCGCTGATGAGGGCTGATCCGACAAAGAACGTCCACAAGAGAAAATAGGGGATGAAGAACCATCCGACCAGGCTCCGCACTCCTATCCTTGCTTTCCCCCAGAGGGAGATGGTGGCGCGTCCCAGTTTGAGAGCCGTCCCTTCCAGCAGGGTCAATCCGGTAGCCAATTGCCAGCGGGCCAATCCCTCCGTCAGGACGAACTTCAAAAATGCGCCGACCAGAACGGCCCAGAGTACGGCGGTTCCCAACTGGCTTCCCGCAAATCCTGCCGTGGCCAGGTCGCCGGCGCCCACTCCGGTCGCCGCCACGAGGATGCCAGGGCCAATGATTCTAAAAAGGGAGGGGGGAGAATTAGGAATTGGGAATCAGGGAGAGGTGGATGCGCCCAAGGGCGCGAATTAGGAATTAGGAATTAGGAATTAGGAATTGACCACGGATCCCGCTTCGCCTTAACCGTGCTTCGCAACGCTACGCAGGTCAAGAGGCTACGGCAGGACAGGTTACACGGATGCTGGAGGAACTAACCACTAACCACTAACCACTAACCACTAACCACTAACCACTAACCACTAAATGAGTTGGAAGGCTTTTTTCAGGGCCCTGATAGTGGCCTGGCATGCGGCTTGGTCATCCATGTCGCGCAGGGTTTGATTGAAAGGCTCGGCCCGAACGGGACCGTCGTAACCGATGTTCCGGAGTGCATTGAGGAAGGTTTTCACGTCTATGACGCCTGTGGCTGCGGGTAGTTCTCGTCGGTTGTCCAATTGTTCCCCCTTCGGCACATCCAACGGGGCATCGTTGAGGTCGACCAAGGTGATGGAATCGGCCTGGAGTTTTTCGATGTCCTCGGCGGTGTCTCCGGCCTGCCACCAATGCCAACTGTCCAGGACGTAACCGAGGTTGTCGTGACCGACGGCTTCAATGAGTTCGGCCGTTTCGGTCATGGTGTGGATGAAGGGGAATTTGCGCGATGTCAGCAATGTAGTGGTTCCCACGTATTCCAGGCCGAGCCGGAGATCGTAATCGGCCAGAATTTTGGTCACTTCCTGCAAACGCAGGGTATGCTGGCGGAAATTTTGCAGGTAGGTGAGATCGCCACTGCTGGGCCTGAGCCAAGTATTCATTCGCCGGACCCCGGCGCGCTGCAAAGCGGCGGCCAGTTTCGGCAGATTCTGCAAGCCGTCCTGGAAGGTGGCCTGGTCTCGCCGAAAGTCTAACGGTAGGCTGGCGCTTCCCCATACCAGTTGCATTTTTCTCAGGTCCCGCTTGAGTTCGGTAATTTCCCTTCTTTCCAGGGTGGCCAGGTATTCGGGCCGAGCCTCCACCGATTCGAATCCAAAGAGGTGGGCGTACTTGATGGCTTGCCGTTGGCCGACATCTATCCCCAGGGAACCGCAAACCAGGCTCATGGTCATTTTGCGCCTGGATGAGCGCGTCTGGGCAAACGCGGCCGGATGGAGCGCCACTTGGCTCACCGTGGCGGACAAGGCGGCGGTTTTGATAAACTTTCTTCGGTTCATGGGGAGATCTCGGAATGGGAAGACTGGAATTTGCCGGGGAAGGGTCGCGGGGTCAATGGTCTTGAGTAGCCTGCAGGAACCAAGGATAAGAGGCGCGCTGGGGCGCGCCAATTAGGAATTGGGGAGAAGGGAGAGGGATTAACCACAAAAAGCGCAAAAGGCACAAAGGCACAAAGGCACAAAGGCACAAAGGCACAAAGGCACAAAGG
>JAABVD010000030.1:5000-27229 GCA_014529615.1 Opitutia bacterium
AACATGGTGAAAATCCATGTCGCCGAAAACCCAAGGTTTCCTAGGGAAGGTTCGTCCGCCTAGGGTTAGTCGGGAGCTAAGGCGAGGCCGTAAGGAGTAGTCGATGCACAACTGGTTAATATTCCAGTACCACCCCATAGATGTTTGAACTTCGGAGTGACGGAGAAGGTGACGGCAGCTACCTGTTGAAAGTGGTAGTCCAAGTGCTTAGGTTGTCCGGTAGGTAAATCCGCCGGGCGTAAAGGCTGAAACACGATGGGACCCCAAAGCTACGGTGGAGGGGGATTGCTTTAAGCCATGCTTCCAGGAAAAGCTTCGTTGTTAGTCTATGAGGTGCCCGTACCGTAAACCGACACAGGTGGGTGAGATGAGTATTCTAAGGCGCGTGAGTTAACCCTCTCCAAGGAACTCGGCAAATTAACCCCGTATCTTCGGTAGAAGGGGTGCCCTGCTTAGGCAGGGTCGCAGAGAAATGTTCCAACCGACTGTTTAGCAAAAACACAGCTCTCTGCCAAGTGGCAACACGATGTATAGGGAGTGACAAGTGACCAATGCGGAAAGGTGAACGCTGGAGGTGCAAGCTTCTGGTCCAAGCCCCCGTGAATGTCGGCCGTAACTATAACGGTCCTAAGGTAGCGAAATTCCTTGTCGGGTAAGTTCCGACCTGCACGAATCTTGCAACGAGTTGGAAGCTGTCTCGGAGAGGCGCTCAGTGAAATTGTAGTCGACGTGCAGATGCGTCGTACCCGCAGCAGGACGGAAAGACCCTATGCACCTTTACTGTAAGCTGCTATTGGTATTCGGTTTTTAATGCGTAGAATAGGTGGGAGACTTTGAAGTTGCGCTTCAGGGCACAATGGAGTCACAATGTGAAATACCACTCTTTACTAATTGGATATCTAACCTCTCACCCTTATCGGGTGTAGGGACAGTGGTAGCTGGTCAGTTTTACTGGGGCGGTATCCTCCTAAAAAGTAACGGAGGATTGCGAAGGTTCTCTCAGGCCGGTTGGCAATCGGTCGTCGAGCGTATGGGTAAAAGAGAGCTTTACTGTGAGACCTACAAGTCGAGCAGTTGCGAAAGCAGGCCCAAGTGATCCGGTAGTGGAAAGTGGAATCGCTATCGCTTAAAGGATAAAAGGTACGCTAGGGATAACAGGCTAATAACGCCCAAGCGTTCACAGCGACGGCGTTGTTTGGCACCTCGATGTCGGCTCATCACATCCTGGGGCTGGAGAAGGTCCCAAGGGTTCGGCTGTTCGCCGATTAAAGTGGTACGCGAGCTGGGTTCAGAACGTCGCGAGACAGTTCGGTCCTCTATCCGCTGTGGGCGCAGGAGATTTGAGGGGTTCATTCCCTAGTACGAGAGGACCGGGAATGACGTGCCTCTGGTGTTCCGGTTGTCGTGTCAACGGCACCGCCGGGTAGCTAAGCACGGAATAGATAAGCGCTGAAAGCATCTAAGCGCCAAGCTACTCCCAAGACGAGATCTCCCATACCCTTCGGGGTACTAAAGGGTCCTGGTAGACTACCAGGTAGATAGGCCAGATGTGTAAGTTCAGCAATGGATTAAGCTAACTGGTACTAATGACCCGTGAGACTTGATTGTATCGCCTCGGTCGGCGTTTGTAGCTCCCACGCGCAGTTTAACGTTTATTTCCGAGCCCGGAACCCGGGCTCAATGACGTATGGGCAATAACCTGTAAAATACGTCAGGACCCACTCTGGTGACCATGGATGAGGGGAAACACCCGTTCCCATTCCGACCACGGCCGTTAAGCCCTCAATCGCCAATGGTAGTGCAACCTCGATGTTGTGCGAGAGTAGGTTATTGCCAGTTTTATGGGCCGAATGCTCCTTTTGGGGCATTCGGCCTTCCTTTTTTAACGATGCTGGAATTTCCCCGGGGGCTTATTTCAGGGAAATGGATATGGGACAGTGGTCGGAACCCATTATGTCGGAATGAATGCGGGCGTCTTGCAAGCGGGGGCGCAAGGAGTGGGAAATGAGAAAGTAATCGATGCGCCATCCCACATTTCTGGCCCGCGCCCCGCCCCGGTAAGTCCACCAGGTATAATTGCCCCCTTGGGTGTTGAATTCGCGGAAAGTATCGATGAAGCCGTTTTGGATGTACTTGTCGAAGGAGGTCCGCTCTTCCACCGTAAACCCGGGGTTGCGCGTGTTGGTTTTCGGGTTGGCCAAGTCGATTTCCTTGTGGGCAACGTTAAAGTCTCCACAGGCGATCACGGGTTTGGTTTTCTCCAGTTGTTTCAGGTAACGGAGGAAAATCCTGTCCCAGTCCGCGGTGCGGTATTCCAGACGGGCCAATCCCCTTTGCGAGTTGGGGGTGTAGACGTTGACCAGAAAGCAGGAAGGATATTGCGCGGTAATAACGCGTCCCTCCCGGTCGTTTAGCTCATCCCCCAGGCCGTAGCTGACCTCGACGGGCTCCTCCTTGCTCAGCAACAGGGTGCCGGAATAGCCTTTTTTCTCCGCCGAGTGGCAAAATCGGTGATAACCGGGAAATTTATAATCGATCTGGTCCTCTTGCGCTTTAATTTCCTGAAGGCAGAGGACGTCAGGGGCCGCTCTTTCCAACCACTCGGCCAAGCCTTTTTTCAGAGCGGCGCGGATTCCGTTAACATTCCATGAAAAATAGGTCTTTGACATAAGCAGGGGAGTAGGCAATCGATTGCGGGAATTGAAATCAAGCTCCGGAGGAACTTTCAATCATTTTTCGAGGCCTTACTGGCGAGGGCATTTGCTTGGAGCCTGATAGGAATCCGGTCGAGTCGCTCGAGAAAAAATTACACGAACTGCGACTTTTCCCCGTCCTGCCGGGTTCTCTTCAAACCAATCCATTGCGGATGAAAAATACTCTCGATGACATCTTCACAGGGCTTTGAACACTTCGTTCGAAAGCATCAAAATATGGTCTTTACTACCGCAGTTCGAATCGTGGGCAACGAAACCGATGCCGAGGATATCGCGCAGGAAGTTTTTCTGCGCGCTTTCAAACATTACGACTCCATCTCCCAAAGTGAAACCGCCGGTGGTTGGTTGAAAGTGGTTACGCGGAACCTTTGTATCAACCACCTGACCCGTTACCGGAATCGCTGGAAGATGTTTACCGATCAGTTCACCCGCAGGGGCAAGGGAGAGGATGTTGAATACTTTTTTTTGCCGGAGGATGAGGCTGGCGCGTTGGACCCGGATAAGATTGACCGAAAGGAAATCATCGGGCAAGCACTGCACGCCCTTCCGGAAAAACAGCGCGTTCCCCTGGTCTTGTACCATTTCGAAAACATGAGCTACCTCGAAATCGCCCGGCACTTGAGACTATCTTTGAGCAAAGTAAAAACGGATATTTTCCGGGGGCGCCGAGCCCTCAAAAAAATATTATTGATAACCTTGGATTACAGCGATGAAAACCTCACCGAATCCTGAGGGGGATCGACTCGATGGACGGTTGGACAAAGCGCTGACCGACCTTCCCGAACTGGAAGCGCCGGCGTCATTGCTGCCCCAAGTGATGGCGAGGATCGCCCAAGAAGAGAAGAAGGAGCGGCTATCCCGGTTCGCGACGATGCGCTGGGTCATTGTGTTTGTTTCGGCTGGTTGCGCGTTGGGGGCGACTTACTTCAGCCCGGAGCTCATGGCACATCTTTCCCGTTACCTGACCGTCCATCCACTCGCCGATGGAATGGAGCTTGTCCATGTTTGTCTTCAACTTTTCGCTACGGTTTTTAATGCCGTTGGAAAAGTTTTCGGGCTCATTTCTCTCACGGCCCTGCTTCCGATTGTAACGGTGATAATCGTTTTTTCGGCCAGTTCCCTTGCAGGAATTGCAACCTTGGTTTTTCAGCTCACATTTTCGGCCGCAGGTCGACCAACCGGCAACCTTGTCTATCATGAATGAAATAAAATACATTATTTTGCCAATCCTCTTCGCCGCTTGTGCCAGTCTGGATGCGCAGGAGGTTCACCCAGATGCAGAGGAACGAGCAACTCGGTCTGCAGAAGCGGAAGTGTCTCTGACCGAGGATGCGAATACGGAAAGTTCCCACGGTTCGGAAACGGCGGCGCCAGAGATGGTTGAAAATACCGAGGAGGTTGAGCAAACCGATTGGGTTAAGCGTGGCGACCTGGTTATGTTTGGCAGTGACAATCGGGTCGGAGCAAACGAAAAAGCCAAAAATATGGTCACGATTGGGGGAGACTCGATCATGGAGGGCCGCGTCGATGGCGATATGGTAACCATTTGGGGTGATTCCACTGTGACGGGCTATGTGGATGGCAACTTCGTGGTTGTTTTGGGATCAGCAGAATTGGGATCTGGTGCAAGGTTGGATGGAGAGGCAGTGGTGATTGGCGGTAAGCTTACTATCCACCCGAATGCCAAAATCGATGGAGAACAGGTAAATATTCCCCTATACGTTCCGGGAGTATTCGGCAAATTTCAGGAAGTCCGGGATTTTTTCCGCGAATGTGTATTTCTGGGCCGCCCCATTTCTCCCAATGTGCCCTTCACACTGTATTTGGCTGGTACCTTCCTCTTATTTTACATCCTCTTGGCGGTAATATTCCCGAAGCCATTGGAACGCAGTCGTCATGCAATGAAGGATAAGCTGCTTCAGTCCTTCCTTGCCGGAACTCTGGTCTATGCGAGTGGCCCGCTTTTTCTACTGCTGATGGCAATTACGGTGATTGGACTGGTGTTGGTTCCCTTTGTAAATTTGGCCATACTTGCACTTACAATTTTCGGGAAGGCGGTGGTCTTTTTGCACATTGGCAAACAGGTCGCCCGAGCCACTAAGCAACCGGCGTTGGGAAACGCCCTTCTATCCATCATCCTGGGCGGGATCATTGTATACGCCTTGTACATGATTCCTTTTTTCGGGATTTTCCTCTGGCTTGTGCTTTCCATATTGGGACTGGGGGCGGTATGCATCTCGATCGGAAACTCTATTTCAAGATGGAAGGCAAATGGGCAGGATGATCCTCCAGCTTCCGCAGGCGCCCCTCCCGCTCAGGCTACCAGGCCCGCAAGTACATCGGATTCGTTTGGGCAGGAACCGGTTCAACCTGGCACACCGCTCGGCCAAGTGGATAGCGCCACAGCCGCATTGTTCGGAAGGGTAGGGTTTTGGTGGAGAACTTTGGCTACCTTTATCGATTTCATTCTGGTTGGCACTACCGTCTTTTTTCTGGATATTGCCATGTTTCCCATCCCCCTCTTTGCATACTTCATCGTTTTTTGGGGCTGGAAGGGAAGCACCCTGGGCGGCATGGCGCTCGGCATTCGCATTCAGAAAATCTCCGGGCAACCGCTCGACTGGGCTACTGCCGTCATCCGCGGCCTGAGTAGCATTGTTTCTTTGCTTCCGTTCTTTCTCGGATTTTTCTGGGCTGGATGGGATCCGGAAAAACAGTCCTGGCATGACAAGATAGCGGGCACCACAGTGGTCCGGATTCCCAAAGGGTACACCTGGAATTGAGTATTGTTGGAACCGTCCTCTGTGAAAAAGTTGGGCGGAAAAGGGGGAAGCCTTTTTATTTACCTCCATGGGCCAAATGCTATGGTAGGCCAATTTACACCGGAAATCCGACTTCGCATGCGGGTTGCCCCGGCCTTTTTATTTCAAAATCGATTCGGAAGCACATGGTTTAGAACATGTTGGAAAACCTTGTCAGTCTCTGGGAAATTTTCTTGAGCTCCTTTCAATGGGGACTGGGGGTTTTGTTTTCCAATATTTTTACGGTGGTGGGATTTGTTCTCGCCATCGCCATCATCATACGGGTTTTTCGGGAGCAAAGGCAACCCAGCAGCCTTCTGGCCTGGAGTTATTTTGTGTTGCTGATTCCCTACGTTGGGGCGCCTCTCTACCTCCTGTTTGGCGGTCGCAAGCTGAAAAAACGCATTCGGGCCAAGGTCCTTCTCAAACGTTCCGTGGAAGACGACACCGATCTGCCCTACGCGGAAGACATCTTTCCCACGCGGGGAAACCGGGTGGATTTTATTACCGATGGCGTCCAAGCCTATCGTCTTTATTGTGATTCCATAACGGGAGCGAAAGAGGAAATCCACATTCTAACTTATATTTTGAGCGATGATGCGGTGGGAAACAATATTCTCCGGCTCTTGGCGGATAAGGCGAATGCCGGGGTCCGCGTGAGGCTGTTATTAGATGCCCTGGGCTCTTTCCGAAGACCCCGGAAAGCCATCCGATCATTGGAAGAAGCCGGAGGGGAGGTCCATTTATTCATGCCTGCCTTCCCCTTTCAGACCCACGGTTGGGCCAACCTCAGGAACCATCGCAAGATAGCCATTTTCGATTGCAAGCACGCTATTCTGGGCGGGCGCAACCTCGATTCACGTTTTTTGGGTTCCAAGGCGGACTCGGGCCAATTTCATGACTTCGGCGCTCGTTATCGGGGCCCGATTGTAAACCACCTCAATCGTATATTCCTCTTGGACTGGGCTTTCGCCTCCAAGCAGGCCATTCCCGATATAGACAGTTTACAACCGCGGCATTCCATTGCATCCGGCCCGAGCGAAGTGGTTGGTATCGCGAGCGGGCCGGACGTGGAGGGTGATCCGCTCTACGAAAGAATGGTCAACCTGATGCAGGAATTCGAAAAAGAGCTGATCATCGTAACCCCTTATTTCATTCCCGATGAGATTTTGACCCAAACCCTCGTGGTAAAGGCCCGCAGCGGAAAAAGGATTACCCTGGTACTTCCCGAGAATTCCAACTGGAAACTGGTGGATTTGGCGCGGTCCTATTACTTGCGGATTTTGCGATCGGCCGGCATCAAAGTGCTACTTTTTCAACCGGGCATGCTACATGCCAAGGTCATGGTGGCCGACGGTTCCATCGCCATCCACGGTTCGGCCAACCTCGATATTCGCTCTCTGTTTGTGAATTTCGAAATCGGCATGGTCCACACCTCGGAGGAGGACGTCCGCGCCATCAAGGAATGGTTGGCGCACATCATGGGGAATTGTCGGCCCTACGGCCTGGAGAGGGAACTCCATCCTCCCCGTCTGCGGCGGACCTTGGAAGAGGCCACCCGGTTGATCTCCCCCCTGCTTTAGCCCGCATGTCCCACAAATCTTCTACTGCGCTCCGGAATCCCGGCACTGGCGCGGACTTCGTTGGATTCGCGACCTTGCAGGGTGTCGACCTCTTCGTTCGCTCGTTACGAATTTTGTGAGACATGCGGGTTAGTCGGGGCCGGGATAATATTCTCTGTACAGTTTCTCCGCGTTGCCCCTTCCGAAAAGGCGGGAGGTCTTGTAGCGGATGACGAGAGAGATGACCTGGGCGATCCGTTTCAAGGGATTTTCTTTCTCCCATCTCCTGGGAGAGCAAAGCATTCCGCCTCCCAGAAATAAGAGATCCCCCCGCTTCTTCAATAGTGCGGTCAGCTCGACATCTTCCATCAGCGGCAAGTCGGGGAACCCCCCGATCCGGTTTACTTCCTCTCGCCGAAAAAACTGGCCTTGATCACCAAAACTGTTGTGCCAGAGCTGGGCGCGTAAATCGTTCAAACCCTCAATCAACAACAAAACGGAATTTTTTGGGCCCGCCCTGAATCGTTGGCCCACGGCGCCTCCTACTGCATCAGGATTTTGTGTCATCGAGGTCATGACCCGCCTGACCAGGGACCCGGTCAACCGGCTGTCGGCATGGAGAATCAGGACGATATCTCCGGTGCACGCCTCGACTGCGGTTGCGATTTGGCGCCCCCTCCCCTTTACGCTGGTCAGCCATTTCGCCTGGAACGTTTGGGCGATGGCCTTGGAGTTGTCGGTGGATCCTCCGTCGACCACGAGAATTTCCTCAATGGGGCTCCCGCAATCCTTCAGACTGGCCAAACAATTGCGCAACTGTCGGCCCTCGTTTAAACAAGGAATCACGACCGAGAGGGTGGTAGCGTTTTGCTCAACCGGGCGGGACATGAACTGGCGCAGACGTGCCAGGAAGGACGGCGCCCAACAGATGTAAAACGGAATCCATTGCGTGTAAAAGAAGACCTTTGGTTGAGACCAGATGCCCGTTTTCCCGAAATGGTCCCAGGCGGAGAAATACAGACCGGAAAGTCCGGTCAAAAGGATCCATGCGGAGGATGGAAAAAGCGCGATTCCCGGAACTATCCATGCCAGGTACCAATAGTGCACGGTGGGGGAAAGGAGCAGCAAAGCCGCAAGGATTGCGTAACCTCCTTTGAGCACGTCGTTTGTTCGCAGACTGATTGCGACGACTACGATCAACAGAATTGCGGTCGACAGAATGACCGCAGCCTGCCGGTCTCCCAGCCAGGAGAGAAGCAGGTAATTTACGGAACCGTTGTGGGACATGGTTCCCCCATACTGCAGCAGGCCGTAGAGAAAATGGTGGAGTTGAGGCAAAAAAAATAGGGAAGGCGCCAGAAGAGGAAGGCCGATCCAAAGCGCCTTGTAAGATTTTCGTTTCCAAAACAGGAGCGGAATGAGCAATACGCTGATAACTTTTATCTGGATGCTGATGCCCAACATGACCCAACTCCAGGCCGTCTTTCCATCTTCCCACAAGAGTAGGGCGGCCAGGGTGGTTAACACGAACAGAACATCGAAGTGGGCTTCTCCGGAGAAAGCCAGGAGGGGCACGGGATTGAGGGCATAGAAGAGGGCATTTTTGGGATGCATGCCCCTCCGGGTCAGGCACAATAACAAAAGGCCGATAACAGCCATGTCGGCCAGACCGAAAAACACTTTGTAGGTAGCGGGGAGGTAGGCGACGGAATTCAGCGCTGCGAAGGACAGAATTATGAGGGGAGGATAGACCGTCTTCAGGTCTTTATGGTTCATCGCCTCCCAATGGGGATCTCGAAACGCTTTCCATTCGCTGGCCTCGGCGGTGAATTGGTATGGATTTTCCCCGTGGAGGACCAATGTTCCCTCCCACAGGTAGCGGTTGAGGTCATCGCTGTAGGGGAAGGGATAAAGCAACAGCCGGGAAAGGACGGACAGCCCCAGAACCAGGAAAATGGCGGATTTGAGGCTCCGCATATTGGGGAAAACAGCCCAGGCCAAAACACCCGCCATGGCCATTGCTCCGAACAAAAGCATGAGGGGGCGGGCATGGGTGGTCAGGGAATCTATGCGGCCGGCCTGGAGGCAGAGAAAGAAAAACAGGCCGCAGGCAATGGCGAAAACCGCAATCCTCAGCCGATTGATCACCGGAGGGACGGGTGGGCCGGGGAGGTTTCAAATTGCACCCTTCCCGCCTGTTTGGGGGGCTGGCGCGAAGGAAAGGACTGCAGTATCCCCAAGAGCCCGATATAACCAAACCCGACGGCATTGATGAGGAGGAAAGGCGCCAGGAACCATTTTCCCGAGAGGAACAATTGAACCACCACATACCAGCAGTATCCGCTCAGTGCAATTTCCAAGAGAGGTAGAGTAGGCATTTTTACCTGGTAAGTCCTGCCAGCGGCATCCCCGCATTTGGGAGTTCGGACAAATTCGCTCTGCTTTCCAATCAAGGCTTCCCCCACGGCCCTGGCATTGGAAATGGCAATACCTACACCGGTGATAAGGACGAGGGGGATGCCCATTAACCGCAACGGCCAGGGGATGCCGGAACGCTTCTGGCTTAACCAGTACAGGGCGCTGGGGGCAAGGGAGGCCAGACTCAGGATCAAGCCGGCAGCGACAAACCAGCCGGGATCCACACGTGGTCCGGCTATGGTGATGAGGGGAAGGCTGAGCAGGGCCAGAAGGACCAGGCAGGGGTGAATGGCAAAATGGGTGAGGTGAAAGAACCCCGATACCTTGTGGAACCAACTGCGTTCGGATCTCAACACGCTCGGCATTAATTTCACCGCCGTTTGTATTGACCCTTTGGCCCATCGGAACTGCTGGCTCTTAAAGGCTGCAACCGTATCGGGCAATTCGGCAGGCACCACCACCTCGGGAACGAAGCGGGCTTTCCATCCGGCCAATTGGGCGCGGTAGGAGAGGTCGAGATCCTCGGTCAAAGTATCGTATCCCCATCCCCCTGCTTCCTCGATGGCTCGCCTGCGCCATATTCCGGCGGAACCATTAAAATTCATAAGGAGCCCGGTAGCGGATCGCGCGCTCTGCTCGACGGTAAAGTGCCCATCGATGCCCAGCGATTGGGCGCGCGTCAAAAGGGAATCCCTTCGGTTCAAATGACCCCAACGGGCTTGAACCAACCCCACTTTGGCATCCTCCAAAAAGTAGGGCATCATTTTCTTGAGAAAATCTGGGTTCGGAACAAAATCGCCGTCGAAGACGGCCAGGAATTCGCCTTTGGAAATGTTTCGGCCCGCTTCCAGAGCCCCGGCTTTAAAGCCCACCCTATCCGATCGTCTCACCACTTGGATATCTTTCCCGGTTTTTCTCAGGGAGGCGGCGACCCGGTCGACCAGGACCTTGGTTTCGTCGGTTGAGTCATCCAGGATCTGAATTTCATGTTTACCGGCGGGGTACTCCATGGCCGCAACGGCCCGGATCACCCGCTCGGCCACATTCAATTCGTTGTAAAGGGGCACCTGAGTGGTGATCACGGGGACCTGTTCGGGATGGGTCCAACCCGATTGAACCGCCCCCAACCTCTGCCGGCGGCGCACGGCCTTGCCCCCGGGGAAGGCACGGAGATACAAAATTATCAGGATGCAGGCGTTAAGTCCGCAGGAAAGCAACCACAGCGATCCCATTAAATAAGCGGCAAGGAGGGATATTTCCGTCATGAGCGGCTGCCCTTCTCAATGTTGGACATTGCGCCTGTCGAAATACAGGGCAACAGGGTAAGTGTGGCATCGGGCCGGAGCCCATGGGCCCAATGGACAATCAGGGGGCAAGGCCAATTTGAATCATTTTCCCATCCGGCCGGGAAAAGTGAGTTCGGCCACACCGGATTTATCCAGGGCGCCCAGTCCCATGGCCTTCATGATCTCATATTGCTCGTAGGTGGCTTTGGCCAGGGGAAGGTGTAATTTGAACTCCTCGGCCAAGTTCAAGGCGATCAGGGAATCCTTGGCTGCATGTTCGCTGGAAAAATAGCACTCGTGGTCCCGTAACAGCATATCTTCGGCATCGGTTTCCAGAACCCTGGAATTGGCCCCGGTTTGGGCAAACACTTCGCACAGCATTTCCAGATCGAGCCCAAGGGCCATCCCCAGACCCAACCCCTCGGCCAAACCCGCCGTGTTGATATTCATGACCATATTGACAAGAGCCTTGACCCGTGCGGCCGACCCGGCCTGACCGACAAAACGAATGGATTGACTGATCGATTGGAGGATTTCCATCACCCCTGAATACACCTCCTCGGCGCCACCGACCATGAGATAAAGTGTGCCCGCACGGGCCTGTGGAATGCTCGAAGCCATGCAGGCTTCCAGCGATTGCCCTCCGGCTTCGCGGCACTTCAGTTGCAGCTCCTCGTGCACGGAGGGGCTGAGGGTGGCACAGTTGATGAAGGTCTTGTTTCGGGCATCCATGAGCAGGTTGTCGGATTCTCCGTAAAAAATCCGGCGCATGGCCTCGTCATCCGTGACAACGGTAAAGATGACCTCGGAAAGGGAACAAACTTCCTTGAGGGTGTCGCAGACTTTGGCCCCGGTTTTTTCGGCCAAATCGTTCGCCGCGTGAGTGTTGACGTCGTATACCGCGGTGACGGGGTATTCACAATCATGCAGCCGGAGGGCCATGTTGAATCCCATCCTTCCCACGCCTACAAATCCTATTCTTGATTCTGCCATAATGGATGAGGGGGTTGATTCATTTCGGTTATTTCTCTATATTCTTTCTTACCTCGGCGATCTGCTTGTCCCAAGGCTGCGCCTTGAATTTTTTCCGCTCGGAGGAAGACAGTCTTCGCAAATAGTCGAAGTAAGCTTTTTTCATCTCGGGATTCAATTCCGACAGCAAACATGGGTAGCATTCCTTTCATGACTCAGCTTTTTCTAGAAAATCATATTGGGAAATCGTTTTCTCCGGATCAACCAGAACTTTGGCCCATGAGGCCTTTCTTCGACAAAAAGTATCCCTTCGTAATTCAAAGCGGAAAAGTCGGCATGGACAAGCCGGGGGTGGGCAAAACTTGTGAGTTTATTGTGGGAAACTTTTCTTCCCGGCCTGTATCAGGAACTTAGGCTTAACTCAGGCTTTATTAACAGATGTGAGGAAGTAAAAGAAATAAAACCTTTGACACAAGATGTAGGGGTGGTTTTAAATTTGCCCCACTACATGTGGGGGCGTTCGAAAATTTTGGTCTATTGCGTTCCCCCCTGATCTTTCTACCCTGGTTACCTTCTTTTCTCAACTGAACCCGTCCATTCACACCGCCATCCCAGACTGTTTTTTACCGCTCTACCCTACTTTCTCAAAACATGGAACAACGCTTCACTATCGGGAATAAGACTTTCGTGCTCGATGCGGCCAAAGCGGAAGCCGCATTTGCCGCCAAAAAAATCATCAATGGTCGGGAGACCATGACCTTCAATCTCCTTCCCCTCAAGTACAAGTGGGCCTACGACCTCTACAGCAAGATGAAGGCCAATCATTGGGAGCCCGAAGACATTCCCATGAATAAGGATATCGAGCAGTGGAGATCGGATGGCATCCTCAGCGAGGTGGAACGCTGGATCATTCGGATGGGTGTGGGTTATTTTTCCGCTGCCGAAGGGATTGTGGGCGATAACATCTTCCACGTCATTCGCGAGGCTGTTACCGCGCCCGAACTCAAGCTGGTTTTGGGCCGCCACGTCCACGAGGAAAACATTCACGCGGATTCACTGCTCTACATGATCAGCTCCCTCGGCCTCAATCCGCACGAATGCGAGGCCATGTTCGAGGGTATCGAGACAATCGTCAGGAAAAATGAATTCGTGGCCCGCACATCCCGTGCCTTGCGCTATGATCTGGACCTGAGGTCGACGGAAAATAAGCAACTCCTGGCCAAAAACATATTCGTTTTCGGCCAATGTATGGAGGGAACCCAGTTCTACGGATTGTTCGGCATGATTCTCTCCCTCTACCGGCAGAACAAATTTCCGGGCATAGGCCAGATGTTCCGCTACACCCTGAGGGACGAATCGAACCACATCGAAATCCTCCGCAACCTGTTCATGGACCTGATATCCGAGAATCCGGAGGTGTGGACCGCCTCATTTCGAGAAGATTGTCGTCAGCTTATGGACGAAGCGGTTGGCCTGGAAAAAGACTTTATCCACGATTGTCTCCCGATCAATGCGGTGGGTCTCAGCGCGGAGGATTTTACCCAGTACATCGACTATATTGCGGACCGCAGGTTGGAAGGGGTCGGTTTGGCCCCCCTCAAACCCGGTGTGAGCAATCCCTTCCCCTGGCTGGCGGAAATGATGGATATCAAAAAAGAACAAAATTTTTTCGAGGGCCGGGTGACCGAATACCAGAAGGCATCTTCCCTGGCCTCAGTGGACGACGACGAACTTTAAAACCTTCAGCTTTTTCCCGCAGCTACCCCCATGCTAAACCGCAGTTCTTCCCTGGAACAGGATCTGGCCCTCAAAAAAATAGTGCGGGACAACCTCGAAGGCAAATCAGCCTTCAATTGGAGGGATGTCCTGCATGGGGACCGTCTGGTTCAACCAGGGGTCAAGGTCGAATCCCAGGAAGGGATCGAGGATATCGACCTGGCCGATATCGCCGATACGGTGGGCAATGCCTTGACCAACCTGCTCATGGCCAGGGGGGAGCAAAATGTATTTAGTGAGCAGAATCAGGAGTTCGTGGCCAACATCACCGATGAGGTGGCCAAACATCTCCTCAATCTCCCTCAAAAGCCGGGTGAATCGAATCACATCTCCCAAGAGGAACTCAACCTGGAGATCGAGAGAACCCTGGTGCACCACAACGCCCACGAAGTGGCGAAAAGCCTTGTCACCAACCGATCGCATCTGATCACCGTCCAGCGCCAGAAGTCCATCTGCCGGGTCATACGCCGCAACAACCAAGTCGTATCCTGGAACGAGAACAAAGTGGAAATCGCCATTCGAAAAGCATTTCTGTCCCAGGAAAAGGATTCTTCCCCGGCGGTGGAAGTCGCTCAGGCGGTTTCGCTCCGCGTGCGCGATTCGCGCCGAACCTTCATCCACATCGAGGAGATTCAGGACCTGGTTCAGGAGGAACTGATGAAGGCGAATCACTTCAAAGTGGCCGAGGCCTATATCCTTTACCGGGCCCAACGGGCCATGTGGCGCGAAATGGAAGAGAAGCGGCCCATGGAAGTGCCGGAGGTGCGACAAAATTCCATGGTGGTGGTCAAAGAGGAGGACGGCTCGACCTTTTTTTGGGACGGGGCCGATCTCGAGGAACGGATCCGTTATGCCCTCATCGGATTGAATCTCAACATGACCAAGGACGAAATCGAAACCGAACTGAGGCGATCCCTGTTCGATGAAATTTCCCGGGAAGATTTACGAAAAACCATTATCCTCAACGCAAAATCCCTCATCGAACAGGATGCCGATTTCGCCAAATTCGCAGGTCGGATTCTGAACACTTTCATCTACGAGGAGGTCTTGGGATGGGACATAATCCAACACGGGATCGGCGCCCTCAAAAAGTGCCATGTGGACTATTTCAAAAAGTATCTGCAGCACGGCATCGCCATAAAGCGCCTTTCCCCCTCGCTGCAGGAATTCGACCGGGAAAAATTGGCCGAGGCGCTCGACCCCAATGCGGATCTCGATTTCGATTACCTCGGCATTCAGACGCTCTACGACCGCTACCTCACCATCGACAAAACGGGGAAACGACCACGGCGCATCGAAACCCCCCAAATCTTCTGGATGCGCGTGGCCATGGGGCTCTTCCTGGCCGAGAAGGAGGAAAGGGAGGAAAAGGTCATTTCACTTTACGGGCTTTATAAAAACCGTCTGTTCTGCTCATCCACTCCAACCCTGTTCAATTCCGGCACTCTACATTCCCAACTGTCCTCGTGCTACCTCTACTGGGTTGATGATTCCATTGAAGGCATCATGCAGCGTGGAATAGCCGAGAACGCCTACCTATCCAAATGGGCAGGCGGTCTCGGCGGGAGCTGGACGGCCGTGAGAGGAACCGGTGGTCACATCAACGGCACCAACGGCGAAAGCCAGGGGGTCATTCCCTTTCTCAAGCTCCACAACGACCAACTCGTAGCGGTCAACCAAGGGGGCAAACGCCGTGGGTCGGGTTGCGCTTATCTGGAAACCTGGCACAACGACCTGGAGGACTTCCTCGAACTGCGCCGCAATACCGGGGACGAACGGAGACGCACCCACGATATGAATACGGCCAATTGGATTCCCGATCTCTTCATGAAACGCATGGAGAACCGGGACCATTGGACTTTTTACCGCGCCAACGAAGTCCCCTTTCTTCACGACTCCTACGGCATGGATTTCGAGGAGAAGTACCTGGCCTATGAGGCGAAAGCCGAGGCAGGCGAGGTGTGGGGACAGAAAGTTCCGGCCATCGAAATTTGGAAGAAGATGCTCAAGATGATCTTTGAAACCGGGCACCCCTGGATCACTTTCAAAGACCCTTGCAACCTCCGGAGCCCACAGGACCACGTCGGCGTCATTCACAGTTCCAATCTTTGCACGGAAATAACCCTAAATACGGGCAAGGATGAAACGGCCGTTTGCAACCTCGGGTCTATTGTCCTGGAGAATCATCTGGACGACGAGGGTCATCTCGACATGGACAAGCTTCGCCATACCGTGCGCATCGCGGTGAGGGTTCTGGACAACGTTATCGACATCAACTTCTATCCCACCGAGCCGGCCAGCAACGCCAACCAACGCCACCGCCCGGTTGGTTTGGGGGTCATGGGGGTGCAAAATTCGCTCTACAAAAAGAACCTTCCCTTCGCTTCTCAGGAGGCAGTTGAATTCAATGACGAGTTCATGGAAGCCATCGCCTATTTTGCATACGAAGCTTCGAGCGACCTGGCCGAGGAACGCGGATCTTACAGTACTTTCAAAGGCTCGAAATGGGATCGCGGCATCCTGCCGGAAGATTCGCTCAATGAACTGGAAGCGCAACGCGGGGTGAAGGTTGAAGTCCCCCGTGGGGGGAAAATGGATTGGGATGCTTTGAGGGAAAAAATTAAAAGGCAGGGCATGCGCAATTCCAATGTGCTGGCCATCGCCCCAACCGCGACCATCTCCAACATCACCGGCACATCGCCCTGCATCGAGCCCACCTACAAGAACCTCTTCGTAAAAAGCAATCTATCGGGAGACTTCATCGTCCTGAACCGGTTCCTGGTGCGCGATTTGAAAAAGGAAGGGCTCTGGAACCGGGAGATGTTGGATAACCTGAAGTACTTCGATGGGGAATTACAGGATATCGAATCCATTCCCTCTCATTTGAAGGAAAAGTACTCCACCGCCTTCGGGGTCGAATACCACTGGCTGGTCGATGCCGCCGCACGACGTCAGAAGTGGATCGATCAATCCCAATCCGTAAATCTGTTTCTGGCCAAACCGGAATTGAAGACCCTCTCCCACATGTATCGAGCTGCTTGGAGAAAAGGCCTCAAAACGACCTACTACCTGCGCACCCTTGGGGCCTCCAATATCGAGAAGGCCACGGTCAGGGTGAAAAAGGAGGTGCGCGGGGTGGTAGCACAGGATAATAGGAGTGGTTACACCGAAGAAGAGAAGCGAGCTTGTGACCTCGACGCCATGATGAGGGGCGAGGAGTGCGAGGCCTGCCAATAATTTCTGCCGTAATAGTTGAGATCACCCGGGGACAACCGGCTCAATAACCCAGGTTGGGGGCAAGCCACTTTTCAGCCTCTGCAGGGGAAATTTCCTTTCGCGAGGCGTAGTCGTCCAGTTGTTCACGCGAGATGGGGCCCACCGAAAAATAACGGGAACCCGGATGGGAAAAAATGAGCCCGGAGATTGAAGGAGGAGGTTCCATGGCAAAACTTTCCGTGATCTGAATTCCGGTGTTCCTTTCCACATCCAACAGTTCCCACAAGGCGCTTTTTTCCGTGTGATCCGGGCAGGCCGGGTAGCCCGCTGCGGGGCGAATGCCACGGTATTTTTCTGCGATCAAATCCGGGTAATCCAAATTTTCTTTCCGTCCAAACCCCCAGAGCCGGCGCACCTCCCGATGAACTTTTTCGGTCAAGGCCTCGGCAAACCGGTCACCCAGGGCCTTCACCATAATGGCCGAGTAATCGTCGCCCCCGGATTCAAATTTTTTGGCGTACCCCTCCACCTCAACCCCGGCGGTAACGGCAAATGCCCCCAGAAAATCCTCTATTCCCGAGTTTTTCGGAGCCACGAAATCGGACAGGCAAAAATAGTTGGCTCCTTTTTTCTTTTTCTTCTGCTGTCGCAAAAAATGGAACCGGCACAGCATTTTTTCCCGGTCGTCATCGCCGTAAACCTCCAAGTCGTCCCCGACCGAATTGGCTGGGAATACCCCGTAGACAGCCCGGCAATGAAAAGCCTCTTCCTCAACGATTTGTTCGAGGAGTCCAAGGGCGTCCCGATACAGCTCCGAGGCCTCCTGTCCGTATTGAGGATGCTTCAGGATTTTCGGGTAAACGCCCTTCAACCTCCACGCCCAGAAAAAGGGAGACCAGTCGATAAAGGGAACGATATCGGCCAGAGGGACTTCCTCCCACCGCTGTATTTCCGTATGAACCGGCCGCACCACCTCGAACTCATCCCAGTCGGTTCCGAACGCCCTGGCGCGAGCTTCCTCAAGGCTGAGTAGTTCCGTTGCAGAGGAGCGCCTGGCATAAGAAGCCCGCAGTCTTTCCTGATCCACCTTCAATTCCTCTACAAACTTTTCTTTCCGTTCGGGGTGAAGCAACGCGTTGCAGACGCCAACTACTCGGGAAGCGTCCAAAACATGCTGCACCGGCCCGGAATAAGCCGGGGCGATTTTTACTGCCGTATGGAGCTTGCTGGTGGTGGCGCCTCCAATGAGAAGGGGGGTCTCAAATCCCAACCGTTCCATTTCCGCCGCGTCGTGAATCATTTCATCGAGGGATGGAGTAATCAATCCACTCAAGCCGATAAGGTCCGCGCCCTCCTCCCGGGCTGTTTGGAGGATCTTCTCACAGGGCGCCATCACTCCGAGGTCCACAACCTCGAAATTATTGCAGGCCAGAACCACGGACACGATGTTCTTGCCGATGTCGTGCACGTCGCCCTTCACCGTGGCCAAAACCACCTTGCCCTGGGACCTGCTGCCGCCTGCGGATTGTTCCAGCTCCATAAACGGGGTCAGGTGAGCCACGGCGGATTTCATGACGCGCGCGCTCTTGACCACTTGCGGTAAAAACATTTTGCCGGAGCCGAAAAGGTCCCCCACGGTCTTCATCCCGTCCATCAGAGGGCCCTCGATGACCTGCAAAGGCCGGTCGAATTGCAGTCGGGCTTCTTCCGTATCCTTCACGATGAAATCGGTAATCCCTTTGATCAGCGCATGGGACAGCCGGTCTTCCACCGGACCTTTTCTCCATTCGAGATTGGCCACCCGCCTCTCCGCGGCCCGGCCTTTGACTCCTTCCGCGTAGTCCACTAATCGTTCGGTGGCGTCCGAACGCCGATTGAGAAGAACGTCCTCCACGTATTGGAGCAGTTCCCGGTCGATTTCCTCGTACACCGCCAGCATACCCGCATTGAGGATGCCCATGTCCAAACCGGCCTCGATGCTGTGATAGAGAAAGGCCGAATGCATGGCCTCGCGGACATGGTTGTTGCCGCGAAAGGAGAAGGACACATTGCTGATTCCCCCGCTCACCCGAGCCCCCGGACACACGCGTTTGATCTCACGCGCAGCCTCGATAAAATCGATCCCGTAGGAGTTGTGTTCTTCCATGCCGGTGGCAACGGTCAACACGTTGGGGTCGAATATTACATCCTGCGGATCAAAATCCAGCTCCTCCCGCAGTAGGCGGTAGGCCCGTCGGCAGATGCGCACTTTGTCCGCCCGGGTAGCCGCCTGCCCCTTCTCGTCGAAGGCCATGACGATGACGGCCGCGCCGTATCGCCGGATGGTGGCGGCTCGGTCGAGAAATTTTTCCTCCCCTTCCTTCAGGCTGATGGAGTTCACTATTCCCTTGCCCTGCAGGCACTTCAACCCGGTCTCAATGACGGACCACCGGGAACTGTCCAGCATGACGGGGACCCGCGCAATATCCGGCTCCGCCGCGATGAGGTTTAAAAAACGCCGCATGCTCCCCGCGCTGTCGAGCAACCCTTCGTCGAAATTTACATCAATAATGTTGGCGCCGTTTTCCACCTGTTGACGCGCGACGTGGACGGCCGTTTCCAAATCCCCATTTTTGATCAATTTGCGAAATCGGGGAGAACCCGTGACATTGGTTCGTTCACCCACCACGATGAAGGGAGCATCCTCGGTTGCAATGGTCAGAGCTTCCAACCCGCTCAGGCGCATAGCCGGGCTGGGGGAAGGGATTTTACGGGCTGGAAGTCCCGAGGAGCCTTCCACAATGGCCGCTATGTGCTCGGGGGTCGTTCCACAGCATCCGCCCACGATATTGATGAAGCCGGATTGGGCAAAATCCCTCAGGAATTGGGAGGTAGTAGCCGGAGTTTCATCATAACCGGTCTCACTCAAGGGGTTGGGCAGACCGGCATTGGGGTAACAACTGGTGTAGCAATCGGCCACACGGGATAGTTCCTCCATGTAGGGGCGCATCTCCTCAGCCCCGAGTGCACAATTGATGCCCACGCTGATCGGCCTGGCATGGCGGACCGAATTCCAGAATGCCTCCACCGTCTGCCCCGACAAGGTCCGGCCAGAGGCATCGGTAATGGTAAAGGAAATCATTACCGGTATGCGCTCGGACAATTCGTCCTGGAGGGTTTCGATGGCAAAGAGAGCGGCCTTGATGTTGAGGGTATCAAAAGTGGTCTCCGGCAAAAGGATGTCGGCCCCTCCGTCCACAAGTCCCCTCGCCGCCGTATGGTAGGCCTCTACCAACTCATCGAAACTCACCGCCCGGTAACCGGGATCGGCTACCTCGGGAGACAAGGAGGCCGTTTTGTTGGTCGGTCCCAATGCTCCGGCAACCCAACAAACCCGTTCGGGATTTTCCCTCATCATTTCATCCGAAACCCTCCTGGCCAATTCGGCCGATACCTTGTTCAACTCATAAGCCATATCCTCCAAACCGTAGTCCGCCTGGGCAATGGACGTGGCGTTGAAGGTGTTGGTTTCGATGATATCGGAACCGGCATCCAGGTACTGGCGGTGTATGGCCTCGACAAGTTGGGGCTGGGTCAGGCTCAAAAGGTCGTTATTGCCCCTCAAGTCCTTCGAATGGTTCCTGAACCGTTCCCCGCGAAAATCATCCTCACTCAGCTTGAGCTGTTGGATCATGGTGCCCATGGCGCCATCCAGATAGACGATCCGTTTTTCCAGGAGATCGCGCAATCGCTGAAAAGCCTGGGACTCGGGTTTTTGCGCTCGAAGTTGGGCTGGCATGGAAACAAAACGGTTTAAAAACGCATCAACATATCATGATATGTAGATATGTAAAGCGCGTCATCCGTGGTTATTCTTCTGCTCCTTCGTGCCTTGTAGGTCTTTTCATTATGCATTTACCGGCGCCTCAGCGCTTTCCGCTGTTTTTTGAGAAATTTTTTCGTCTTTTTTTTCAATTTTCTCAATTGGGGCTCAATTTCTTTCAGGACCGGTTTCTCCATCCGGTCGATATACAGGATTCCTTCCAGGTGATCCACCTCATGCTGGACGCAACGTCCCAGAAGCCCGTTGCAGCGCAGGTTGTGAAAATTTCCCTGCAGATCCTGATAACGCACCCTGACCCAGTCGGGTCTCCGCACCATGCCATTGATATCGGGGAAGGAGAGGCAACCTTCCAGGTATTCGGTTTCCCGGCTTGGAAGTAATTCCACCCTGGGATTTATCAGGATTATGGGCCTGATCAACTCGAGGGGGGGCGATTTCCCATCGAGTCGGTAGACAAAAGTTTCGTCTCGGGACCGCGGAACATCGATGACGCACAGTTGGATGGCCCGGCCGATTTGTTGGGCGGCCAACCCGACTCCATCATTTTCATACATCGTCTCCAGCATTTCCCGGCAGAGTTGGAACAGGGCATCATCGAAGACCTCGACCTGCTTGCCCGCCTGACGAAGAATCGGTTCATTGTATTGAATGACCCTCAGTGACATCCCTGTACAGTTTTAGAAGGCGGCTTTCCGCGTCAAGACGCCTCCGTCACCTTTTCCTTTTTGAGTCTTTTGTGGCTATTTATCCGTGTCCATCCGTGTATTCCGTGGTTCATCTTCTGCCTCTGCTACCTTCGCGCTCTTAGCGAGATCTTTTTTCCCAGCCATTAGCCGGTTGAGATTTCTCCGGATGCGCTTACAGTCCTGTTTTTCTGACTGACTTTTTTATGATTCGCCCCCTCCTGCTCCTGCTTGCCTCCCTCTTCCTGGGGTTTTTGGGCTGGTCGATCCCCGTTTACTGGCAATTGGTCAACAGCCAGCTTCTGAAAGTTTTGGGCGAACGGTCACCCAGTCTGGAGGAGAGGGCGGCCAACCTGATCCGACTCGATCAACTGGGAGCAGCCTCCATGGTAATCGAAGCGGCCGAGTCCTTGGGGCGCGTGGAAACCGAGGTAATGAGGACCCGCATTGCCCGGGAGGTGGAGTTGTTTCCCGATTATGGAATATCGGGGGGGCCCGATCCTTATTTCGACCAGATCCTCCGGCTTGATGCTCAATTGAGATCTTCGAATCGCTCCGATCTGATTTCCAACCTCATACCCCTTCAGACAAGGAAGACGCTGGCGTCATTCCTGCAAAATTCCCGCAGTAGTGCGGTTCATGCCATTCTCAATACCCGGCAAATGTCCGGCACGAACCAGTTCATGCCGGTTTACTCCTCGGCCGGCCAACCGCTGGAAGCGACTATTCTGCTCACTGCCCTTCTCATGCAGGGAACCCACTTTTCCCCGGAAGTTGCCGCTTCCATTCGAACCTTGGCCGACCAAACCGACCAGGTTGAGGCAGTGGGTAAACTCGAGCGGATCTACTTTGCCGTTTTTTCATTGGGGAAACGTTTCAACTGGAATCAACTCGTCCGCCTGCTTCCCCTTATTGAGGACGTGGGACTGCTGGAAACGGTGGCGGCTTATTCCCGCAACTTCGAGGAACAATTCAGTT
>JAABVD010000312.1:0-3845 GCA_014529615.1 Opitutia bacterium
TGGAGCGCGCCAATTAGGAATTAGGAATTAGGAATTAGGAATGTTTCGATTTGGATGTTGGCAGGTGGAAGATGGGACCCTCGGGAAAGAGGGAGAGAAGGCGCGCAGGGGCGCGCCAATTAGGGAGAGGGATTGGTGGAGGGGGGGATCAGGAATTTTTGGGTTTTGTGGTTCGAATGATGGAGCCGGAAAGTTTCAGAAGCTCTTCGCAGTCTTGCATAAGTGATTCAGCCTGTTTGGCGTCCAGAACATGGGAGTCGCGAAGTAGCCGAAGCCAGAAATGGGTCTCGCGGGCTTCCTTGTATGCGATGCTCATCTTGGAGAGGAAATCCATTTTCGATTGACCACCAATCGCTTCTTCAACGTTTGCGCCAATTGAGGTGCCGCTACGCACGATCTGCTTGGAAAGTACAAATTCCTTCTTCTCAGTACAGAGATACCGATACAACTTAACCATCCGCAAAGCGAATGCGTAGGATTTGATCTGAATTGGATTATCAACCTTCATTCTCTAATTGGCGCCAACGGCGCCTCTTTGCGTCTCTCCGCGCACTTAGCGAGAGTCAATTCTTGGATTCCCCGCTTTCTTGAGCGTTACCCCTAAACCCGCCAACTCCCCACCGTAAACATTCCTAATTCCTAATTCCTAATTCCTAATTGGCGCCCTTGGGCGCCTCTTTGTGCCTTTTGTGGCTATTTTTCCCATTTCCTGTTTCTTCCTTTCTTTGCGCTCTTGGCGACTTTGCGAGAGTCTATTTCAAATCTCTGTGCTCTCTGTGGCCTCTGTGGTTAGTTCATTTTCCGCCTTCCCGAGAGCCGACCATTCCACCGCCAACATCCAATTGCGCCTTTGCGCCTTTGGTGCAGGACGGTTTCGGTGTAGCCATTGGGTTCTTCGGCGCCGGAAAATACCAGGTCGAGGGCGGCTTGAAAGGCGATGCTGCGGTCAAATCGGGGGGCCATGTTGCGGTAATCTGGATCGGCTGCATTCTGTCGGTCGACCACTGCGGCCATCTTTTTGAATACCTGGAGAATTTCCTCTTTGCGGACGACTCGGTGGCACAACCAATTAACCAGGTGCTGGCTGGAAATGCGCAGGGTGGCCCTGTCTTCCATCAGGCCCACGTTGTGGTAATCCGGCACTTTTGAGCACCCCACCCCCTGGTCGATCCATCGAACCACGTAACCCAGTATGCCCTGGGCGTTGTTTTCCAGTTCCCGGTCGATCTCCTCTCGGGACAGGATCCGGTCGTGCAGGAGCGGTGGGGTGAGCAAGGCCTGCAGGTCGGCTCGCGGGCGGGCAGCCAGTTGCTCCTGCCGCTGCGCCACATCGATCTGATGGTAATGGATGGCATGCAGAGTGGCGGCAGTGGGTGAGGGAACCCAGGCGGTGCTGGCCCCGGCCTCCGGGTGAACCCCTTTCGTTTCCACCATGGTTTTGAGGTCGTCCGGAATGGTCCACATGCCTTTGCCGATCTGCCCTCTTCCGGGAAGCCGGGTTTCGATGCCCACATCCACGTTCCAATCCTCATAGGCCAGCATCCAGGGCGCGTCCTTGATTTCCAATTTTGGAATGATCGGTCCGGCTTCCATGCTGGTGTGGATTTCGTCTCCGGTCCGGTCGAGAAAACCCGTATTTATAAATACTATACGTTCCTTGGCAGCCCGGATGCAGGCTTTCAAATTTACCGTGGTGCGCCGCTCTTCGTCCATGATGCCCATTTTCAGGGTATGGGCGGGGAGTCCAACCGCTTCCTCCACCCGACCGAACAAGCGGGCGGTGAATTCCACTTCCTCGGGTCCGTGAAGCTTGGGTTTGACGATGTAGAAGCTTCCGCTCCTGCTGTTGCGATACCGGCCGAGGCCTTTTAAATCGTGCAGGGCGGCCAGCGTCGACACCATGGCGTCGAGGAATCCTTCGGGGATGGGGTGGCCGTCCCGAGTGGTAACCGCATGGGTGTAGATGTGCATTCCCACATTGCGGGCCAACATAAGGCTGCGGCCGGGCAGTGTGGCCGGTTTACCCCGGGGGGTGGTAAAGGACTTGTCCGGGTTCAAGCGGCGTTCGATGAGCTGGCCGTTTTTTTGAAAAGTGGTCTCCAGCACACCTTTCATGATCCCGTTCCAGTTTCCGTAGACCCGAGCTTTGTCCCGCGCATCTACGGCCGATACGGAATCTTCAAAGTCCTGAATGGTGGTAACGGCTGCTTCCAGAATGATGTCTTTTACACCGGACGGACTGGACCGTCCCACCGGATGGAGGGGATCGATCTGTATTTCCACGTGCAAGCCGTTGTGCGCCAACCAGATGTTGGTCAGCTCATCCTCGCATTGGGCAAAACCGGTGAACTGCGAAGGGTCGGCAAGGGGGGTAACCCCGCCTTGGGCCAACTGCATGACAAGCGCCTTGTCCCCCTCCGGTCCGGACAAGCAATACTGGACAACCTCGGCATACTTGCCTTCGCGCAAAGGAAAATAACTATCGAGAAAGGCGTTGCTTCGGGCGATGACGGCATCCCCGCGGACCGGGTTGTAAGTTCCCGAGATGGCCCGACCGGCAGTTTCCGGTATGACGTTGCTGCCATAGAAGGCGTCATACAAGCTGCCCCAACGGGCGTTGGCGGCATTGAGGGCGTAGCGGGGGTTGTCGGTCGGAACGACCAATTGCGGACCCGCCACGATGGAAATTTCGGGATCCACATTTTGGGTTTCCACGGCGAAATCCTCCCCTTCCGGGAGGAGGTATCCTATGGCTATGAGAAAATTTTCATATTCTTTGCTGGGGAAGGTGGCATGGGGGTGATCGCGGTGCCACTGGTCGATCAGGCGCTGCAGGACATTTCTTTTTTCGAGGAGGGCGGCGTTGACCGGGGCCAGGTCGGCCACAATAGCTCCCAGGGCCTGCCAAAACGATTCCGGATCAACTCCGGTGCCGGGTGCAATTTCGTTCTCGACCAGGTCGTAAAGGACCGGATGGATCCTTAGACCGCCTTTGTTGATCATTGGCTGCATATTGGAATTAGGAATTAGGAGGGATTAACCACAAAAAGCGCAAAAGGTGAACTGGAGAGGGAGGAAACCACGGATTTCACGGATGGGCACGGATGAGGCGCGCCGAGGGCGCGGGGGGAGAAGAGAAATTGAACATGGATAGACAGGATGGACAGGATTTGGAATTGACTCTCGCAAAGATTGCGGAGAGACGCAAAGAGAGGGAAGGAAAAAACCACAGGGGGGGAAGGCGCGCTAAAGGCGCCGTTGGCGCCAATTAGGAATGAGGAATGTTTAGGTTGGGGGGTTGCCGGGTTGGGGTGGTGATGTTTGGGGAAGGTGGTGAAGGATGGGAGAAGGGAGAGAGATCAAGATCAGGATCACGATCAAGATCAAGATTTATGGAGGCGCAAAGGCGCGCTGGGGCGCGCCAATGAGGAATGAGGAATTGGGGGAAGCTCCAGATTATTGGTTATAAGCTGTAGGAGGGGGTTTATCCCCCGATTGCGGTGAGGAGATCGGGGCGTACCGTGCGTCGCAAAGTTGCTATGCAACGGCGTGTCGGAGCCCCTCCTACAGTTTCTTTCAGGTTATTAAAAAGACATCCATACGGACTATTGTTATAGATACCTGAGCGGTTGCGATATATTTTTTATATCCGTGTCCATCCGTGTAATCAGTGGTCGATTTTGTGTTTTTTGTGCCTTTTGTAGTTAATTGTTCTATTTCTGTTGGAGCGTCGAGGAGAAGAGGGAGGCAATTTGCCATAAAGAGAAAATGGCGGACAGGAATGTCCGCCCTCCGTTAATTCCAGTTCCGGCATAGCCGGACCAAGCGACCAAAGGAAGCGTTGT
>JAABVD010000312.1:3850-4320 GCA_014529615.1 Opitutia bacterium
TGTTTGATTTAAAATCCTGTTCATCCTGTCCATCCATGTTCAATTCCCTTCTCCCTAATTCCTAATTCCTAATTCCTAATTAGCGCCAACGGCGCCTTAGCGGGATTGGAGGCGGATTTTGTTGAGGCCGTTTTTGCGGCAGGTGTCCATGATGTCGGTGAGGTATTTGAGAAGGGATTCCTCATCGGCCCGAATGAGGACGGTGATATCCTCCGACAAGGGCTTGAGGGCCCGGAGGGAAGGATCCAACTGGTCCATTTCCATGGGCTGTCCATTGACCAGAAAGGCGCCATCCCTGGCAATTTCGATGATGATGTTCCGATCAAACCTGTTTTGCCCGGCGGTTTCAATTTTGGGCAGGGTGAGGTTGAGGGTGGAAATATTGCGAAACTGCATGGTCATGAGGAAAAAGAAAATCAGAACGATCAAGACATCGACCAAGGGGACGATATTGATGGTGACCTTGCGGG
>JAABVD010000313.1 GCA_014529615.1 Opitutia bacterium
CTTCAATATACCGATTCTGCGCATGGACGGTTATGAAGCCGACGACATAATCGGCACCCTCGCAAAACGATATCACAAGGAAGGTTTCGAAGTTTACATGGTAACTCCCGACAAGGACTTTGCCCAACTGGTAGAACCGGGCATATACCTTTTCAAACCGGGTCGTCAGGGTTCAGATGCCGATATTCTGGGAGTCGAAGACGTGCGTGAGCTCTACGGATTGGAAGATCCCATCCAGGTTATCGATCTCCTGGGCCTGTGGGGGGACAGCTCCGACAACATTCCGGGGGTGCCCGGAATCGGGCTGAAAACCGGGACCAAGTTGCTGCGAAAATTCGGATCGGTGGAGGGATTGATCGAGAACACCGATCAGTTGAAAGGGAAACAGAAGGAAAACGTGGAGCATTTCGCCGAGCAGGCCGTCCTGTCCAAAAAACTGGCCACCATATGGACGGATGCCCCGATCAAGGCCTCCATCGACGCATTCGCCCTGCAGGACCCCAATCCAACTGCTCTGAAACCGCTTCTGGTAGAATTGGAGTTTAACGCAATAGGCAAGCGGCTCTTTGGCGATGCGTTCGTGGCCGGTCGCGGTCGTGGCTCACAGATGGACTTGGCCATAGGGGAAAAATCTTCGGCAGAGACCCGCGCAAGCGAGGGGGCGCCGAGCCTGAAAACGATTGAAACGGTTAAACCAGATTACAAGTTGGTTCAATCGGAGAGCGAACTACAGGAACTGGTGGAGGATCTGTCGAAACAGGATTCGTTTTGTTTCGACGCCGAGACCACCGGCCTCGACGCCCGGGATACCAGGCTCCTCGGAATCGCCTTTTCCTACCAGCCTCAAACCGGTTACTACGCCGCCTTACCGAATGAAGAAGTAAAACGGGAGCGGTTCCTCGAAATGCTGAGGCCAATTTTGGAGAATCCGGAAATTGAGAAAATCGGGCACAACCTCAAGTTTGACTACGGCGTACTCCTCCAGTGCGGCATCGAAGTCAAAGGAAGCCTCTTCGATACCATGATCGTTCATACCCTGGTCGATCCGGATCAACGCCACAATATGGATTTTCTGGCACAGTCCCTGTTGGGTTACAAACCGATCCCCATCACCTCCCTCATCGGGGAAAAAGGAAAGCAACAGAAGTCCCTGGAGGATGTTCCCCTGCAGACGGTGTCCGATTATGCGGCGGAGGACGCCGACATCACGTTTCAACTCAGGGCAGCGCTGTCTCCAAGGCTCCGGGAAACGGGACAGGAACGCGTTTACTACGAAGTGGAAGCCCCCCTCATTTCCGTTCTGGCCAAAATGGAGGCAACCGGCATCCGCATAAACCCCGAGGCCCTCCAAACCTTTTCGGTGGCATTGGCCGAGGAGATTTCCGCGCTTTCCCATCGCATTCGCACACTCGCCGGAACCGATTTCAACCTCAATTCTCCCAAGCAACTGGGACAGGTTCTGTTCGATATTCTCAAACTGGAATCCAAACCCAAAAAAACCAGGACCGGTCAATATGCCACCAACGAACAGGTCCTCACCCGTTTGGCGCCCAAACATGAAATCGTGCAATGCATTCTCGACCACAGGGGCGCCACCAAACTGAAAAATACCTACGTCGATACCTTACCGAACTTTATTTCGAAAAAAACCGGCCGCGTCCATACCACTTACAACCAGACCGTTACCGCAACGGGAAGACTCAATTCCCACAACCCCAACCTGCAGAATATTCCCATTCGCACGGACAGGGGGCGCGAAATTCGAAAAGCGTTTATTGCCAGGAACGAAAACTACAGCCTTTTGGCAGCAGATTATTCCCAGATAGAACTGCGCATCTGCGCGGCCCTGAGCCAGGAGCCCGCCATGATGGACGCGTTTATCCAAAATCAGGACATTCACTCCGCCACCGCCGCGAACATCTACCACGTCCCCATTGCCGATGTTATCCCCGATATGCGCCGAACGGCCAAAATGGTCAACTTTGGCATCATTTATGGAATTAGCGCTCATGGCCTCGGACAGAGACTGGGTATCCCGAGGGGACAATCGGCCAAAATCATCGAGGAGTACTTCAAACAGTATCCAAAGATAAAAGTCCTGATGAAAGCGACCATCGAGAAGGCTCGCTCACAAGGCTACGTGGACACCCTGCTGGGGAGGAGGCGCCCCTTGCGCAATATCAATTCCGCCAACGCCACGGTGCGCGCCGGGGCGGAAAGAATAGCCATCAATACCCCCATCCAGGGAACCGCCGCCGACATGATAAAGATCGCCATGACAAAAGTCCAAAACCTGCTCGAAGAAGAACAATCACCCTCGCGCATGCTTTTGCAAATACACGACGAACTGGTCTTCGATCTCCATCTGGACGAAAAAGATTCCCTTCCCGAAAAAATCGCCCAATGCATGCGCACCGCCCTGACCCTGCCCGTCCCCATCGAAGTCGACCTCGGCATCGGCTCCAATTGGCTGGAAGCACATTGATGCTGGGTTCTGGGTTCTGGGTTCTCGATGCTGGTTCCAAAATCCTGATCTTGATCGTGATCTTGATCGTGATCTTCCAATTCCTGATTCCTGGGATTGAAATGGCGGCCAGGAATGTCCGCCCTCCTTTCTCCTCTCTCTGCACTCTTCTCCCTCCATCATCTGGCTTTTTCGCCAACGGCGTTAAACTCCAAAGCCCACCGGGGTTCCACAAATAATCTCCAATTCTACCTTGAGGAAAGTGGGGGGGGGCATATTAATAAAAATCTGATTTTCGAACGACAAAACGACGTTTGTTCGGGATTC
>JAABVD010000031.1:0-15019 GCA_014529615.1 Opitutia bacterium
TTTGGCCGACTCCCTGGTCGCGTTGGCCGGGTGTCTGTGCCACGAGGTAAGGGTCTCTTCACGATATCCCGTTGTAGCGGGCTTTTTGGACGGTATTTCGGCTTGTTGCGTAATCGGGGGGGACGGAACCTTGTTGAGCATTGCCAAGGAATGCTCCGAGAACGAAGTGCCCGTCATCGGAATCAATCGGGGGAGCCTTGGCTTTCTTACCACTTTCTCCAGCTCCGAGGCATCGGCTCAATTCTCCAAAGTGGTAGGAGGTGACTATTGTGTCTCCCGGCGGACCATGTTGCAGGCCTCGACTCGCGACCGGCAGGCCTCGGCATTAAATGATGTTGTGATCAAGGAAATTCATTCCGGGGAAATGGTAAACCTGGAGGTCTGCAACGAGGATGGACGCATCACCGATTTCCTATGCGATGGGATCATTTTTTCCACCCCGACCGGCTCGACCGCTTACAACCTGTCAGCCGGGGGGCCTCTCATTCAACCGGAAGCGAAGGTAATGGCGCTCACCCCCATTTGCCCCCACACCCTTTCCAATCGATCGATCATATTTGATGCGGGGACCAGGTTGAGGGTAAAGGATGTTTCCAAATCTAAAACCCTTCAGGTCCTGTTGGATGGACGCGGGAACCTGAGGGTCGATTCGGGGGGAGAAATTTTTATTCAATTGGCTCCCAGCCACCTGACCCTCATTCATCAGAGCAATTTCAAACACTTCGACGTGGTGAGAGAAAAGCTCAAGTGGAGTGGGGGTCACAAGAACCGGAACTGAAGGGATTGGGATCCATTTGAGGAATCGGGGCCCCAGTTCCCCTGTTGACAAAGGAAGGGGCGATTCTATGGTGGGCGGTTTCTTTTTTCGGAATGTTTTATTGGATACAGACTTACCTTACCAGGCACTTCAAGTGGCTCATCGTAATACTTTTGGCCGTTTTGATCGTTTCCTTTGTTTTCACCATCGGTAACTTCAGCCCGCTGGGCGGAGGGGGCCGGCGTTACGTCGACCAACCCTTTTTTGAATACGATTTGTCCTCGGAGAGGGACGTGTCGGATATTTTTGGCCGAGGACGCGTCAGCCTGTCCATCAACATTCCCTTCTACGCGGACAATCAGGATTTCCTGCAAACTTATTCCCTCACCAGAATAGCCCTGTTGCACCAGGCCAACCTCATTGGCCTTCCCGGTCCGAGCAAGGAGGAGTTCAATACTTTCGTACGTTCCCTTCCCGCCTTTATGAATTACTCCACCCAGGAGTTCGACGAGTCCAGATACACTGTCTTTCTCGATTCATTGCGCAACGCCAGTATTTCCGAAATGTTGGTCACCCAGGTTTTGCGAGAGGATTTCCTAATCGATAAAATGCGTAATCTTCTGGAAGGTCCCGGCCATATGCTTCCCCATGAGGCGCTCGAGGCGGCCAAGCAGAACGACACAATGTGGGACCTGCAAACCGCCAGTTTGCCATACGCATCCTTCAAACCCGAGGTGAGTCCGTCCCGAGAGGAATTGGAAAGTTATTTTATTCGGAATGCTTTCCGCTATCTCATTCCTGCAAAAACCGAAGGTGGTTTTCTGCGTTTCGATCCGGCAAAATATATCGATGAGACCTACCAACCGGACGATGGGGAGAAGCAGATTCATTTCGTAACCAACAAGGCCCGCTACCAGGCCGACATGCCCCCTCCGGAACCGGTGGACCAAGAGGATGACTCCTCCGAGGCTCCTGAAAATCCCGATACCCCGGAGGTTACCCTGGATCAGGTAGAGGAAAAAGTGATAGCGGAATTGAGGCTGGAACAAGCCTCCAAACACGCTCAAAACGCGGCCGAAGATTTTGCCTACTATCTGTTCGATAAGGAGATCGAAAACGGTAGTGGGGTTTTTTCCGAGGCCATCGAGGCACAAGGGCTCGAACTCGTTCCCCTGGAACCTTATGGACGGGATTCCGTGGCGTCACAACAGGGGCTTGGCCCTGAAACGCTTAACCAGGTTTTTCGCCTCAATGAATCGCGATATTTTTCCGACCCGGTTCAGGATGGCGACCAGTTCGTAATATTGATCTACCGGGGCCAGATCCCGGAGCGTTCCCCTACGTTGGACGAGGTCATGGATCGCGTCTCCGCCCATCTCGGGGAAGAACTCCGACGGGAGAAATTTGTGGCCAAGGGCCAGAGCTTGAAAACGGAAATCGAAGCTGCCCTGGCCGCCGGGGAATCCTTTGAAAGCGCCGCCTCCAGTCGAGAACTCGACCTGGCCTCTTTTGAGGAATTTAAGCAGTCCGCCCCAGCCCCGGAAGGTCTCAGCGCCGGGGCCCGCAACCAACTCGAAGGTCTGGAAGAGGGAGAAATCTCCGACTGGGTTACCGAATCGACCAATGGAATACTGGTATTTGTGGCGCGAAAACGCGTCCCGGATTACACCTTGGCCGATGAGCCGGTGCGTACCGTCATTGAGTCGCAATCAAAAGTGCTGAGCTCCAGGAACTTGGACCCCATCATCTCCGAACTGCTGGAGCGGGAACTGGCCGACACGGCCTACGGGAGATAACGCCCAAATTCCTAATACCTAATTCCCGCGCCTTGGCGCGCATTCCCCCTCTATACCTTTGGCGAAAGCCAATTCCCCTTCCTTTTTGAGTCTTTCGTGCTTTTTGTGGCCAATCATTCCTATCCGTGCCCCTTCGTGTCCTTCGTGGATCCAATTCCCATTCAGCCTTTCCCCACTCTCCCCCTTCCTCTGTGCTCTCTGCGTCCTCTGTGGTTCATTTCATCCCTATCCGGGCATATCCGTGAAATCCGTGGTTAATCCTCTCCTCTCAGCATCTCAGAATCTCTATTCAATTCCTAATTCGCGCGCCTCGGCGCGCTTCCCCTCCCCACCGACATCCAATCCTCGGGTGGCGGACCCTTGCTCAGGTCGAATACCCCTTCGGCGGGGAGAAACTTCTTGAACCACGTCCGTTGCTTTTTTATGAGTCGTCGCGTGTTTCGCTCTATCAACAGGGGTAGTTCCTCTTCGGCCAACTCCCCCCGCAAAAAAGCCAAGGTCTCCCGGTATCCTATCGACCGGGCCGCGCTCGGATTTTGCTCAATCCCCTCTTTCACCAAGGCCCTTACTTCCGCGACCAATCCATCCTTCAACATCCGGTCCACCCGTTTGCGCAATCGCCGTTCCAATGCTTCCCTGGGCCGCGATAATATCAGGAGCCGTTTGGAATAATCGTCAAAAATGCCCCTCCTCCGGGCAAATCGACGTTTCAAATCTTTCAACGATCGCCCCGAGGCCCGACATCGCATCAGGGAATTGAGGACGCGCCTCGGGTTGGAAACGTCCAATTCTCCCAACCCTTCGGGATTCATGCGGCGCAGTTCCTCAACCGATTCCTCCAGCGACCGGGAGGCGAACCATTCCCGGATTTCGGCGCGCAACGCGTCCGTTATTTCAATGTCATCCACAACCGGACCGAAAAACCCTTTTAAATAAAACCCGCTCCCGCCCACCACCAGCACCCGGTGTCCTCGACCATGGATTTCCTTTACCGCCCGCCGGACCTCCCGGAGGTATCTGTCGATGGAATACGGGTGGGACACGTCTGTGACATCGATGAGATGATGAGGCACCCTGGAACGGGCCTCCCGGCCCGGTTTGGCCGTGCCGATGTCCATGCCCCGGTAAACCAACAGGGAATCACATGAGACGATCTCGGCATGGCGCCGTTTGGCCCATTCCAGGGAAAACCTGGTTTTTCCCACCGCCGTATAGCCGGTCAGGATATATAAGGTGCGATCCACTTCTGCTATAGTCTGAAAGCAAGGGCCTCGGTCAACCCCGGCGGCAGGAGGAAAAGAGATTCAAAAAAACCCGTTGATCTCACCACCCGTTCATCTATTTCAGAACGGCAATAAGGCCACTGTGAAAATCTGCCTGGTTACCGAAACTTTTCCACCCGAAGTCAACGGGGTTTCCACGACTTTGAACCAATTGGTCACCGGGCTGGTGGCCAAGGGGCACCGCCTGCACGTCATCAGGCCGCGGCAGTCCAAGAACGATGAAAGCGGAAAGGGCAAGGCTTTCTCCGAGGACTTGGTCAAGGGAATTCCTATTCCGGGATACGATGTCCTGAAAATGGGTTTGGCCGGATTCCACCAACTCAAAAGGAACTGGGAAAGTTTCTGCCCCGATATAATCCACATCGCCACGGAAGGACCACTGGGAATGCAAGCCCTCTTTTCCGCTTTCCGTCACCAAATACCCGTAGTTTCCAGCTTCCACACCAACTTTCACGCCTACGGAAAACATTACCGTTTAGGATTCCTCACCGGAATCGGTCTGGCCGGATTGAGGTTTTTCCATAACAAAACGAGCCTGACCCTGGTTCCGAGTGAAGATTCGTGCCAAACCCTGCGCAACGCGGGGTTTAAAAACCTGGAAATCATGGGCCGGGGGGTGGATACGGAACTGTTTACCCCCACAAAACGGGATCCTTCCCTGCGACAATCCTGGAATGCGAAAAGCGATGACCCGGTCATGATTTACGTGGGACGCATCGCCGGGGAAAAAAATATCCCGCTGGCAGTTCAGGCATACGAAATGCTCAAGCCCCTCTGTCCGAAATTGAAATTTGTCCTGGTCGGGGATGGCCCGGAACGCGCGGAAATCCAAAATTCCCATCCGGGGCTTATTTTAGCCGGCATGAAAACGGGAGAAGACTTGGCCCGACACTATGCCTCTGGGGACTTCTTTCTCTTCCCCAGCATCACTGAAACATTTGGCAATGTCGTCCTCGAAGCCATGGCCAGCGGTTTGGTCGTTCTGGCCTACGATTACGCTTCACCCCGAACCTGCATCCGCCATGGGGAAAACGGATGGTTGGCGCCCTTCGATAATGCGGAAGCCTTTCTGCTCCAATCGGAACGGCTTTTGCGAGAACGCGACCGATGGCCCGCCATTGGCAGGGAAGCCCGCAAAACCGCGGAAAGATTCAACTGGGATGGCATCCTGCAAACCTACCTCGGCCATATCGAAAACGTGTGCACATCCTGTAAATAATTCTGCCGGTAGGGGAATTCTTCACTTACGAGAAGGATAAAGCTGTAAAGTGTGCCCAAAGGCAGGGATTTATTCACATACTGCCCTGGGTCGGGCCAAATTGTCCCTAATCGGGCTTTATCCGGGTGCGGGATGACTGTGCCGGAGAAAAATGCCTCCCCGAGCGCCCCAAAGTTACCTTTTCCTTACTGATTCGATATCATGAGTGTTACAGCAATGTTTGGGTTGTTACGGGCAGGTAAAAAGAATTCCACGATTTGATAACCAAGGTTGAAGCCCTCCTGTTTCCTGCACACATTAACCTTATCGACAATTTATTCACATTGGCATGAAAAAAACCGTCCTCTTCTTCCGGACCATCGTCATTTCAGATGTGCACCTGGGCATGCGGAACAGCAAAGTCGAACAGGTTAATAAATTCCTTAAACACACGAATTGCCGCACCCTGATTCTCAATGGCGACATAATCGATGCCTGGAGCCTGAGCCGCCGCAGGGGAACCTGGAACAAGCATTGCACTCGTTTTATCCGCTTGATCCTGAAGAAGATTGAAAAGAAAAAAACCAAGGTCATCTATCTGCGGGGGAACCACGACGATGTTCTGCGCCGGTTCATGCCCATCCATTTTGAGGGATTTAACATTCTGGAGGAGTACACCCTCCACATCAAGGGCCAGAAATACCTGGTCTTGCATGGAGACGTTTTTGACAGGATCACCTCCAAATATGCCGTGATCGCTCATTTGGGCGACATCGGTTATCAATTGCTCCTGGGAATCAATCGCTTATACAACCGCTACAGATCCTGGAAAGGAAAGCGTTATTTTTCCCTGAGCAAATTGGTCAAGAGGAAGGTCAAGAAGGCGGTCAATTTTATTGGGAAATTTGAATCTTCTCTGGTCGGTTTAGCCAAACACCATGGATGCAGCGGGGTCATCTGCGGGCACATTCACACAGCGGAAGACAAGATGCTGGATGACATCCACTACCTCAATTCCGGCGACTGGGTCGAATCGCTTACCGCCATTGTCGAGCACAAGGACGGGCGCCTCGAACTCATCGACTACCCCACATTCGAAAAGCTCCTGGCGGAGGCTGAAATGGCCAAAAAAGTCGAGTCGGACCACCCGGGAGAACAGCTACCCGAGTTGGAGGAAATGCCCCTGCCAAACAGGTTGCTTACGACCTGACTCCCGAGGAGAGGTCCCCCACCAATTCCTTCAGCCGCAAGAGTAGTTGCGGGCGATTATCCTGGTGGTCGGCCACCAGGTTGACGATAGCGCTTCCCACCACTACGCCATCCGCCACTGTCGCCACCTCCCGGACCTGCTCCTTCCTGGATATGCAGAACCCGACCACAACCGGTTTGGCGGTTTTGCTCTTGATGGATTCAACCATGGACCCAATTCCCTTCTCCAGATCCTCGCGCACTCCCGTAACCCCTTCGCGAGACACGTAGTAAACAAATCCGGTGGAGGCTTCCGCTATTTCGGCAATGCGATCCTCCGGGGTGGTCGGGGCCACTATGAACACGGTTTTCATCCCCACTTCGCGGCAGATTTCCAGATAATTTTTTGCTTCTACCGGAGGGAGATCGAGGGCCAGCACGGCGTCCACCCCTGCAGAATAGGCTTCCTTCAAATAGGATTCGGCGCCCTGGGAGAAAATTTGATTCTAGTAAGCATAGAAAACGATGGGGGTTTCCCCGTCAATCTGGCGTAGGGAACGAACCAGTTGCAAGACGTCCGCCTTGGTAGTTCCACTGTCCAGAGCCCTCTTGGCCGCACACTGGTTGGTCCAGCCATCGGCCAGCGGATCGGAAAAAGGGACGCCGAGTTCCAAAATGTCGACCCCCGACTTCAACAACACGCGGCAAATTTCCAAGGAAGTCTCCGGATCCGGGTCTCCTGCACACACGTAGGCGATGAAACTCTTCCGGCCTTCCTCCGATGCCTGCTCAAATTCAGCGTCTAATCGATCCATAATTCGTTGGGAAAAGTATCAGAATTGACACCGGCCTTCCAATGGGAATTTTAAGAAACCATGGCCCAACGAGCGGTTCTCATTCTTAACCTGGGTTCTCCCGATTCTCCTTCCATCCCGGAGGTGCGTCGTTATCTTAAGGAATTCCTGCTGGACGAACGGGTGATGGATTCCTCCCCCCTGGTTCGCAACCTGGTGGTGAGGGGATTCATTCTGCCCAAACGCCCCAGGCGCACGGCGGAAGCCTATGCCAAAATCTGGACCGACCGTGGAAGTCCCCTCATCGCCATTAGCAGACGCGTGCGGAAAAAAGTCCGGGACCGGGTCGAAATGCCGGTGGAATTGGCTATGCGCTACGGCAATCCGTCCATTCCGGACGCGTTAAATCGTATCGTGCAAATGGGCATCGAGCATCTTTTCATCATGCCCCTTTACCCGCACTACGCCATGTCCAGCTATGAGACGGTGGTGGTAAAGGTGGAGGCCTGTATCCGGGAAATGTCGCCCCAATTGAAACGCTCTTTCCTACAGCCTTTTTATCGGGACGCCGATTATATCGAAGCCTTGTCGCAGAGTATGGCTCCGCATCTCAGTGAGGATCTCGATAAAATCCTCTTCAGTTACCACGGTCTTCCCGAACGCCACCTGAAAAAAACCGATCCCTCGCGCCATCATTGTCTCGTTACTCCCGACTGCTGCTCCGTCTCTCATCCCGCCCACGCCACTTGCTACCGTCATCAGTGTTTCAAAACCACAGAAATGGTTTGCCGAAAATTGGGCATACCGGACCGGCGGCAGGCGATTTCATTTCAATCCCGATTGGGCCGGGACCCCTGGCTCAAGCCTTACACCGATCTGGCGCTGAGGGATTTTCCCGGTAAGGGCATAAGAAAGCTCGCCGTGCTTTGCCCCGCTTTCGTAACCGATTGCCTGGAGACATTGGAGGAAATCGACCTGGCCGGCCGCAAAGAATTTCTTGCTGCAGGTGGAGAATCTTTCACCATGATTCCCTGTTTGAATGATCAGCCGGTCTGGATAAACTGGCTCGTAAATAGAATCCGGAGTTGGTCTCGGAAAACCTGATTAATGTTCATACCATGCATCTGGGCGTCGATGTAATCAGTATCGGTCTAGGCAACCTGTTGTATTGTCTCGGGTTTCTCTTCGCCATTTTCTACCTGCTCCGAACCAGACACCATCCCCGGTGGGTGTTGTACGCGTTAATAGCAGGAGGATACGCCATACAAACCTTCGGCATGTACCAAAGGGGTCTGCTGGTAGAGGGTTGCCCGATGGGTAACACTTTTGAAATCGTCCAATTCGTCATCTGGTCCCTCACCTTCTGCTTTCTTGTCCTTGGACCGGCTTTTCGCCTCAGCCTGTTTGGCTTCTCCACCGCCGGACTCGCCGTTTTATTGGCTATTCTTTCCTTTGCCATTCCATCCTGGGACTCACCCTACACGGGCAGACCCTTCGGGCCCAGCCCCTGGATTGAATTCCATGCCTCGCTCGCCCTGTTCTCCTACGGCATTTTCGGGTTGCTCGCCATGAGCAGTCTGCTCTATCTCCTGCAAAATTTTTCCCTCAGGGAACGCCGCCTCGAGGGTTTCTATTTGTTTCTGCCTTCGCTCGTGGAAACAGAGACCTTGAGCGTGCGCATGCTGGTTGCGGGTTGCTCGGTCCTGACCGTTTCCCTGGCCGTCGGATCAATTTACTGGATCCAGAACCCCGCCACGGTGGATTGGCTTAAACTGCTCTTTACCGTTTCGGTGTGGTTGGCCTACCTCCTCGTTCTAGTTCTCAGGCTGGGCAACAGGCTTTACAGCAAAAATTTGGCCTGGACGTGTCTGGCCCTCTTTCTCGTGGCGGTGATCTCCCTTTGGCCCGTCAATCAAAGCCGGGCCAAGCCGGAATCCGCGCTATCGGAATCGAGTCTCGGCCTCCCCCATGGATAATCAAGCTCAAGCCCTTTTCTGCTGGGGAGTAAGTCATCACACTGCCCCGCTGGACTTCCGTGAATCGATCGCACCGACCCCGCCACAACTTGAGCAAATCTACGCCCTGCCCCATCACTGTGATTGGTTGCACGAACTAACCGTCCTGAGCACCTGCAACCGCCTGGAGGTTTACGGAACCGGCTATGGCGAAATAGAGAAGAGCCTGACCGTGGAGTTATGCAAAATTCTCCAAACGGATGTCGACCCCCTGCGCGAAAAATCCGCCCTGAAATTCGGTAAGGAGGCCCTCTCCCACCTCTTTGCCGTCACCGCCGGGCTGGACTCTCAGATCGTGGGGGAGGTCGAAATTACCGGACAGGTAAAACAGGCATTTCTGCAAGCGGGAAAGCTGGGAACGGTGGGCCGGAAACTGAACCAGGCGTTCCAAAGGAGTTTCCAAACCACAATATGGATACTCTCCCATACCCGCATTGGGATTGGACAAATCAGTGTGGCCACTGTGGCGGGGGATTTTGTCCGGAAAATTTACGGAAACCTGGGCAAATCGACCGTCCTGGTCATCGGGGCGGGGGACATTGCCGAAAAAACCATGGCCGCCTTGCGCAGCCGCGGAGTGAGAAATCTTATCCTGAGCAATCGAACTTTTGCCAACGCCCGAGCCCTGGCCGAAGCCAACCAAGGCATCGTGGCCCCCTTCGACAGCCTGAATTGCCACCTCATTACTCAGGTGGACATCGTTGTATGTTCCACCTCCTCCCGCGCATTCATCTTCGATCAATCCCAGATCCAACAAATCATGAAGAGACGCACTATCCGCCCTCTCTGCCTGATCGATTTGGCCCTGCCTCGAAACATCGACCCCACCATCGCCATTCTACCCAACGTATTTCTCTACAACCTGGACGATCTGGCAAAAATCGCCCAATCAAACCTGGAAGCCAGAAAGAGCGAAGTCGTCAAAGGTATGGACTTCATCGACAAGAAATCCCTCCAGGTAATGCAGAATATCAACCGCACCTGAAGCGGGCAAGGCTCGCGGAAAGTCAGTAACACGGAAAAAAGATGTGACATAGGCGCGGTGACTCCTTCTCTAATCATGAGTTCCCGACCCGTCGAAAAAACCCATCACCGGACTCCGCCCGGTTTTTCGTTCAGGGTATAGTAAAACGACTTCTGGCGCAGCGCCATCCCTTCGGTGTTACGAATGGAGGGAGCGCTTATTTTTGTAACAAATCCGGTCCGCAAATTTGAAATTTCCAAGACCAGGCGTTTTCCATCATCCGAAACTTCAACGCCGGAAACGGGCAGCTCGGTCTCCTCATCCGTCACACCTTGGTGACTGAAAATGGAGGAACCATAGGTTGCGTGGTGCCGATAGTTGAATTGGCTGATGGCGTAACCCCTGGGCTCGATGGCGGTGTTGGGGTCGATAGGCTCGGTGAAGATCAATTCGAAGCCCTCGGCCAGGGCATGCACCTTCTCCACCTCAAAGGGCATCGAGCCGGTGTAGGTCACCCGATCTAGCGAATATTCCTGAGGTTTTGCCGCGGGCCAGGTGCGGCGGCAACCTCCCACGTATAACCGCCCATCCGGCCCCATTGAAAGCCGGTTAACCGGTCCATTAAATCCTTTGGCGAAGGGCCAAACCACTCCTTGCCATACCCCATTCACTTTCTCCAGAAAAACCCTCAGCACCGTGCCAAACTGAAAATCGCCCACCAACATCTGGCCTTGAAAAGGACCGAACTTATCGGTTTCGATGGTTGTAATTCCGCTGGCCGATGGAGACAAATGATAGGGAAGCCACACCGCCGGTGACTTTTCCAGTTGAGGATTATCCCAAAGTTCCTTCGGTTCCGGATAACTGTTGGGGTAACCGTAGCTTTTCCCCTGTTCGATATGGTTGATCTTGCAGGCCCCAACCCAGTTCCCCTGATTGTCCGTGGCAAAGATCTCCCGGTCCGGACCAAAAACGCCCATTCCATTGGGCACGCGAAACCCCTTGGCGAAACCCGACAACTCACCCCTGATGGGATCGATGCGCACGTCCCATCCCGCGTAGGGCACATCCCAGCGGCTGCGGTGGCCACAGGTCATTACGTGAAAATATCCCTCCCCATCCACGACGGGACCGAAGGCATAGGAGTGATAATTGCCGGAGAACCCCCAATCGTCATTCACGCACTCCTGCAAATCGGCTTCACCATCTCCGTCCGTATCCAGCAACCGGGTAAGCTCACCCTTTTGCGCTACGTAAATCATGTCATCCACTACTTTGAGACCCAAGGGCTCCATCAGGCCGCGGGCAAAGCGGCGGTAACGGACCTCATCGGCCGGGCCGGTGGCATTTTCCAGGATCCAAACCTCCCCTCTGGCCCAGGTGCAGACGGCCAGATCGCCGTTTGACAGCCAGTCCATGCCTCCCACCAGAAGATCCACCTCCGATGGAAGCGAAAAGGGTTCGATGCGATAGTGTTCATCCCCTGTCACCGGCGCCGGGCGGCCCGGTCGGAGGGCCGGCACCACTTTTGGTTTCACGCCGGGTTTAGGGGACAACTTTTGAAGCGTTTCATTTCCGATCTCATATAGGGCTTTGGTAACCATGGACTCGTTGGAACAAACCGTGCTCAGGACCTCGATGGCAATTGAGGTTTCGTGCGCGGGCACTTTGAGAAAGGTCCTCACTTCATGCCCGGTGACGGTCCGGAATTCCATACCCGTCTCGGTGTTTTCATCCGAAATGAACGGCTCCTCATAATTCACCTGGCCTGCCTTGATCTCCCAGGTCAGACCAGGGGGTCCGCGCGCAGCAACCAGTAAACGGTCCCCGTAGCGCGTCCCACTTCGTTGAATCAGAACGGCTTTGCCCGTCAATGGCCGACTGTCGGCTGTTCCCATTTCAGCATGGGCCAGAAACCAGAGATCCTCGTCACAAGGTCCGATTTCCAGTCGACGGATTATGGTATCCGTTTCACCCATACGTTCCACCCTCGATTGCTCGGAAACGCTCACCCCACCTCCTCCGGGCAACCCCACCTGGTAAATCAGGACGGTATCGCCACCCTTGGCTTTGATCGCCTTAAAATCGGATCCGGCCAACACTTCTAATTGATCATGAGTTGGAAGATTGCCCACCGACCAGGGAAAGAAAGGCGGGTTATGCCAGAGTACCTCACCCTCAACCCGGCTGATGTGAGGTTCCTTCGAGTTGCTGTAGGGGGGGCCATACAAGGCCAGCCCCTCACCTTTCCAGGCCGTGTGCGTGCGCATCAGTGCGCTGTCAAAGGCAATATGCACATCGGAACCCAATGGAATGGCGATGCTGCGGCTCGACCAAGCCATTGGCGCGCGGCGGAATGGCTGGCCGGGAGGATCAAACCTCGGCACGATCTCCACTTCTCCATCGCTCTCCTCCTCCGATAATGGCTCCAGAGATTTAATGAATAGCACGAGCGATTCGACTTGGGGACCCGTTAACAGTTCGTGGTAGGGCGGCATGTTGATATCTTCCAAATCGAATCCCTGCAATGTCCGCCTGGTAGGGTATACGATTGATTCGCGCAGGTATTCGTCATCAGCGGTCGAGGCGCTGCCATCGATAAAGGACCGGCTCTTCCCATAAACTCCACGTAAGGTCGGACCCATCTTTCCCTCTCGCGATCCTAAGATGGCATGACAGGTCACACAACCCATGGCCTGATAGAGAGCGGCGCCGTTTTCTATGGAAACGCTGGTTTTCGAATCCTCCGGCAAGGTGTAGGACGTCATTTCCGGCTGCTCCCCCGGTTGACCGTGAGCGCTCTGCCCAAGTCCCCCCAGCACGAGGAGTATGCACAACTTATTGAAATACCGCATGGTCGGGGTTTCCGCGCGAAAGCAGATAAGCCATTAAATCCAACGCTTCATCCCAATTCAGCGTATCGAGCAGGGAGGCTGGCATTGAGGACACGGGGGAAGGAGACAATCGCTCCATTTGGGTCGAGTCAATGGTAAGGATTGAATCCGGAACCAGAGGATTGAGCTGTAGCTTAAAGTGGTCATCCAGGTTGTCCAAGAGTGTTCCCGTCAGGGTCGTTCCGTCCCTTAATTCCACCAGGGTTTGCTGAAACTGATCCGAGATCACTTTGCTCGGTTCGATGATGGATTCCAGCAAGGCGCGGTGATTGAACCTGGCAACCACCGCGCTCAGATCGGGGCCGATCGGTTGACCTTCCCCTGCAAACCGATGGCATGCCGCACAACTTGCCGCCGTATACATGGACCGGCCTCTCAAAAAATTGCGGCCCTCCAGCCCGTCCAAGGCATCCACCAGATCGGGCACCTCCCACCGGCGAACGATTTCCCCTCCTGCGGCCGGCTCCACCAGCTTTGGTTTGAAGGCCGCATCGCCTCCCCCGAGTATTCCCTTGAGCGCCGTCTTTTCCTCCGAAGTCAGAGTCGAAATCGCAGCCGATCGCATTTGGCCGAACACCTGTTTGAATATGCGTAGCGATTTGGAAGGTTCATTCACAACCCCCGCCCCTCCTCGGTAGGACTTGGCGGCATGATTGAACCAGCGAAAGTAGGTCTTTCTATGGTCGAGAGTCCAGCCCGTCTTCACCAGGCGCAATACCAGGGCAAAATGGATTTGCTCTTCCTGGGTCCGACCCTTGGTCAGCAGATCCAGGGATGTGGCAATGACCCGAGGGCTTTCCAAGTATACCAACAAGCGGGAAAGTTCCCGATTGATAAAAAAAGTGTCCGAAGGGTAGAGTTTTTCCAGCCGGTCGGTTGTAGCCTGAGCCAACGGGTCCGAAGCTCTGCCGAAACGGGTGAAGCTCAGTTGATAAGCCCTGAGCAGATCCAGAACACCCTGTTCATCGAGGCTTCCGGGGTCGAGACGGTTCAGGGCATGGAGTATGGCTTCCTGATCCCCCTTCCTTCCTGCCCGGGCCAGGGCGATCAGCCCGTTGATTTTGGCCATGGGATCGGACGCTTCGAAAACGCGTTCGCGCCAGAGATCCGGTTCGTGGTGCTCCAAAATGGTGCGGGCCGATGCGCCGACAAACCGATCCCCGCTCCCCAGGTGAGACCAAGCCTTGTCAATGTGGGCAGGATCCCGCGATACGTGGTGGGAATCCAATTCACGCCTGGTCGCCGCGAGTTCATTTTCTGGTCCCTCTTCTTCCGCAACTTCCTCAAAGTTCGGAGACCGATGCCGAATCCGATACAAAAATGAATCCAATTGCCGACCACCGGTAGTGAAATACAGGGCGCCGTCCTGCCCCACCGCTGCATCGGTAACGGGGAGGGCATCGCCCGCGGCAAACACTTCGCTGCGACCGGTAAATCCGGCTCCGTCGGGTTTCAGAAATACCGCTTCTATGCTACCGAAGGACCAATCGAGAATGAACAAGGCATCCCGATATCTGGCGGGAAAGTGCGTGCCGTAACCAAAAACGATCCCCGTGGGAGACCCCGTTCCCGTCTCCACCGCCGGTGGCAAGGAATCCTTGTAGTATTTGGGCCATTTTCCGGATCCACTGCGCCAACCATAATCACCTCCACTCGACAAAAAGCATACCCGGGTAGGCCGGTACCAGGGTTGGCCCGTATCCCGCTCGTTATCGGAATCCCAGGTAAACAGGTTTCCTCGCCGGTCCAGGGCGATATCGTAGGGATTGCGCATCCCACGACAGAATAACTCCCAATATTCGCCTTCCGGATCCGTAATACAGACCCAGGCTCCTTGCGGACCTATGATGGAGCCCCGATACTGCTCCCGCGGCAGGAGGTGGTCGTCCGCCCAAATTCTCGGCACACGGGAATCGTCCAGGGGTTCAGGGATTTCCGTGGCATTCCCAGCCAAGACAAAAATGCGCTTTCCATCCGGGGTGAGAGCCAAGCCATGGGGACCGTGTTCACCCGCCCCTTCAAATTGCCTTAGAAGAGTAACCTCGTCCAGACGGTCATCGCCGTTGCTGTCCCTCACCCGGTAGAGGCCGCTTTGCCAACCACTTTTCGGCGTTCCATTGACCACCACGT
>JAABVD010000031.1:15057-16729 GCA_014529615.1 Opitutia bacterium
CAATGGGTTACGGTCTTCTTTTATTGGCGGCAGGGTCTTGCGATATTAACCCCCGAATTGTGAGGAGGCAATGAGGCGCCCCTGGGGATCAAACGTGATGCATACCCAGGAACCCTGAGTTTTAACCGGTACGGTGTAGATGCGATGGGCTTCAAAGCCTTCGGGCAGGTTCAAATCCACCTCTTCAGAACCGAGGTTGAGGGCGGCTAGCCCAACTGCCATGGCAATCCAACCCTTGACTTTCCCAAATGCCATCATCCTTTCACGCTACTTTTGCAAAGCTAGGCCGCCCCCTTTTCATTGTCCAGATCCCATGCCCCTCGGGGCCAGGAATTAGGAATGAAGGGGAGATGGAATGATGGAGTGATGGAGTGATGGAGTGATGGATTGGAACATGGATGGACAGGATGGACAGGATTTGGGGAGGAGAACGATTAACCACGGATGAGAGAGGCGCCGTTGGGGTCAATTAGCAATGAGGAATTAGGAATTGGGGAAAAGGGTTTTGGGATAGGCTCTAGAGTAATGGTTTTCAGTTGTAGGAGCGCAACTCCATCCTGTTGCCATCTTGTCCTGCCGTAGCCTCTTGACCTGCGTAGCGTTGCGAAGCACGGTTTGGGCGAAGCGGGACCCGTGGTTAATTCCTTCCCCGCCTCTCTCCACCCCTCCACCACTCCATCTCTCCATCTCTCCATCTCTCCATCTCTACATCTCTCCATCTCTCCCCAATTACTAATTACTAATTCCTAATTCCTAATTGGCGCGCCCCATCGCGCCTCCCCCTCCCCCTGCAATGCTTTGACATGCCAAATGCCGGGTGAAAACATGGCATGATGCCGACATTCGTCCGATGGGGGCCGCCCCACTTGGTGGCGATTGCTCTCACCCTACTGGCTCCGCTCCTCCTCTCCTGGTGGTGCGGCCGGAATGCGACCCTTACCCGAACCCGCCTCGTGGGAGCCGGGTTTTCCCTCATGCTTCTGGGCACGATTGTCGCGCAATTCATTTGGTTGGACCGCGGACCTGCGCCCCGTTGGCAAGACATGATGCCCCTGCACGTGTGCGACCTCGCCCTCTTTGCCTGTGCCATCGCCTGCCTGGGGCGGAATCAGTGGACATTTGAGATCGCCTACTTCTGGGGATTGGCCGGGACGGTGCACGGCCTGTTGACCCCGGATCTCCTCCACCCCTTTCCCTCCCCGGAATTCTGGTTTTTTTTCCTGGGCCACGGGGGTATAATAGGGTCCGTGCTATTTTTGGTGGCAGGTATGCGCATGAGACCCCTCCGGGGTTCGGTTTACCGTGCCTATTTTGCCACAATCGTCTACGGACTGGGGGCTGGCCTATTCAACTTGATCTTCGACACCAACTACGGATTTATTTGTGCCAAACCGAGTTCCGCATCTTTGTTGGACCTGATGGGCCCCTGGCCCTGGTACATTCTTTCCCTCGCCCTGGCGGGTATAATCAGCTTTTTGATATTATACCTTCCCTGGGCCCTGGCAGATCAGCGGCGAGCTCGACCATGAACCGTCTTCCTCAATTCCCTAACTCCAATCAAATGCACCCTGAACATCACATTCTCAACTCCCTCGCTCTGACATGCCTGATCCTGGTCAGCACGTTTCTTCCCGTTTTTGCCACAGCCATGGACCGGCCGCCCGCTTTAGCC
>JAABVD010000314.1:0-2785 GCA_014529615.1 Opitutia bacterium
TGCTTCCTCACAGATTTTCTCGACACTCATGAACGTAAATTTTCATGACACGAAGAACTGGAAGCAAGTTCTATTTCTTGAGGTCCCAGGAAGGAGTCAGTGGTCAATTGACAACTTGACTGTGCCGCGTCGCGGATGGCAGGATAGGCCATGGCGAGAAAGCGGCGTCTTGAATCGAGCGACCATCTTTATCATGTGATAAACCGAGGCAACTATCGCGCGGATGGGTTCGAGACCGAAGGGGCGAAGAAATCATTCGTGACAACCTTGAGCGAGGCGATTGAATATATTGACAATTGACCACTGAACCTATCCGAATCCAATTATGAAACTGACACATCTCATCCTGTTCGTTCTCGCCTTTGCTTTCGCTTTCGGCGCCACCGCCCAACCAAAAGGTCAACCGCAACTCAAGTGGCGCGTGCAACAACTCCATCAGGACAACAACGAAGGCCTTGCCGTGGGCGACATCAACGGGGATGGCAAGTTGGACATCACCTCGGGCGACTTCTGGTATCAGGCCCCCGACTTCGTGCAACGACCGCTCCGCAAGGTCTCGCCCTTCAGAGACGACTACATGCAGAACTGCTCCGAGCACCTTTACGACCTGGACGGTGACGGGGATCTCGACGTCCTCTCCGGCGGGTTCACCTTGCCCAATGTGGACTGGTTTGAAAATCCGGGAGCCGGCAATTACGACAAGGGACTCTGGCCGGTTCACCAACTCGTCGATACCGGCGTCAGCCAAAATGAAGCCAGCTTCCTCCACGACATCGACGGGGACGGAACTCCCGAATTTATGGAGAATTCATATAACGCCAAAAACCCCATGCAGATCTTCCGCCTCGTCCGTGGTGACTACGGAAAAGTCTCGGCCGAAAAACACGTCGTATCCCATAGCGGCAACGGACACGGCATGGGCTTAGGCGATGTCAACGGCGACGGGAAGCAGGACATCGTTTTCCAAGCCGGTTGGTATGAGCAACCATCTGCCGGTCCATTCTCCGGCCCTTGGAAGTATCACCACGACTTCGACCTGCCCCACGCCAGTTGCCCCATCCTCATTCTCGATCTCAACAATGACGGCAGAAACGATCTCGTCTGGGGAGATGGACACAACTATGGCCTCTACTGGTACGAACAACTTGAGCCACAGTCCGACGGCGCCACCACCTGGCGTCAGCGTCTCATTGATAAGCAATTCTCCCAGGGTCATGCCCTGGCCTGGGAGGACGTCGATAACGACGGCCAACCCGAACTCATCACAGGGAAGCGTTATTACGCGCATTCGGGCAGAGACCCCGGCGCAAATGACGAAATCACGATTCAATACTATGACTGGAATCCGGAGAGGGGAACGTGGACGAAACACCTCATTTCCCAGGCTCCCGCAGGAAAAGGTCCCGGCATCGGCCTGCAGATTCGCGTCCATGATCTCGACGACAATGGCTGGAAGGACATTATCGTCCCCGGCAAAAGCGGCACCCACATCATCTGGAATAACGGGAAATGAGGGTTGGTAAGGCCCGTTCCCGAAAGTCGGAAGTAGATGAACCCAACCAAGACGGGAAAACTCGGTCGCACAGAGGTAGAGTTGACCCAGTTCGGGTTCGGGACCGCCTCTCTGGGGGAGACTTTTGCATTGGTGAGCGAGGAGGACGCGCAGGCCACTCTTCAAACACTCTGGGATCATGGTATACGCTACTTCGATACCGCACCCTTTTACGGATGGGGCCTGAGCGAACATCGGGTGGGGAATTTTCTCTATCAAAAACCACGAGATGAGTTTGTTCTTTCCACCAAGGTGGGACGCATCCTCCGAGCCCCCGTCGTCAAGGAAGGGTTCAAAGCCCCCTGGTTCAAGGGAGGACTTCCCTATGATCATGTCTTTGACTACAGCTATGATGGAATCATGCGTTCGTATGAGGACAGTCTGCAAAGACTGCGGCTGAACCGCATCGACCTGCTGGTGATTCATGACCTGGAGGCCCTTCACCACGGAGTAGGATTACAAGCCTTTCGGGATCAACTTTCCAGCGGAGGCTGGCGGGCGCTCGAGGAACTGCGCTCGACGGGTGAAATTCGTGCCATCGGAGCCGGGATAAATGAAATCGGCGTGATCGCCTGGTTCCTGGAATACTTCGATCTCGATTTCTTCATCCTGGCTCGACAGTACACCCTGCTGGAGCAGGAAGCTTTGGATGAAGCCCTCCCTCTTTGCCGGGAACGAGATATCGGGATTATCCTGGCCTCCGTGTTCAACTCGGGGATCCTGGTCACCGGTACCTCCGAAGACGCGAAGTATGTCTACGAGATTGCGCCCCCCGAAATTATTGAAAAGGTTAAGCAGCTCGAACGCGTATGTCATCGCCATAACGTGTCCCTGGCGGCTGCGGCCATTCAATTTCCTCTGGCCCATCCCTGCGTGACCACGGTCATTCCCGGAGCCCTGCATCCGCGTGAAGTGGAGGAGGATCTGGGCTATTTTCAAGAGGAGATCCCCTCGGCGCTGTGGGCAGAGCTCAAAGCGGAAGGACTCCTGCGGCGGGATGCGCCAATTAGGATGGAGAAAGGCACAAAGGCACAGAGGCACAAAGTGGGGAGGGAGAAACCACGGATGAGCACTGATGGCTCTCAATCTTGATCTTGATCGTGATCGTGATCCTGATCGAAAAATTCCAACTCCCGAATCAGGAATGGGTGAGCAGGGCAATGGCGGACAGGAATGTCCGCCCTCCGTTAATTCCAGTTCCGGCAAAGCCGGACCAAGCGACCAAAGGAACCG
>JAABVD010000314.1:3026-3756 GCA_014529615.1 Opitutia bacterium
CCTGTCTATCCATGTTCAATTCCCCATTCTCCCTCCAACTCTGTGCTCTCTGAGTCCTCTGTGGTAAATCCTCTCCCTCCTCCCCATTCCTAATTCGCGCCATGGGCGCATCCCTGGAACCCTGAAATGTTACAATCAAAGAAATAAAGGAGAATCCAATGTCATTATTCTTTCTCGAAGCATTCGAACATGTCCACAAAGACAAAGCCGAGGAATATGAGCGGCTCTCGAAGCAGACGGACAACAAGGTCAAGAAAACGGAACCCGGGAACTTGATCCACGTTCAAACGAAGATTTCCGAAGATGACCGGGAGGTCGTCTACCGTTGGCTTGAGGTTTTTGCAAACTATCGAGACCTTCAAGCTCACCTCGACAATGAGCATGTCCAGGCTCACGTGCAGAAATTGGACGATGGGTATTTGTGTGCGCCCATCGAAGTGATTATCTATTGCAATTGGACAGAAGAGCAAAAAAAGCCCTGGCGGCAGATTGCAGGAATTTCCCTGACCTTTGCTCCTTTGGTCAATGGATATTTTCGTTAAACCTGGGAGAAAGGCACAAAGGCACAAAGTGGGGAGGGAGAAACCACGGATGAGCACTCTCACTGATGGCTCTCAATCTTGATCTTGATCGTGATCTTGATCCTGATCTTGATCCTGATCGAAAAATTCCACCTCCCGAATTATGAATGGGGGCGAAGGGCAATGGCGGACAGGAATGTCCGCCCTCC
>JAABVD010000314.1:4032-5702 GCA_014529615.1 Opitutia bacterium
TCTGTGCTCTCTGAGTCCTCTGTGGTAAATCCTCTCCCTCTCAGCATCTCAGTAGCTCAGAATCTAAGAACCTCTCCCCCCATTCCTAATTCCTAATTGGCGCCAACGGCGCCTGGGAAAGGTTCTAATTTACAGGTACGAGCTGACGCACCCGACCGTCGCCTTTGCTGAGCAGGTACAACTCGCCGGACTCATCCACGCCCATGCGCAGGTCGGCTCGCGGGCCCGGCCGGTAGGTATTCGGGTAACCCACCACGTCTATCAGGTCTTGCTCCTCCCCTTGGACCACCACCCTCAACTCCCGAATTTCGGTCGGCTTTCCGGGTTGCAGGTTGTCCGTCTCGATGTAAAAAAGCCGCCCGAGCACAATATCGGCGAAGATGAATTTCCCTTTTAAGGCCTCAATTCTTGTCCCTTCGTAAGCGTAACCGCTGCCGATGGCTCTCCCTTCGTCATGGTCGTATTGGGCGACCGGATCGGTGAAGTTTTGAGAGTCTCGAGGAGGCAGATCGTATACCGGACCCACCGTTAAACCGGGGACACCGGAACCGGTGGAAAAGGTGCCCTCCCGCAGGCGCCAGCCATAATTGGCGCCGGAAACCCCCAAGTTTACTTCTTCAACCTGATTCTGTCCGATATCTGAAATAAACATGCGCCCGGACTTGTCCCAGGAAAAATGTTGGGGATGCCTCAATCCATAGACCCAAATTTCCGGGGCCGCACCCGAGTGCGCAACAAAAGGATTGTCCTCGGGGATTCCGTAAGCGCGACCGGCGGACCTCTGAAGCGGATTGATCCTGAGAATGGCGCCCTGAGGGCTTTGCTGGGATTGGCCGTAGTCTTTGGGGTCGAACGCCGAACCACCGTCCCCCAGGCAGAAATACAAATTTCCATAATCCGCCGTTCCAGGCTTAGCCGCCGGATTGAAGGCGAGGGTGCCGATGCTGTGATTCGGAGCAAATTGCCCTATGCGAAACACCTCCCGGTGAGCGCCCTCAAAGGTATCTGCCGCCGGGTTGTCCGCGGTCCATTCCACGATAACGCTTTCATGGCTGGCAGCGTCGCCTTTCAGGTAATCCGGGTCTCCGGATCCGGACGTCGCGCTGATGGCGGTATAGAATTTGCCGTAACCGGCTTTTCCCATCTCGGAAAATTCCGGGTGAAAGGCAAACCCGAGGAATCCGGTTTCGTTGGGCATCATGGATGCGTCGAAGGCGATGGGGAAGGCGTTGTGATCCAGGTACAATTGCACCGACCCATCCTTTGGATTTGCCAGGTATAATTGGCCCCTGAGATCACAGATGGCCAATCGACCCGAGCCATCCCCGACCGGCTTCAGGTATTGGATGCGGGCAAATGCATCGGTCGCGGAGCCACCGTTGCGGGCATCCCTCGTCCGCGGTAGTTGAAATCGATCCATGACCCCGACGACGATCTCACCTTTCTCAATTTTTTGAGGAATCGGATCGGTCAGCGGCGGCGGAAGCTCATCCTGAGCCTTAACTGCCAAGCCTGGAAAGACGGAACATGAGGCGATGAGGAACGGAAGTGAGGCCCTTGGGAGTCGTTTCGGTACATTCATAATTAATTAGGAATTAGGAATTAGGAATTAGGAATGAAAAGGCAGGGAGAATAAACCACGGATGGGCACGGAGTAAATCATCATGATC
>JAABVD010000314.1:5904-7377 GCA_014529615.1 Opitutia bacterium
AGTGTGTGAAGTACAACGGAATACAGTTTTCAAGGCCTGACCCTTTTCTTGTAGAAGGCATCACTTTTCCACGTCTTGACCCCGGCTGGCCCCCTCGATAACCCCGCTTAACCAAGCGCCATTCAAAAGGTGTACATTATGGAGCTATAGAAGTTGGATTCTTCCTCTGGCACGGTCGGAGGCACTTGGTTGTCGTAGTTGAATTCATAGCCCAGCCGCAGGCTCAGTCCTCGGGAGATTTTTCCGGTCAGCTTCACTTCAAAAGCGTAGCCCCAGTTCTCGTCATCGCTTGGGTCCAGGTAGGCCATGGCCTTTTGGTCGAGCTGGTAGACATCGTTAATTTTCAATTCCGCGTCTTGAAATAACGACCCCAGGTAGAACGAGCCTCCCAGTTCCTCGTTCGCCACTTCCAGATCCCGGTAGACAGCCGCAATTTCCGATCCGGCCACAAAGGCCAGCCGCGGCGATACCTCCCAGTTCCTTCCCAGTCCAACCCCTTGTTTGAAGAAATGGTTGAATTTGCGAATCCCGTCCATCCTGTAACTGGTCAAGGTTTGCAGAACGAGGTTCTCCGTTCTGTTCCGGCGAAACCTGAAATCGGCCAGTAATCGGTCCTTGCTGATCTCCTCATCGGTTTCAGCGAATCGGTAATCAGTATCCAGCCGAAAATTGCTCTTGCCGTTATCCCATTGGCTATTGAAAAAGAATCTCCGGTCTTCGTGGTCCTTGCTGCTTTTCTGGAGGTTGTAGGACAACCCTATACTGGCTTTCATTTTGACCAGGGTGCGCGTCAGTGTCCTGGGAAGATAGAGGGCCAACCCGTGCAAGTCATCCAGTCCGATCACCGTCTCATCCGCCTCGGTTTCTCCCGGGGATGGCGGAGCCGGACCGGCCGCCGGGTCGGGGTCGGGGGAAGCGTCGGATGCGGGCGGGATGGCCTGCAGTGAGGCGGGCAGGGTTTGCAGGGCGGATTTGGCGATTTCCATTTCACCCAGACTTGGATGTGCCAATACGACGTGGGAATCCGTTTGCCCGACCAGAGTGCCGTTCAATCTGTCTCCGTTATTGAGGATTAATTCCAGAGCTTGGGCAGAGTCGTCGGCTGATAAGGCTGAAAGCTGAAGGCCAAAGACGAAAAGGGTGAGGGATACGAGGAAAACGAGCCTGATATGCATACCAATTGGGGGGGGAAGCGCCCAAGGGCGCGAATTAGGAATTAGGAATTGAATAGAGTTTCTGAGATTCTGAGCTACTGAGATGCTGAGAGGGAATGGGGAATGGGGGAGAAGGGCAATGGAGGACAGCCTACCTGTGGGTTACTGCACGCAGACAGTGAGTGCCCGCCCTTCTCCACCTCTCGCCACTAACCACTAGTCACTAGCCACTGATTTCTGACCACGGATTACACGGATGAGCACGGATATGAGGCGCCAAGAACGTCAATTAGGAATGAAAATGCACAGAGGCGCTGAG
>JAABVD010000315.1 GCA_014529615.1 Opitutia bacterium
AGCCCATCGCATGGTCACGGTGCACCAACCCGAGGGCGACAAGTGGGTGAAATACACGGGCAACGAATACTACGACGCGGACTATCCGATCAAAGGCGCCAAAACCTATTACGGGGGAGGCGGCGGTCTATCCAGCACGGCCAAGGACTATGCCACCTTTTTGCAAATGTACCTCAATGGCGGAGAGCTCAACGGCAATCGCTTCCTCAGCCGCAAGACGGTGGAAACGATCATGGGTTTTCAAATGGAAACTGGAAACCATGCCCACCACGGACTCGCTTTCGGGGTATTGAACGGGAAAGCGGTTGCTAAGGGTGGTTTGGGAAGCGAGGGCACTTTCTATTGGGGCGGTTATTTCAACTCCCAATATTTCGCGGATCCGGAGGAAGGCATCATCGGGGTAATTCTGAAGCAGACCCGGAACCAGAAATCCGATAAAACGTCCTGGCAGTTCCGCCAACTGGTCATGCAATCCATCGACGATTAGGAATTGGGAAATACTCCCGTCCCGGCATGTTTCTCGCTTTAATTCTGGCCAATAGTCTCCTTGGCCAGCGTGCCATCAATGATTCCCTGACCCTTCCGACCAGCCTGCCCACCGGGATCTACCAGGTGGAAATGGCCTGGAGCCAATTCCAGGTCCCAATCGCTCTGGCGCACCCTCCCGGTGAAACCAACCAACTTTATGTGGCAGAAAGGGCCGGTGGGATACGGGTGATCACCGATTTGTCCCAAAACACCCTTCAAGCCGAATACGTGCTGGATCTTTCGAGTCTTCGCTCGGTCACCAGTAACGGCGAAAACGGTTTGCTGGGTCTGGCCTTTCATCCCCGCTTTAGCGAGACAAAGCGTATTTTCGTCTTTTACACGCACAATCTGGAGGGCATCCGGCGCAACAGGGTATCCAGTTTTTTGATAACGGGAGATGACCCGATAAGGGCGGACCCGGATTCCGAGATCATCTATTTCGATCAATTGGACCAGGCCAACAACCACAACGGCGGTGATATTCACTTTGGTCCCGACGGGTATCTGTATGTGGCTCTGGGGGACGAGGGCGGCGCCAACGACCGGTGGCGCAACAGCCAACAGGTGGACAAGGACTTTTTTGCCGGTATCGTTCGGCTGGACGTGGACAAGTTTCCGGGCAATGTCGAGCCCACCTACCATCCCGCCGTTCCGCGCGATAGCCGTGGCAAGGCTTTTTACAGCGTCCCGATCGGTAATCCTCTAGTGGCAGAGTGGCAACAAGGGGGATCTGATCCCGACTCCGATCTTCGCCTGGAGTTTTATGCCATCGGTTTGCGCAACCCCTGGCGAATGGCTTTCGACCCTCCGACCGGGCGGCTCTTTGCCGGAGACGTAGGGCAGGTAACCCGTGAGGAAGTCGATATCATCGTCAAGGGAGGCAATTACGGTTGGGCCATTCGGGAGGGGTATATCGCATTTAACGAAGGACCGGGAAATTTGATACCTCCGCCCGCCTTTGGAGAACTGCTCGACCCGATTCACGATTATCCCCGCGAGGATGGACAATCCGTTACGGGCGGCGTCGTATACCGCGGGATCCGATTTCCCGAGTTGGAGGGAGCCTATATATTTGGCGATTACGAATTGGGCCACGTCTGGGCTTTGATCGAGAGGGAGGGAGGATATGATCGCATACTGCTGACCAACTACCCCAGGCATTACGAATACGGTTTGGATCCTTCCAATGGAGATGTGCTCATTTCCGGAGGAGATGGGAATATCCGGCGGCTGGTTCGCGGAGACGGATGGCGACAACCCGCCTTTCCCTCCACCTTATCGGAAACCGGGGCCTTCAAATCTCTCGTTAACCTGGAGCCGGAGGATGGAATCATGGCCTATGAACCCAACCTGTCGTTCTGGTCTGACCACGGCATCAAATCCCGTTGGGTTGCCGTCCCCAATGCCACCATCGGCTACCACCGGGAACTCCCCTGGGCCTTTCCCCCGGGGACGGTTTGGATCAAGCATTTCGAATTGCCATTGGAGCGGAATAATGGGGCATCCTCTGTGCGGGTCGAGACCCGGTTCCTGGTCAAAACCGAAAATGGTGTTTACGGACTGAGTTATCGTTGGAAGGAAGACGGTAGCGATGCCATCCTGGTGGGTGAAGAAGGGGTGGACATCGATTTTGACGTGCAAACCGAGGAGGGTCAGGTGACGCAGACTTGGCGCATTCCCAGTCGAGCCGAATGCCTGCAATGCCATACCCCGGGCGCTGGATACGCCTTGAGTTTCAATTCCAGGCAACTGAACCGGGAGCAGATGGTAGAGGGCCGGCAACGCAACCTTTTGCAATATTTGGGCGAGGTGGGAATTCTGGATAGGGCCATCGATGCGACCGAGGACCTGCCAAGGTTCCATACGGCTGATGATGGAAGCGCTTCCCTGTTGTCCCGAGTTCGATCATATCTGGCAGTTAATTGCGCTTCCTGCCATCAGCCCGGCGCCATAGCTTCCACCACCTGGGATGCCCGGCCCCACATCGAATTGTTGGATACGGGCTTGATAGGAGGAATTCCCCTGAATGACGGGGGCAACCCCAATGGCAGGCTGGTAGTTCCGGGAGATCCCGAGTCCTCGGTGTTGTTGAGCCGCATCAGTGAAACCCACGGTTTTTCCCGGATGCCCAACGTCGCTACCAACGAATTGGATCATCAGGCCATCGACCTGGTAAAGGATTGGATCGGGTCGATTTCGGAAGGATACATACACTGGCAGGACGAGGTTTTCCCAAACCCCGAATCCATTGA
>JAABVD010000316.1 GCA_014529615.1 Opitutia bacterium
CATGTTCAATTCCCCTCCCTTTGTGCCTTTTGCGGCTAAAGAGTAAATAAACATGGCGGCCAAAAAGTCAGCTCATACCCCCATGATGCGGCAATACTGGGAGGTGCGCAACCAACTGCCCGAAAATACCCTCCTGCTCTTCCGCTTGGGCGACTTCTATGAACTGTTCAACCGGGACGCGGAAGAAGGGGCATCGCTGCTCGGAATAACCCTGACCAAACGCCACAAGTACCCCATGGCCGGCATTCCCTTCCACGCGGCCGAGGCCTACATCGGTAAACTTCTGGCGGCAGGCAAAAAGGGGCCCATTTGCGACCAGGTGGAAACCCCCCAAACCGGCAAACTGGTCAAACGGGCCCTGACACGGATCATCACCCCCGGGACTACCCTCAACGACAACCAGCTTACCCAAAACCGGAACCACTACATACTGGCCCTACACTGGGATAAAAAGGGGTTCCACGCATCTTGGATGGACCTGACTACGGGCGCGTTCATCCTGGCCACGGAAAGGGTCATGGACCGGTTGCTTCCCGTCCTTACCGCAATCCGTCCCCGCGAAATCGTCCTCCCCGAAGAGGAGCTGGATAAACTCAAGGCCGGGGCGGACCCCCACGGCGCCACGGCGCAGTTTTGCCTGTTTTGTGCCGAAAACGCTGTTTCCGAGGTTCCCGGTTATCATTTCGAAGCGCTTTCCGGCGCCCAAACCGTGATGGACACCCTGGGCGTCCTCAATCTGGATGGATTCGGTTTGTCCCTTCATCACCCGGCCATCGGGGCGGCCGGCGCATTGATCGATTACGTGACGGAAAGCTTGTGCGGGAAACCAAAAAACCTTCGCGCCATCAGCGAATACCGCTCGGGGGACAACCTGCTGCTCGATCCGGCTACGGTGAGAAATCTGGAAATTTTTCAGTCGGCCCGGGGAACCCGCCACGGCTCGCTCATTCACGCCATCGACCGCACCAGCACGGCGGCAGGAGCCCGCCTCTTGGAGCAATACCTGAGTTCACCCTCCCTGGATCTGGCCGAATTAAAGAGGCGGCAAACCTGCGTGGAAGAATTTCTGGAATCGCCCGGGCTCATGGCTGAATTTTCCGAAACCCTCCGCCTGACCCGAGACATCAAACGGATCCTGGCCCGGTTGGAGAACCGCATGCGCAATCCGCGGGAGTTGGGTGGGATTCGCGACACCCTCAACGCCCTACCCCACTTGAAGCAAATTCTGAGGCAATTCAATGGCACCAACCTTGGGCAACTGGTGCATGGTTTGGGGGACTTCACCGCCTTGCGGGAATTGCTCCAACGCGCATTAAACCAGGAGTTGCCCGGCAAATTCGAAGACGGCGGCTACATCCGAGACGGATACGACCCCGAATTGGACCGGCTACGCGACCTCATGCGAGGAAACAAAGTCTGGATTTCCCAACTGGAGGCCCGGGAAAGGGAAACCACCGGAATCAAAAACCTCAAAATCAAATACAACGCCGCGTTCGGCTACTTTATCGAAGTTTCCAAGGCGAATCTGTCCCTGGTGCCCGAGCGCTATACGCGGAAATCCACCCTGGTAAACGCCGAGCGCTACCTGACGGCGGAACTGAAGGAGAAAGAAAGGGAAATCCTTCGAGCAGAAGCCAACAGCAACGACCACGAGGAAACGCTCTTTCGCAATCTGGTGGAAAAGGTTTTGGCCCAAGCGGCCGATCTGCATCGAGCCGCCCACATCCTGGCCCAAGCCGATCTCTTCGTGGGCTGGGCCCAGTTGGCCCGAAAGTGGGATTATTGCAAACCAGAGTTGGACGAAACCGATTCCATTGAAATCGAAGACGGCCGTCATCCGGTGGTGGAACAATCCATGCGCCAGGAAGCGCTCGGCCTGGCCGGAACCTACGCTTTCGTCCCCAACAGCGCAAAGATCAGTTCGAGCGATCGGCAAATTCTCCTTATCACCGGCCCAAATATGGCCGGAAAATCCACCTTCATTCGCCAAATATCCCTCATTGCCCTGTTGGCCCAGGTCGGTTGCTGGGTCCCGGCCAAGCGTTGCCACCTCGGTCTGGTCGACCGCATTTTTTCACGCGTGGGAGCCAGCGACGAACTGGCCCGGGGCAACTCCACTTTCATGGTCGAAATGAACGAAACGGCCAACATACTCAACAACGCCACCGATAAAAGCCTCATCATTCTCGATGAAATAGGACGCGGCACCAGCACCTACGATGGGCTCAGCATCGCCTGGTCGGTCATCGAGCACCTGCACACCGGACAGAATAAAGGCCCGAAAACCTTGTTTGCCACCCACTACCACGAATTGACCAAGTTGGAGGAAACCCTGTCCCGGCTGCGTAATTACAGCGTGGCGGTGAAAGAGTGGAATGAAGATATCATCTTCGTGCGCCAAGTCGTAGCCGGATCGGCCGACCGCAGTTACGGTATCCAGGTGGCCCGACTGGCCGGCCTGCCTTCTTCCGTCATCGAAAGGGCCAAAACCATATTGAACCACCTGGAAAACGATCAAACCGTCCAGGACGAAGTCACCTCAGCCGGCCGACAAGTCCGCCGCAAAAGAAAAACGGCCAAGGATCAGCCCGAAGCAAAGCGACCCAATTTCGATCAGTTGGAATTACTTTGAGGCGCGCTGGGGCGCGCCAATTAGGAATTAGGAATTAGGAATTAGGAATTGGGGGAAGGGAGAGGGATTAACCACAAAAAGCGCAAAAGACGCAAAGAGAAATGGGGAGGGAGAAAACCAGGGATTTCACGGATGGGCACGGAT
>JAABVD010000317.1:0-2768 GCA_014529615.1 Opitutia bacterium
GAGCACGGTTTCCAGAAGGGCGGTATTTTTGCCGCCGCCCATGGCGAAATCCGCTTTGCCGCCCCCGGTTCCTCCGAGTTTTCCGGAGATGGACTGAACCAGATCTACTGCTTTTACACCGGCGGCAATGGCAGCGGGGGTGCAAAGAGCCAGGACGACCACTTTTTTGGCAAACACACCTCCCAGAATGACAACGCCCTCCCCCATGGCCTGGGAAATCTGCACGGCGAGTTGGCGCATTTCCTGGGGGCTTGGGGTTTGCACCTTCCTGACCAGCCATTTCAGACCGTTTCGTTCCTCCCCGGCCCGGGCCAACTCGGCCGCCAGCCTGGCTGAATCCTTTTGCCGCAACTTTCTGAACGCTTTTTCCAGGGAAGATTTTTCGGAGAGAAGCGCATCCACCCGTTCGCCGACCTCGTTGGGGGCACAGGAAAGTTTGTGGGAAAGTTGGGCCAAGGCATTAAACTGCACTTCGACGTAATCCTGGGATGCCCGCCCGGTTATGGCCTCGATTCTCCGGGTTCCGGCGGCGATGGCGGACTCGGAAACAATCTTGAAAAAGCCGATTTCTCCCGTGGCCTTGGTATGCGTGCCACCGCACAACTCCAAAGAATACTTCCCTATGTCTACCACCCGGACGATATCGCCGTATTTTTCCCCAAACTGGGCAATGACCTTCTCCGGTTTTTCGTGGAAGGGAATTTCGTAATCGTCGACCGGACTGTTCTGGCGAATCCGCCAGTTCACCATGCGATCGATTTCCCGAATTTGGCGCTCCGACACGGCCTCGTAATGGTTGAAATCAAACCGTAGCCGGGTAGGCGATACGAGGGAGCCGGCCTGGGTGACATGGGGTCCCAAAACCCTGCGCAAGGCGTAGTGCAGGAGGTGGGTGGCGGAGTGGTTTCTTTGAATGGCCAATCGCCGCTCGTAATCGACACTCAATTCCACGGAATCGCCTTTTTTCAAGTCCGCACCGGCTTCAATTTTGTGGAGGACGCGCCCGGCGTCGTCGTGCACCGTATCGGTCAGTTTGATGGAATTTGTGCCGACCAGAATCCTCCCGGTGTCGCCGACCTGCCCCCCCCTTTCGCCGAAGAAAGGGGTTTGTCGGAACACGACATAGGTATTCTTTTTCCCCCCCAGGATTTCACTGACAACGGTGGGGTAGTTCTTCAGGTTTTTCAGTTCATAACCGACGAATTCGGTAGGATCGGTTTGCTCACTGGAAGCAATCTGTATGATAATTTTGCGCTGGGCATCCTGGGAGCGTTTCTTTTGCTCCCTCATATTGCGATCGAATCCCTCCAGATCGACCGTCAATCCACGCTCCCGCGCAATCAATTGGGTGAGGTCGAGGGGAAACCCATAGGTGTCGTAGAGGGTAAAGGCCTCTGCCCCGGAAATGCGCTTATTCCCGGTTCGAGTGATTTTATCCAAGAGGGCCAACCCGCGATTAAGGGTTTTCCCGAATGCCTCCTCCTCCGAGCGTATGACTTTGCTTATGGGGCCGACCCTCGACCCGAGTTCCGGAAACACCCCCCCGAGTTTTGCCAACACGCAGGGAAAGAGTTTGGCAAAGAAACCCGGGTGTAAATCGAGTTGATTCCCAAACACAACCGCCCGACGCAGGATGCGGCGAAGCACGTAGTTGCGGCCTTCGTTGCCGGGCAGAATACCGTCGGCGATGGCGCAGGATAAAGTGCGGATGTGGTCGGCGATTACCCGAAAGGCCACGTCGACAGATTCCTGTTTGGACAGGTTTTCGGCTGATTTCGGAATGGTGGATTTGTATTGCTTCCCGCACAAATGGGAAAGTTTGGCGAACGTTTCGCGGAACAGATCCCCGTTATAATTGGAAGGCGGCTCCGTAAATTGGGTAAAATCCTTGGTGGAGGCCATGATACCGCAGACGCGCTCGAATCCCATTCCGGTATCGACGTGTTTTTGGGCCAGCGGCTCGAAGCCACCCAGGGGGGAAGCGTTGAACTGAATGAAAACCAGGTTCCAGATTTCAATGCAGTAGGGGGAACCCTTGTTGACCAGGCTGCCCCGGGTGTCGCCATTTTCCGTAAGGTCCATGTGAATTTCACTGCAGGGGCCGCAGGGGCCGCTGTCGCCCATCATCCAGAAATTGTCCTGCTTTCCTCCGAAGGTGAGGTGGACGGCGGGGTCCATCCCCTCCCTTTGAAAAATTCTGGTCCAGTAGTGTTGGGCATCCCGGTCGATCTCGGCGGGGTCGTTGGGGCCGGGTTTGTAAACCGTGGCGTAGAGGCGTTGCTTGGGGAATTGCCAAACTTCGGTGAGCAGTTCCCAGGCCCACTCGATGGCTTCCTCCTTGAAATAGTCTCCAAAGGACCAGTTACCCAGCATTTCGAAAAACGTCTGGTGGTAGGTATCGAACCCCACGTCCTCCAGGTCATTGTGTTTTCCGCCGGCGCGAATACATTTTTGCGAGTTGGCGACACGCTGGTCGGTCGCTTTGCGTTCACCGAGAAAATAGGGCACGAATTGATTCATGCCCGCGTTGGTGAACAACAGATTGGGTGAACCGGGCAGAAGCGGGGCCGACGGCACAATTTTGTGCCCCTTGGACGCGAAAAAATCGAAAAAGGATTGTCGGATCTCAGATGAAGTCATGTTGGATCAACCACGGAGAACACGAAGGACACGGAAAAAGAAGAAAAGAATTAACCACGGATTACACGGATAAGCACGGATGGGGGAAGGAAAATTTAGCATGGATGCACAAGATGAACAGGATTTGG
>JAABVD010000317.1:2873-4625 GCA_014529615.1 Opitutia bacterium
CCAAACCGTGCTTCGCAACGCTACGCAGGTCAAGGGGCTACGGCAGGACAGGTCCGGCTGCGCCGGAACAGGATCGCTTTGCGAAGAGGAATTCTTTTAATAATTATCCTGCTGGAGCGTAGCTCCATCCTGTTGCCGAAAGGCATCAAGCGAAGCGTTGTTAAACTATCAATTATATTTGTGTTTTTTGTGCCTTTTGTGGTTAATCTCCCTTCCTATCCGTGCCCATCTGTGAAATCCGCGGTTTCCTCCCTTTGTGCCTTTGTGCCTTTGTGCCTCTGTGCCTTTCTCCCCCCTAATTCCTAATTGGCGCGCCCTCGGCGCGCCTTTGATGCGGACGATGGGTCAAGATTCCCGTGCAGTTACGAGTTTTTCAAAAAAAGCCTCCAGTTTTTGGGGGGATTTTCTACCGGGACGTTCTTCCACTCCACTGCTTACATCTACCCTGGCCGGTTGGGCCAGATCCAGGGCATCGCCAATATTTTCCGCATTCAATCCGCCGGCCAGGATCCAATTTTTTTGGGGATAGTTGGACTGGAGTTCCCGAAATCGGCCCCAATCACCGGTTCGACCGCTCCCGCCAAACCCCTCTTTCCGATAAGTATCCATAAGGAAAGTGTCGGCATGGGCAAAGAGAGACGAGGGAAATGGGTCTTCCGGCGCCACCTTCGGGGCCAGCCACAGGCGATCTCTCCCTACCCGTTCGGACCAGGCGGCGAGGTCGTCGGCGTCTTGATCCAGCGGGAAGTGAATTTGAAAAAAATCGAATTCCAGCCCTCGCATTTCCTCCAGCTTTTCCAGGTCAGGGGCGACGTCCACGGCAACGCGGAAAACATCCGGCAATTGCCCGGCCATATCCCGGAATGCCGGCAAATCAATACAGCGGGGAGACGGCGCATAGAAAATAAATCCCAGATACGTGGCCCCGAGTTGGGCGGCCAACACGGCATCCTCGGCCCGGCCGATCCCACAAACCTTGACCTCCGGCCTTCTCATGAGGCGTAACAGTTGAGGGTCTCGATAACGTATTCCACCTGCCCTTCACTCATCTCCGGATAAATGGGCAAATTGATGACTTCCCTGCAGACGCGTTCGGCCTGAGGAAAATCACCTTCATCATAGCCCAGATGGGAATAGGCTGGCTGCAGGTGAAGCGCAAGGGGATAAAACGATCCCGTGGCGATTCCATTGTCCTGCAAGTGTTTTTGCAGTCGCTCCCTCCGGGGGTAACGAACGGAGAATTGATGCCATACACTGGGCGCCTCCGCTCGAAAGACGGGAAGCTGCAAACCTTCCAGACGTATCTCCCGCAGATACCTTTCCGCAATGGCTTGGCGCCGCCGGGTCCAGTCTTCCAGGTATTTCAGTTTCACCCTCAGGAGCGCTCCATTGAAGCCCTCCATGCGGTAGTTATACCCCACCTCGCAGTAGGTATAGGGTTCCGCCATGGCATGGTTGCGCAGTGATCTGGCGCGATGGGTCATGGGCTCATGCTTGGAAACAAAGAGCCCTCCCTCCCCCAATCCACCCAAATTCTTGGTCGGATAAAAGGAAAAGGCGCCACAATCGCCCAAGAGCCCGACCGAACGCCCCTTGAATTGCGCCATATGGGCTTGGGCACAATCCTCTATGAGCTTCAAATCGTACTTCCGGGCCAGGGCTGCAAAGTCATCCATGGGGACGGGTAGTCCAAACAGTTGAACCACCAGGATTGCCCTGGTTTGGGGGGCTATGGCCGCCTCCACCTCGGCC
>JAABVD010000317.1:4726-5254 GCA_014529615.1 Opitutia bacterium
CTCGATGCCACAACAACGTAGGCAAAGGTGCAAAGCCGAGGTACCGCTATTCACCCCGACAACCGAATCGGCCCCCATCATCCCGCCATATGCCTTCTCGAAGCGATCGACCTGATCCCCCAATACGAACTGACCCGAATCCAGCGTCTCCTCCATGGCGCGAAGCAATTCAGCCCTCAATTCGCCATGGGACTGGTGGAAATTCAGAAAGGGCACCTTCATTTAGGAATTAGGAGGGAGAAAGGCACAAAGGCGCGCTGGGGCGCGCCAATTAGGAATTAGGGAGAGGGATTAACCACAAAAGGCGCAAAAGACGCAAAGAGAAATGGGGAGGGAGGAAACCACGGATTTCACGGATGGGAACGGATAGGGGAAAGCGCGCTGAGGCGCGAGAGGGGAATTGAACATGGATGGACAGGATTTAGAATAGACTCTCGCAAAGATCGCGGAGAGACGCAAAGAAGGAAGCGCGCCGAGGGCGCGAATTAGAAATTATTATTAACAACGCTTCCTTTGGTCGCTTGATCC
>JAABVD010000317.1:5276-7335 GCA_014529615.1 Opitutia bacterium
GTCTTGTCCTGCCGTAGCCCTTGGGCGAAGCAGGAAGGCATCAAGCGAAGCGTTGTTTAGTTTAATATCCGTGCTCATCCGTGTAATCTGTGGTCGATTTTGTGTTTTTTGTGCCTTTTGTGGTTAATTGTCTTATTTCCTGTTTCTTCATCTCTTGGCGCTCTTGGCGACTTTGCGAGAGTCTATTCCAAATCTCTGTGGTCTCTGTGGTGAGTTTTTCTACTTCCTTTGGGAATCCGCCGGGAGACATCAACTCTTCCTCAGTTCTTCTACCAAGACCTCGATCAGGCCGTCCAGAGTCGACTTCCCGGCTTCACGGGTCAGGGGCATCTTCAAATCGGCCATGGCCTGGGATGTAACTGGACCGATGCTGAAGGATTTTGGAGTCACCGCTCCCGGTTTCAATTGGAGAAACTCCGCCTGCCGGGCAAAAGAATTCACCGTGGACGAACTGGTGAAGGTGATGGCGTGCGCCCCCATTTCCCTGAACCTCCCCGCGACGGGATGACGAGATAAATCCGTCGGCTCGGTTTTGTACACTTCAAACCGGTCCACCATGGCCCACTGGTCTTCCAATCGCTTTATAAGCGCTTCCCCCCCCAGGTTACCCTTTACCACCAATATTTTCGCGTTGTCCAAACCTCCGGTTTCAATCAAAGCCTTGGCCAAATCGGATCCGGTATGTTTTTCCGGGACCAGATCCACCGCGAGATGAAATTTCTCCACCTCCCGCGCCGTGGATGGTCCTACCGCGGCAAACCGCACAATTCCGAGGGAACGGAGATCCTGATACTCCTCCCGAAACGAGTCGAAAAAGTACCGGACCCCATTCTGGCTGGTAAACACGATCCAATCGTAGGAACCCAAGCCCGAAAATACTTCCCCTTTCACCTCTTCATCCACCGCTCGCCGCACCCGAATCAGGGGCAACTCCATAACATCGGCTCCCAGTCCGGTCAATCTGCGGGCCAGATCCCCGGCCTGCCTTCGCGTCCGCGTCACCACCACTCGTTTGCCGAAAAGCGGTTTGTTTTCATACCAGGAATAAACCGGGAAATCTTTGACCACGGGTCCGATAATGATCATGGCGGGGGGTTTGATACCCCTCTGGGCTACGTGATGGGCGATGGTGGCCAAGGTCCCGAAACAACTTTCCTGCCGGGGAAGCGTGGCCCATCTGACTACCGCCACCGGGGTGTCTCCAGCCATGCCGGCCCCGATCAGTTCGCGTGAAATGCGTTTCAGGTTGGTCATTCCCATGTAGATGCAGAGAGTGGCTCCGGTCCCGGCATACTTTCCCCAATCAATGACGGTTTCCGGCTTTGCCGGATCCTCGTGCCCCGTAACCATAACCACGGACGAGCTGACCTCGCGGTGGGTCAGGGGAAACCCCATGAAGGCTGCCGTTCCCAAACTGGCGGTAACCCCCGGCACAATTTCAAAGGGTAATCCAGCCTTCTGAAGAGCTTCAGCCTCCTCTCCACCTCGACCAAAAATAAAAGGATCCCCTCCTTTCAGACGAACCACTGTCTTCCCCTCTCTGGCGTGACCGATGAGCAGCGCCTCGATCTCCTTTTGCGGCTTGGAATGAAATCCGGACCGCTTTCCCACGTAAATCATCTCACACCCGGGCCGGGTCCAGGTGAGGAGTTCGTCGTAGACAAGATAGTCGTAAACCAGCACATCACACATTTCGATGAGGGATCGGCCCCTCACCGTGACGAGGTCAGAAGCCCCCGGGCCGGCGCCCACCAGATACACTATTCCCTTATTCTGCATTGGGGAAAGGCGCAAAGGCGCGCTGGAACGCGCCAATTAGGAATTAGGAATGAAGAATTAGGAATGTTTACGTTGGGGAGTTGGCGGATAGAATGGTGATGTCTTAGGAAGGTGGATGATGGGAGAGAGGGAGAGAGAGGGCGATCAAGATCAGGATCACGATCACGATCAAGATTGGAGGGGGAAAGGCGCGCCGAGGGCGCGCCAATGAGGAATGAGGAATTTGGAATTAGGAATGTTTACGTTGTGAGTTTGGCGGGTGGAAAGTTTGGCTGTCGGG
>JAABVD010000032.1:0-4312 GCA_014529615.1 Opitutia bacterium
TGGTTGAAATTGCCAAGGCGCTTTCGCTGGATGCCAAAATCCTGGTCATGGATGAACCTTCCGCCACCTTGACCCAGCAGGAAGTCGATAGGCTCTTTGCCATGATTCGGGATTTAAAGGAGGAGGGAATCGGAATCATTTATATCAGTCATCGCTTGGAGGAAGTGTTTGAAATAGCCGACCGGGTGATGGTTTTGCGGGATGGAAGGCAAGTCGTGACCGAGTCGGTGTCGAAGGTGAATCGGCCCCGTTTGATTGAATGGATGGTGGGCCGGTCGCTCGAGTCGGAGTTTCCTCCGCGCCAATCAAAGCCGGGGATAGAATGCCTGAGGGTAGAAAATTTGTCCCGTGGGGAAGTGGTCAGAGATGTGAGTTTTACCCTGCTGGCCGGGGAGATTCTGGGTTTCGCCGGATTGGTGGGCGCCGGCAGGACGGAAACTGTTCGTTTGATCTTCGGGGCCGACAGGAAAGATGGCGGGACCGTATTCCTGGGTGGGGAAGAACTTGACATTGAGAACCCCCGCCAAGCTATTGCCAGGGGCATCTGTCTCCTCACGGAAGACCGGAAAAACCAGGGTCTGGTGTTGATTCACAGTGTTTTGGAAAATTTCGGGTTGCCCAATCTAAGGGAATATTCAGGTCCGATTTTCCTGGATGAGAAAAGGGAATTGGAGCAGTTCGGCAAGCTTGCCCGGGAGTTGAAAATCAAAGCCTCGAGCCCCCGGCAGGACGTGGCCCATCTCTCCGGGGGCAATCAGCAGAAGGTCGTCCTGGCCAAATGGCTGGCACGCCATTCGGACATCATCATTTTTGACGAGCCGACGCGTGGGATTGACGTCGGGGCAAAATTCGAAATGTATCAATTGATGAATGCCTTGGCCGAGGCCGGGAAGGGGATCATAATGATCAGCAGCGAGCTTCCTGAAATATTGGGCATGAGCGATCGCGTAATCATCATGCGGGGCGGCCGCATAGAGGGAGAAATTGAAAATGTGAACGAGGCGAGCCAGGAGGAGGTCATGCACCTGGCCGTGGAATAGGGGGAGTTGGAAGAGTTGCGGGGATGTATTCATGTTTAAATTTTTAGACAACTACAGAATTCTTTGGGCCCTCATCGGGCTGTGTGTGTTCTTCAGTTTATTGACCTTGAAGGAGCAAACACCCAGTGGGGAAGCCGCCGTCGATGAGGTGGCGGAGGTCATCGAAAGCCAGTACGGCAAAAATGCCGTTATCGTTGCCGTCGGGGCGCAAAACAAGGGGTCGGCCGATTTTGCAAATGCCCTTGCCCCCGTCCTCGAATCCAGGGGATTTACAGAGGTCATAACGAGTATCGGATCACCGCAGGACTTTCGCATGCTGGTGGAGGACTTGAAAAAGGAGGGGAAAGCCCTCCAGGTTATCGCGGCGACCGAGGACATTCTCAAGTGGAGCATCGTCCGTTCCCTGGGGGAGTACTTCCCGGAATATTCCGATGCCCGGTTCATTGCGCCGAAATCCTACCTTTGGCCGGATTTCCTGAAGCGATCCAACCTGTTGGCAATCGTGGACCGTATCGTGGTCATAGCTATCATTGCCATCGGGATGACCATGGTGATCATCACCGGCGGAATCGATTTGTCGGTGGGCAGTCTGATTGCCCTTTCGGCTGTCGTGGCCACGGTATTGATGAAGGCAATGGGCGGGCTGGAAGCGCCCGCCTGGGTCATTCCCATTGGGTTTATGGCCGGTATTCTGTGCTGCGGCCTGGTAGGCGGTTTTGGCGGTTTCCTCGTGCATCGCTTCCGGGTAGCGCCCTTCATAACCACCCTCGGAGTGATGATGATGGCCCGGGGAATGGCCTTTATGATTACGGGCGGGTTTTCCATTTATCAGGTTCCCGACGGACTGACCTGGCTGGGGCAGGGTAGGACTCTGGCCGTGCCCAATACGGTGTTGTTGCTGATTGCGCTCTACCTGGCTGCGCATATCTTTATGAGCCGGACGCGTTATGGACGCTACATTTACGCGGTGGGTGGCAATGAGGAAGCGGCCCGGCTATCGGGTGTGCCCATCCGATTCGTCCTCATCCTGGTCTATGTGGTCAGCGGTTTGGCAGCGGGACTGGGTGGATGTATTCAGGCCTCCCAACTCAATACCGGCACGCCAAATTTGGGGGTGATGTACGAATTGTATGTCATCGCTGCCGTCGTGGTGGGCGGAACCAGCCTGTCCGGTGGCAAGGGCCGGATTCTCGGCACCCTCATCGGCGCTTTTATCATTTCTGTATTGCAGAACGGCATGAACCTGCTGGGGGTGGAAAGCTATACCCAACAGGTCATTCTGGGCGGAGTGATACTGGCCGCAGTATTGGTCGACAAGGTGCGTGGACGATCGGCGGGGGCCACTTCCTCCGCCTCCCCGTCGGCCATCCCGAGGTGGGGTTGGGTCACGGTCTTGGCGGTGGTGTTTCTGGCCGCCTCGGTGTATTTTAGCCAGAGGGAACGTTCCACCGCGGTGGGGAAGATAGGCATGACCTGTATGGACTTGACCAACCCGTTTTTTAAGCTGATTGCCAATACAATGGAGGCGGAAGCGGCCAAACACGGGTATGAACTGGTTGCCCTTAGCGGGGAAATGGATGCGGCCAAGCAAAACAACCAATTGGCCGACTTTGCCGCGCAGGGTTACGACGCCATCTTCCTCAATCCTACCGATTCCCAGGCGGTGGGGGAGGGGGTTATCAATGCGTGGGAATCTGGGATTCCGGTGTTTTCCTTCGATGTTCAAGTCACGGACGAACAGGCCAATGCCCTGCTCATTTCCCACATCGGAAGCGACAATTATCAGGGAGGAAGGCTGGCTGCGGCAACCATGATGGCAGCGACTGGCGATAGTGGGGACATCGCCATCTTAAGTTTTCCCGAGGCCTCCTCCTGCATTTTCCGAGTGGCTGGATTTCGAGACTATCTAAAGGAAAACAATAGTCGTCTCCGAATTGTCACTGAATTGAGCGCCAAGGGCAATCGCTCGGAGGGATTCTCCGTAGCTACGGATATCCTGCAGGCACATCCGGACCTCGTTGGCCTCTTTGCCATTAACGATCCATCCGCGTTGGGCGCTTATGCGGCAATTGTAAAGGCCAACAAGCAAGAGCAGATCAAGCTTGTCGGCTTCGATGCTTCGCCAGCAGGAAAACAGGCCGTATTCGAGAAGAAACTGCTCGATACACCCCAACAATTTCCGGCCAAGATGGCCGTCGGAACGGTAGATGCGTTTGCCAAATACCTGGCTGGAGAAGCATTGCCCAAGGATATCTTTATCCCATGCGAGCACTATTATTACGAAGACTCGGTGAAAGATGAAAGCCGGATCAAAGAGCAGTGGTAATCGTTTGGGAAACTTCTTAGAAATGAAAATAGAACATAGTTTGCCATGTGGAAGAGGGTCGTAATTGCTGTTTTTTTTACCTTGATCGGGTTGGGTTTGGTCGTTGGATTTCTGGTTGGCACAAAGGTGATTCAAATCAAGGCCTTGATAGCCTCGGCCGAAAATTTTGAGGCGCCGACCGAGTATGTTACAAGCGCCACCGTTACGAAGGAATCATGGAAGCAGACCTTGGATGCGGTAGGTAGCCTGACAGCAGTTCAGGGAGTCCTTCTCAGCACTGAGGTGGCGGGTAAGGTGGACGATCTTCATTTCGAGTCCGGTGAATCGGTGGAAAGTGGGCAATTGCTGGTGGAACTCGACACTTCCAGCGAAGAGGCCCAACTGGCCGCGGCCCAGGCCGAGGCCGATTTGGCAAGAATCAACCTGGACCGCGCCAAAAAGTTGCGCCAGAGCAATACGGTGGCCGCGGCCGAACTGGATTCCGCTCAAGCAGCGTTTCTTGCCGCCGAAGCACAAGTTGAATACCTGGAAGCAATGATTACCAAAAAGCGCATTTCCGCGCCCTTCAGCGGCCGGCTAGGTATCCGCCAGGTCAATTTGGGCCAGTTCATCAATAACGGCGATCCCATGGTTTCGCTGCAATCGCTCGATCCCATCTTTATCGATTTTGCCTTTCCGCAGAAGTGGGTTTCTCTGGTTGCCACCGGCCTGCCGGTTGAGGTCGAGATCGATTCCTATCCGGAAACCATATTCGGGGGCCGATTAACGGCTATTGATCCCGAAGTGGATGCAAGCACACGTAGCATAAGTCTGCGTGCTACCCTGGATAATCCGAATGGGATATTATTGCCGGGAATGTTTGGACGGGTCTCCGTAGTTTTGCCGGAGGAGAAACCGCTAAAGGTGGTGCCGGCTACCGCCATCGTCCATGCTTCCTATGGGGATT
>JAABVD010000032.1:4446-19294 GCA_014529615.1 Opitutia bacterium
TGAATATCGATCCGAAACCAGAAGATTCGTAGGGAACTGCCGATCCGATTTTCGATGAAGTCCTTCACGGATATATTTATTCAGCGCCCGGTATTGGCCACCGTGGTCAACCTGGTTATTGTGATCGCGGGCCTACAGGCGATTAACTCGCTCAATGTCCGGGAATACCCCAAAAATGAAAATGCGGCCATAACGATCACTACCGTATATGTCGGGGCCGATGCGGAACTGGTTCGCGGGTTCATAACCACCCCCATTGAACAGGCCATTGCGGAAGCAGATGGCATTGAATACATTGAATCTACCAGCGCCCAGAGTCTTTCCATCATTACGGTGAGGTTGAAGCTGAACTACGACTCGACCAAGGCGTTAGCCGAGATCAGTTCCAAAGTAGACCGGATACGCCATGACCTGCCTCCTTCAGCAGAATTGCCTTCCGTTAATATTACTCCAGCCGACAGTCAGATTGCCATGGCATACCTGAACTTCAGTTCGGAAGTACTGGAGCAGAACGAGATCACCGATTTTGTGATTCGGGTGGTTCAACCCCGTCTATCTGCCATTGAAGGCATCCAGCGAGCAGAGGTGTTGGGAGGTGGAACCTTTGCGGCTCGGATCTGGTTAAAACCGGACCGGATGGCGGCGATGAATATAAGTCCGTCCCAAATCAGGAGGGCTGTTGCGGCCAACAATGTATTATCGGCGCCCGGCAGCACCAAAGGCGCCCTCATCCAAGTGGACTTGACCGCTAACACGGATTTGCGCTCGGTCGAGGAATTCAGACGGCTGGTCATCAAGCAGGAGGGCAATGCCATTGTGCGATTGGAGGACATTGCAGACGTGGAGTTGGGCTCGGAGGACTACGACACCGAGGTGAGGTATTCAGGGCAAAAGGCCACTTTCATAGGCATCCATGTTCTACCGAATGCCAACGCAATTGATGTGCTCAGGGCGGTGTCCGAAGAAATGGAGGCCCTGCAAAAGGACCTTCCTCCCGGAATTAGCGCAGGTATCGGATATGACGCTACCGAGTATATTCGAACCGCCATAACCGAGGTGATCAAGACCCTATCGGAAACCCTGGGTATAGTGGTGCTTGTCATATTCCTGTTTCTGGGGTCCGCGCGATCGGCCCTGGTACCGGTAGTAGCGATTCCGGTATCCTTGATCGGTGCGGTTTTTCTCATGCAACTCTTTGGTTTTTCGCTGAACCTGCTCACCCTCCTGGCCATATTATTGTCCGTCGGACTGGTCGTGGACGACGCGATCGTGGTTGTTGAAAACGTGGATCGGAATCTGCATTTGGGTAAATCACCCCTGGAAGCGGCCATCCTGGGCGTGAGGGAATTGGTAGGTCCGATAATTGCCATGACGCTCACCTTGGCGGTGGTCTACGCGCCCATTGGATTTCAGGGAGGTCTAACCGGGTCGCTGTTCCGTGAGTTTGCCTTTACCCTGGCCGGCGCCGTTTTGATCTCGGGTGTGGTGGGGCTGACCTTGTCGCCCGTCATGTCAGCCAAGCTGCTGAAACCCAGTGAGAAGGACCGGTGGTTGAAGCGCTTTGTCAATGGCGGTTTTGATCGAATTAAAAGTCTCTATGCCCGGGTATTGGACACCACGCTGGCCATGCGGCCGTTGGTCTACATTGTATGGATTGTCCTGGCTTTGATAACTTTTTCGATGTTCACCATGGTGTCTACTGAACTGGCCCCCACTGAGGACCAGAGCGTCATTTTTGGGATTCTTGAAACACCCCCTGACAGCACGGTTGATCAATTACTTATCTCAGCCGATGAAATCAACCGCTTGTGGTTGGATATTCCCGAGACGCAACAAACCTTCCAGGTTACCAGCAGCGCCATAGCAATGGGAGGCATGGTAACCGTTCCCTGGAATGAAAGGGAGCGAACCATTTTCGATCTGTATCCCGAAGTGCAACGAAAGTTGGCTACGGTGCCGGGCGTTCAGGTCTTGCCATTACTGAGACCGGCTCTTCCCGGGGGGGGGATTTTCCCGGTTGAGTTCGTCATTTCCTCGACTGCGGATACGGAACTCATTCTTGGATTCGCGCAGGAAATTGCAAGAAAGGCGGCTGTAAGCGGGAAATTCGCCTTTCCCCCCGTCGTGGATGTGAAGGTGGACCAACCTCAGGCTGAAATAAATGTGGATCGGGACAAAGTGGCGGCCCTGGGGTTGAACCTATCGGATGTGGCCAATGATATTTCCGCCATGTTTGGAGGAAATTATGTAAACCGTTTCAGCATCGATGGCCGGAGTTACAAGGTGATTCCTCAAATAAAGCGGGTAAACCGATTGAATCCCGAACAACTGACCTCGATTTACGTAACCGGGCCCGGGGGAAAGCTCATTCCGTTCAGTTCCATTGCCACGGTTGAAAATAAAACAGTTCCGCGATCGCTGAATCGATTCCAACAGTTTAATTCTGTAAAAATCAGCGGGGTTGCCATTTCACCTCTTGGCGAGGCGCTGTCACTTCTGGAAGAAGAAGCGGCCAGAATTCTTCCGCAAGGTTACGTGGTTGATTACACTGGAGAATCACGCCAATTGAGGACGGAAGGGAATAAGTTTCTTCTGGCGTTCGGCTTGGCCCTCGTCCTGATTTTTCTGGTACTGGCTGCACAATTTAACAGCTTCCGGGATCCGTTTGTAATTTTACTCGGGTCGGTGCCACTGGGCATGTTCGGGGCGGTAATCTTCATGTTCTTGAAAATGCCCAGCCCGGATATCCCTTTTTGGACGGACGGATGGACGACCACTCTGAACATTTACTCGCAGGTTGGATTGATCACTCTCATCGGGATCGTATCGAAAAATGGGATACTGATAGTGGAATTTGCCAACGATCTCCAGCGGAACGGATTGAGCAAACGGGTGGCTGTGCGGGAGGCCGCTCTGACCCGGTTGCGTCCGGTGTTAATGACGAGCATGGCCACAGTGTGTGGTCACTTTCCTCTTGTTCTGGTAACCGGCGCCGGGGCGGAAGCTCGAAACAGTATTGGGCTCATTATCGTTGGAGGTATGGCCATTGGGACCTTGTTTACCCTTTTGATCATCCCATCCATATACATACTGATCGCCAAAGATCATAAAGGCACACGGGACGCGATCATCCGATTGGAACCAACTCCCGAAACGCGCTGATCGTCCATGACTAAAGGGAAAGTATTCAAGTCAGTGGGGCTCGGCGGTTGGGGAATTTTCCTGTTGATATTGGTTTATAATTTGGCGGCCCTGCTCACTTTCGGCCGGATTACCGTTCCCATTCCGGACACCCTGGATCTACCAAGCGCTCTGGCCTATGCCCTGGAAAACAATTTTTCCATACGGCAGGCCCAACAGCGGATCCGGGAGCAGGAAGGGTTGGTTGTGGAGATTCGTTCGCAGGCGCTTCCCAATGTCAGCGTGGAGGCTGATTTTTTCCAGTTGGACTCGGATCTTTCCGAAAACTTCGGTGGCCTGTTCGATCGAAATACGGAAAATTGGAACATTGCCTTGCGCGTTCGCCAAGCGCTTTACAATGGCGGCGCCATGAAAGCGTCTCTTCGCTTTCAGGAGTTGGTGGAAGAAGCGGTGCTCTACGACCTGAAGGCGACCATTAACTTGGCCGTGCTGGATGTGAAGATCAGGTTTTACGATGTTTTACTGGCGCGTGAGCGCATCGCGGTTCAGGAGGAGAACGTAAAGCTGTTGGAAGAGCAGATCGAGAATGCCAAAAACCGGCTTGAAGCGGGAACCGTGTCACAATTTGAAGTTTTGCGGGCGGTGGTGGAACGCGCCAACGCGCAACCGGAGCTGATTCGAGCGCGCAACGACTTTCGCATTGCCATCGAAGAGCTTCGAAAGTCCCTCGGTTTTGTGGAATCTCCGGGGGATTTGGAGTCGGTTCCGGAATTCGATGGCAGTCTCGTATATGAACCGATCGAATGGGAACTTCGAACCGCTCTGGATATAGCCAAGGTAAACCGGCCCGAGCTACGGCAACTCGAGCTGGTTGTGGAGGCCCGGGAACAAGGTATCGTAATCGAGCGGGCGGAAAAACTGCCGGATGTCGATCTCGTGGGATCTTTCCAGATCAACAAATCCGCTGTATCCAATAGTTTCAGCAATGCCCTGAAGGGCTGGGCGCTTGGAGTTCAGAGCAGTTGGGCCATCTGGGACGGTAAGGAAACGGATGGCAGGATTCGTCAAGCCCAGTCCCAGTTGGAACAGGCTCGACTGGATCTTGGCGAAGCAACATTGGAAGTAGAAGTAGAAGTTCGGCGCGCCCTGCACGATTTACAGGAGGCTGATGAGCTTGCCAAGGCTTCATCCCTGGTGATTGATCAGGCGGTTGAATCCCTGCGCTTGGCCAATGAACGCTACGCAACGGGCGGGGGAACCCAATTGGACGTGTTGCAGTCTCAGGTCGCCCTCACGGAATCGCGTCTGAACCAGGTAGAAGCCTACCACAGTTACAAAGTGGCCGAAGCGGGTTTGGCCAAAGCGCTGGGAAATGCGATCCCTTTTGCCGAGACCTCCGATTAGCCCGCATTTCTCACAAAATTCGTCGCGATTGAACGAAGATCGAGTGCTGGGGTGGGCTTCGGGCAGAGACGCGGATGAAGCGGGGCCTGTCCGGCCGTAGCCCTTGGGCGAAGCCGGGTCGACACCGTGCAAAGTCGCCTGCATCTGTGCTGCGCACGGGCAGGCGAATCCAGCGAAGTCCACACCAGTGCTGGCATGTCCTGTCGTAACCTTTAGGCGAAGCAGGAAATTTCGGACTGCAGTAGAAAATTTGTGAGAAATGTGGGCCAAAGCCGCTCCTGCTCGAAGTCCGCTCAGGGCCCCGGCTGAAAAATTTATTGGTTCGAGGGTTGAAATCGGGGCCGGAATTTGTCCCTATGGTGTTCTATTATACGTTTTCCGCACAGCACCGCATTTTTCTCTAGGGTAAATTCTCCAATTCCCTGGTCACTGCCCTCCCTCAGACCTCTCCATATTCAGGCCAAAGTTTCCTTTGCACACCTGGGTGGAAACGCGGGTCGACAACACATATTTGCATCATGAAAATCCACAATTGGGAGAATTTCCTATTCATAACCGGTTATCACATTGCTCTTGTCGCCTTGATACCGGCCTATATCGCGCATTTTCACTGGTCTTCGCTGGTGTTGTTTGCCGCCGCTTACCTTTTGGCCGGGATATCCATTACCGCTGGTTACCACCGCCTTTTTTCTCACAGGTCGTATCGGGCCAGGCCGGTAATAGAGTGGTTGACCTTGTTTTTCGGAACATTGGCATTTGAATCATCCGCCCTCGCGTGGTCCAGCGATCATCGCACCCACCACCGTCACGTGGATACCGATAAGGATCCTTACAACATCAACCGCGGATTCTGGTATGCCCATGTCTGGTGGATATTTGAAAATAAATTGAAGGTAAATCCCGTCATTGTGAGGGATTTGATGAAAAATAAACGGGTGCTGTTTCAGCACAATCATCTCGTGGCGCTAACCATTGCTTCCAATGCGCTGGTATGGGGCATTGGTTGCCTGTTCATGCATCCGGTCGCCGCCTTATTTGCCGGGGTGTTGTTAAGGGCGTTTGCCATTCACCACTGTACCTGGTTCGTAAATTCGCTTTGCCACATGTTCGGATCCAAGACCTATGCAAAGGAGTTGAGCGCTGTAGATAACAGCCTCCTGGCCCTCGTCACCTTGGGGGAGGGCTATCACAATTATCATCACGCTTCCGCAAATGATTATCGCAACGGGGTCGGCTGGTGGCATTTCGATCCCACCAAGTGGCTCCTTTGGACTTTTGCCAGGGTGGGGTTGGTCTCCAACCTCCGCCGCGTTGAAAAGGTCAGGTTACAGAAGCTTTTAGTCGGCAAGGATATGGAATTGCTTCTCCAGCGGTTTAAGCATGAAGTGGACGGTGCGGCAATTGAGCTGCGCAGACGGGCTGAGCAAAAGGCGCATTCCTTCGAGGTAACCGCCTCTCAGCTATTGAAGAAAATCAAAGAAATGAGGGAGGCGTCGAATACACGACGCAAAATGCTGAAGTTGGAGGTCCGCGCATTGAAAAAGGAATTGAGGGAGATGTGGAAGGATTGGATTGCTCTCACCCAACAAGGTCTGCGGCAGAATCTGATCGATTCGTGATCAACGGCCCCTCCTACGGGCAGTAGCCGGCGTGTTCTGGCCCGGTTTAACAGGCGAACATTTCCGCGTTCAGTCGGCTAGGAACGGCGTTAAAATCTCTTTCCAGACACGGTATCCGGCGTTGCTCATGTGCAGCCTGTCCTGATGGAATAGTTCCGTTCGGTATTCTCCCTTGTTATTGAAAAAGCGGTCGCTGCTGCCTTTCAGAAACGTGATTCGCGGATCTCGGGAAGCTTCGATCCGGAGCAGGTAGTTGAAGGCAAGTTCTCTTTCAACCCCGGAGTGACGTTTGGGACTGGGCCGGGAGGCCAGCACGATCAATTTACTTTTGGGGAGACGTTCAAAAAGCCGGGATTTGAATTCGAGGAAATCTTCCAGAACCTGAAAAGCAGGTTTTCCACTCCACAGATCATTGCTGCCGCAATACAGGACGGTCAATCGGGGTTCGTATTTCAGGACGGTATTTTCAATATGGTAATTTACATCCGAGATATGGGAACCTCCGAAACCCCGGTTCAGCGCCACTAATCCGGGGAAGACAGCCTGGAGATCCAACCGGCGAATGCTGGAGCTGCCCACAAATACGATGCCTCCTTTCTCAGATGGGTGCAATTGGTCGGCCCGGGCGAATTGGGCGATGGATTCCGCGAATCGGGAGGGGTCCGGATCGGGAGTTTGCTCAGCTCTTAAAGCAGTTACGGCCAAAATGAGAGCCAGAGTGGTAGGGTATCCAAGCCATTTCATCCTTAATCAGATTGTCGATAAATCATGTGGGGTCGAGGTCATTTCAGGTCCCGTCGCCGCTCACCCTTGCAAAAATAATGTTGCCTGTAACCAAAAGGAGGTTGAAGTCGTTTCGCAAACAGGAGCTAAAGAAGGTTATTCCAACCATCTAATCTTTCATATTTTGATGACTTGCCCATTTTCTCGTTTGTGGGGTCTTGTTCGGGCCTCCCTGCCCGGCGCTAACGTTTCCAACTTATTTGTCCTGGTCGCTTGCTTGGTCGTGGCATTTTTTGCCGGATGCGTGACCCAGGCCCCTCCCAGTCAGGTCGATAAGCTCGATCTCCCTATTCCAACCCGGTATACCGCCGAAAACGACCCTGCCCCCTTCTGGAACGGCGGCTGGATGGAGGACTTTGGCGATCCCCAATTGGAAGCTGTCATTCTTGAAGCCCTCCAGCACAATAACGATTTGATAGTAGCGGAAGGGCGTTTGGAAGCGGCCAGAGCCACCTCGGTTATCCAGGGGTCCGGAAAATATCCCAGTTTGAGTATCAGCCACACCGGAAATCGTGCTCAAAGGACTCAAACCCAGGGCTTTGTCATTTCCAGCCGGCTATCGGAAAGCTTTGGTATTAACAGTCGCACATCGTGGGAATTCGACATTTGGGGAATCGTTCGGGATCAGGCCAACGCCGGACTTGCCGATTACCAGGCCGCATTTGAGATTTATCGCGCGGCCCGGTTTTCCATTGCCGCCCGCACGGCCCGAGCCTGGTTCAGCGCCATTGCCGCCCAACTCCAACTGAAAGTGGCCGCGCAAAGCCTGGAAACATTCGAGTCCAACCTGGAAATCATCGAGGAAAATTTCAAGAGAGGCCTCGCTCGGGCCCTGGACTTGCGTCTTATGCGGGCCAGCGTGGCCAGTTCGCGAAGCGCATACGAGCAAAGGCTCCGCACCCGGGATGGCGCCATTCGAACCTTGGAAATCCTTCTGGGGCGCTATCCGGCCGATGAAATTCAGATTGCCCAGGAATTTCCCGCCATAAAAAACTCCATTCCGGTCGGGTTGCCCGATGAGTTGCTCATGCGGCGGCCGGATTTGATTGCGGCGGAAAGGCGATTGGCGGCCGATGCGACTTTGATCAAAGCCACCAAGAAAGCGCGTTTGCCCGGAGTCTTCCTCACGGGAAGCGGTGGCACGAGCAGCCGGGAGTTGGGAGACGTGTTGGATGACGATTTCAAGGTATGGAGCCTCAACTATAACATTGGTTTGCCCATCTTTCAGGGAGGCCGCCTTTTCGCTTCGGAAAAGCGGATTATTGCCATCTACGAGCAATCACTGGCCAACTTCGCCCAAACCGCCCTGATCGCCTATTCCGAAGTGGAATCGGCCCTGATCGACCAGGATTCCCTCCGGCGCGACGAGGAGGCACAAAACTTGGCCGTGATCGAATATACCGCGGCCGAGGAACTGGCTTGGGAGCAATACAACCGCGGTCTGGTGGATATCATCACTGTTCTGGAATCACAACGCCGCCTGTTCAACGCGCAACGCGCCTTGATCCAGGTGGCCAATCAACGCATCCAAAGCCGAATCGATCTCTATTTGGCGCTTGGAGGGGGATTTGCCCAGGATATAGAATTGGACATCGAATAGAAATTTCTCATGAAAGTATTACGAATATTATTGCCCTTAGTCATTCTCGGCATTTCCGGCGGCGTTGCCTGGTGGATTTACATCACCAAGCCGGAGCCCCGCGAACGCAACTTTAATCCCGGCGCCACTGAAGTGGAGGTATTTGCCATTCAACCCGGGAATTTCCGGGTCGAACTGGAAACCCAAGGCACGGTGCAAGCCAGAACCGAAAGCACGTTGATACCCGAAGTGAGGGGACGTATTCTGGAGATTTCCCCCAATTTTCGCGGCGGCGGGTTCTTTGAACAAGGGGACATGCTATTGAAAATCGATCCTCGGGATTACCAAACCGAACTCGTAGTAGCGGAAGCCAATTTGTCCCAAGCGGAGCTGGTTCTGGCCGAGGAACAGGCCCGTTCCGATCAGGCTTATCAGGACTGGGAGCGGTTGAATCTGGACGAGGTTCCCGGCGATCTGGTTTTACGCACCCCCCAGTTGAATCGAGCCAAGGCAAATGTGGCCTCTGCCCAGGCTCGACTGGAAAACGCCCGCCGCAATCTGGTGAAGACCGAAATTGTGGCCCCCTACGCCGGTCGGGTTTTGAACCAGAATGTGGATGTGGGCCAATACGTTTCCCCCGGCAACCAATTGGCTCGCATTTACGCGGTGGATTTTGCCGAAGTACGCCTTCCCCTCACCGAAACCCAACTGTCCTTTCTTGAACTTCCCGAAATCTATAGGGGGGAGCAACCCTCCTTCCGAGATGGGCCAAATGTGACCCTCACATCCTCGGTGGCGGGAAAAACGCACCAATGGCGAGGCCGCATTGTGCGGGCGGAGGGCAGTTTCGACGTCCGGACCCGGCAGTTGTTCGTTATTGCCCAGGTCCGGGATCCTTACGGCAGAACCGCCGATGATCGTCCCCCCTTGAAAGTGGGCACTTTTGTCCATGCCACCATCCTTGGGTCCGTCCTGGAAAATGTATTTGTCGTTCCCCGCCGACTGTTACGGGAGAACTCCTTTGTCTTGGCGGTGGACAATGATAATCGATTGCGCCGAAAGCCGGTCAACATCGTTTGGCAGAATGACGATTCCATAGTGGTGGACCAAGGCCTGGAACCGGGTGATCGCATCTGCCTGACGGACGTGCCGTTTGCCCTGGAAGCCTTGCAGGTATCGCCAACCGAATTGGACAAGTTGCCCTTTGAAGTCGAGAAAGTCGATGTGCAGGAAGCCATAGCCCGCCGCGCCCCGCGGCCTACCGGCGGCGGTCCAGGTGGAGGTCCCGGAGGCGGCGGTTCCGGAGGAGGTCCCGGCGGGTTCCTCACCCAAATCCTGGCCAGCATTCCGGATGATAATCCGCTTCCCGATGACCTCAGGACGAAAGTGGACGCCGCCGTGGCCAGTGGGGACCGCAATCTGATTCGCCCCCTTGTGCAGGAGGTGCGCGCATGGGCGGAATCTCAGGGAATCGAACTACCGGCCGGTCGAGGCCCCCCTCGCGGATAGGCCCCGAGCGGAAACACCTGCAAGTGAATTGACATTGGACGGAGTGAAATGAACCGAATCATCGACTGGTTTGCCAGAAATGGAGTGGCCGCCAATTTGCTTATGGTAGCCATTATTGCCGGCGGCATCTGGTCCGCCCAGGAGCGAATCATACTACAGGAATTTCCCGAATTTCCCAATCGCGACATCGAGGTCTCCATGTCTTACCGGGGGTCGACCCCTGGAGAAATAGAACAGGCCATAGTAACCCGTTTGGAGGAGGCGCTTTACGACATAGAGGGGGTCAAGGAAATTGATGCCAGGGCAAGCTCCAATAGCGGGATGGTCGATCTCGAGATCGAGGAGGGCTACGACCTGAACGAAAAATTGGATGAAGTGACCAATCGCGTTTCCACCATTCGCACTTTCCCGCCGGAAGCTGAACGGCCCCAAATCAGCCTCGACTCCCGATCTGAAAGGGTCATTACCATGGTGTTATCGGGAGATTTGAGCGAAAAAGAGGTCAAGCAACTGGGCGAGCATATCCGGGACGAAGTAGCCAATATTCCCGGCATCACCATGGCCACTCTCAAGGCGGTTCGTCCCTACGAGATCGCCATTGAAATCTCCGAGGACACCATGCGTCAGTACGGCCTTACCTTCGCCCAGGTGACCCAGGCCATTCGGGCTTCCTCGGTCGATCTGTCGGCCGGCATGGTAAAGTCGGAAACGGGGCGGATTTTGCTGCGCACCAACGAACAAGCCTATACTCACGAGGACTATTCCTCTATCCGGTTGTTGACACGAGACGATGGCACGAAAATCACCGTGGGTGATATCGCCACCGTAATTGACGGTTTTGATGAAATTCCCATAATCGCCAAATACAACGGCAAACGGGCCATTGCCATCGATGTATATAGAACGGGTTTACAAAATATCATCGAGATTGGGGATGATGTTAAGGAATTCATCGCCCAAAAACAGCAGCAGTTGCCCGAAGGGATCGAGCTGACCTATTGGGATGACGATTCCGAAAGGATCAAAATCCGCCTGTCCACCTTGCAGGACAGCGCCATCATGGGTTTCATCCTGGTCGTCATCATACTTTCCCTCTTCCTGCGACCCACTTTGGCTTTCTGGGTGGCTTGGGGCATACCCATCGCTTTCGCCGGAACGTTTCTGGTTCTGCCCTTCATGAACGTGACCCTGAACCTGATCACGCTCATGGCATTCATCACCACCCTGGGAATCGTGGTGGATGACGCTATTGTTACGGGAGAAAACGTCTTCCAGCACATGCAAAGGGGGTCCAGCCCCCTGACGGCCTCGATCAAAGGCACCCAGGAAGTGGCTACACCGGTCATTTTTGGAGTCATCACCACCATGGTGGCTTTCTACCCCCTCATGATGCAGACCGGTTCCAGGGGGAGTTTTTACAAAAATATTCCCATGGTAGTCATACCGGTGCTGTTGTTTTCCCTGGTGGAATCGAAACTGATCCTTCCGGCCCACCTGAAGCACTGTACCCACTTGGGGGACCGAAAGGAAAAGCTGGGAAGATTCACTCGTTTTCAACGGTTCTTCGCCGATGGCCTGGAAACCTTCATATTGAAGTACTATCGGCCCACATTGAATTGGGCCTTGGCCAACCGCTATGCTTCGCTCTCCCTCTTCATCGGTTTCCTGCTGGTGTTTATCGCCCTGGTCATGGGTGACCGGATCGGCTACCGCCCCCGTCCCAACATCCCGCGGGATACCACCACCATCACCTTGCAAATGCCGGCCGGCACCACCTTCGAAACGACTCAGGAAAAAGTGGACATTATCGAGGCTTGCGCCTTGCAGTTGAAAAAGGAGGTCAACGAGCGATATGGAACCACTGTCATCCAAAACGTCTTTGCCACCGCCGGGGGTCAACCTTTCGGCGGCGGCCGGGGACGCGGAGGCCCCAGGGCGGGAGTGGCTGAGTTGGGAGAAGTTTTGATCGAACTCACCCCATCCGAAACGCGGGATGTCGAATACAGCAGCCGCAATCTGGTAATGGATATGAGGAATCTCGTGCCGCCCATACCCGAAGCCGAGCGATTGAATTTATCCTTTGCCCGCGGAGGGGGCGGGGCAGCCCTGACTTTCGAGCTCATACACCCGGATATCGAAACCCTCAAAGCGGCCTCTCGCGATCTCCAGGTCAAGCTGGCATCGTTTGAAGGACTTTATGATATCGAGGACTCCTACGAGCGAGCCAATGAAGAATTCGAGTTGGACCTGAAGCCTGAAGCGAAATTCCTGGGGGTAACCGCTTCCAATCTGGCCCAGCAGGTCAGAACGGCCTTTTTCGGTTCCGAGGCCCAGCGCATTCAGCGGGGACGCGATGAGGTGCGGGTAATGGTTCGTTATCCGGAAGAACAACGCCGGTCCCTGGCCGCATTGCATACCATGATGATTCGCACCGCCAACGGCTCGGAGGTTCCCTTTGAAAACGTCGCTGAAATCGTGCCTGGGAAAAGCCTGCCGGCCATTCGCCGGGTGGACCGCAAGCGCATTATCCAGGTGAGTGCGGATGGAGACACCGAGGAGATGGATTTCGAGACCATCGAGGCCGAAGTCCTGGAACAGTTTCTGCCAGATTTGGAGGCAAGCACCTATCCCGGATTGGAGTTCGGGGTGCGGGGAAGAGCCCAGGAAGTTCGCGAAAACAACAGGGAAATGATCATGGGCATCTATGTCATACTGGGGGTAATTTACGCCCTTTTGGCCATCCCCTTCCGGAGTTATTTTCAGCCCATAATCGTCATGTCGGCCATTCCCTTTGGCGTGGTAGGGGCGATTCTCGGACACTTCTTGATGGCCAAGGTCTTCGGGTTCAACAACGGAGATCCCATCATCAGCCAGACCTCCATATTCGGCATGATGGCTCTCTCCGGGGTAGTGGTAAACGACAGTCTGGTCATGGTCCACTATATGAACACCCGGATCAAAAAAGGGATGTCGTTGGGCGAGGCGGTCCGTTTGGCCGGGGTGCGTCGTTTTCGTCCCATTCTGTTAACGTCCCTTACCACCTTTTTTGGCCTGACACCCCTTATGTTTGAAGACAGTCCCCCAGCTGCCTTTCTCGTTCCCATGGCCATTTCACTGGGTTGGGGCATCATATTTGCCACCGCCATTACGCTTATCCTGGTGCCGGTCCTGGTCCTGGTTTATAACGACCTGCAGCAAGGCTTTTTCAAGCTCTACAACATCAATCCCCGCATCTCCGAGGAGGAGGATGAAGAGGGCGGTGCGCCAAGCCCGGCCTAGGGCGGTGATGGCGCGCTCCTCATTCTCGGCGCCACGCCCGGTTGAGAGAATTACCCCACCAAAATGCACGGTTTAATTGCCTGGTTTACTCGAAACGGAGTTGCCGCCAATCTATTGATGATCACCCTCATTGTGGGGGGAATCTGGTCCTTGAGCAATCGGATGATCCTACAGGATTTCCCCGATATGCCCCTGCGCACCATTTCGGTTTCGGTCCTCTACCGCGGCTCCACCCCGGGAGAAATGGAACAGGCCATTGTCAGCAGGTTGGAGGAAGCCCTTTACGACATTGAAGGCATCAAACAAATGGATTCGGTCGCCACTGCCAATACGGGCACGGTGAACCTTGAAATTGAAGAGGGTTTCAACATGAGCGAGAAACTCGATGAGGTGGCCAATCGCGTTTCCGCCATCCGCACTTTTCCCCCCGAGGCGGAACGCCCCCGGATCCATTTGAGACGTCTGGCCGAGAAGGTGATCACCATCATCCTGTCGGGTGATTTGAGCGAGAAAGACATGAAGGAACTGGGGGAACGTTTGCGGGATGAGGTTTCGACCCTTCCCGGCATTACCCTGGCTGCGATGGTAGCGGACCGGCTCTATGAAATAGCCATCGAAATTCCCGAAGCCACCCTCAGAGAGTACGGACTGACCTTTGACCAGATAGCGCGAGCCATCCGCACCTACTCGGTCGATTTGTCCGCCGGTAGCATCAAGACCGAAACCGGCCGTGTCATGTTGCGTACCAATGAGCGGGCTTACAATCGCGAGGATTATGCGGCCATCCCCCTCATGAACCGTCCCGACGGAACCGAGTTGACCCTTGGGGAAATCGCTAACGTCATAGACGGCTTCGAGGAAACCCCCATTGTGGCGCGATTCAATGGAGAGCGGGCCCTCGGCATCGATATCTTCAGGACGGGCGACCAGAGCTTTATCGAGATCGGGGATACGGTGAAGGACTTCATCACCCGAAAGCAGGAGCAATTGCCCGAGGGGATCCATTTGAGCTATTGGCGCGACCGTTCCCACTCCATCAAAGTTCGGTTGTCCATCCTGATGGATAGCGCCATTGTGGGGTTTTGTCTGGTGGTTGGGGTTCTCTCGCTCTTTTTGCGTCCCACCCTGGCTTTTTGGGTCGCCTGCGGCATCCCCATCGCCTTTGCCGGATCTTTTCTCCTGCTCCCATACCTGGGTGTAACCATTAACCTTCCGGTCATTTTGGCCTTTATCACCACCTTGGGTATCGTGGTGGATGACGCCATCGTGACGGGGGAGAACGTCTTTCAGCACATGCAGCGGGGTTCCAAACCGTTGAGCGCGGCCATCAAGGGGACCCAGGAAGTGGCGATTCCGGTAATTTTTGGAGTAATCACCACCATGGCGGCCTTATACCCTCTATTCCTCATGACGGGCAGACAGGGGGCCAATTTCCGCAACATTCCCCTGGTGGTCATACCCGTCCTGCTTTTCTCCCTGATCGAGTCCAAGCTCGTATTGCCGGCCCATTTGAAGCATTGCACGCATTTGGGAG
>JAABVD010000318.1:0-680 GCA_014529615.1 Opitutia bacterium
ATCTGCCCTGGTGGGCGGCGGCGGGTCCGGCCGTGGGCTCTGCTGACCATGGCCGTTAGAAAAAGGCAACAGGCTAATTCCCAGGATGAAGGCGAGTTGTAGGCGGATCTCCATGGTAAAAAAATTTGCACGGCCCAATGAAGGGGTCAAACGTAGAAAATGGAAATAAGGCCGGCCTCGGGGTTTCCGCCGCTCGTTGCGAATTTAGTGAGGTTCGATGTGGAACCCCGTTGGGGTTCGTTATTTTTTGTCCATTTCAACCCTGTGTGCGCTACGCGACACTGGGCTTTGGAGTGGAACTGCGTTGCAGTTCATTCGAGTTTGGTGTCCCGGAAATTCCTTTTAACAATACCCCAGCGATTTTAAATTGTAGGAACGGCATAGGCGCGCCGGGGCGCGCCAATTAGGAATTAGGAATTGGGGGAAAGGTGAGAGATCAAGATCACGATCACGGTCACGATCACGATTATGGGGATGTAAATGAGCCCTTCAATTGGCCCGATCAACCGATAAAACCATCTGACTTATACGCCAACGGCGTTAAACTCCGGAGCCCAGCGTCGCGCAGCGCACGCTGGGGTACCGATCGTCCCTATGATTGAACCCCAACGGGGTTCCACAAATCATATCCAATATGCCTTGGGATTGATTCGACATTTCTTGGCAACCCCGTTTATCCA
>JAABVD010000318.1:1010-3716 GCA_014529615.1 Opitutia bacterium
TCGAAAGGTTGCGCCCTTGGTGGCAACCAGTCGGCTCAGGATCGGGCCGGACAAAACGATATAGGTAAGGGCGATAAGGGCAAACATGGGTCCAGCCCCGGGCGCCAATCGAAAGGCCCAGATGGAGAAGGCAACGATACTCACCACACCGAAACCCAAGCTGCCGCACAACATCGACAGGAGGGATGAATTTAGCGGTTTCATAGGCAATCAGTTTTTACACGCAATTTTCAATTCTTTTCAAGGGAATGCGGCATCCTCTCAATTCGTAATTGAACTGCCAAATGTTTCCTTGGCATTTTGGCAAATCGGTACGGGAGCATTTGATTGATCCTCCTGTTCGTGAGAGAATTCAGAGGACATCCAGGAGTTCGACTTCAAAAATCAAAACCGTATTTGGGGGAATATCCTTACCCGATCCCCGCGTACCATAACCGAGATGGCTGGGTAGGAATAACCGGGCTTTCCCACCCACTCGGATATTCATCAACCCTTCACGAAATCCCTGCACCACCCCGCTCAGCCTGAACTTGGCCGGTTTTCCCCGCTTTATCGAACTGTCGAAAAGCATGCCGTCAATCAGCCAACCCTGGTAGTCCACCACTACAGTGTCGTTTATGGTGGGCTGACGGCCGTATCCCTCCACCAGCATCTCAATTTGCAGGCCGCTTTCCGTTACCAGGACCCCCTTCCGTTTGGCGTTTTCCGCCAGGTAATCCTTATTTGCCTGGATAACCGGATCTACCGGACGCCCACTTATAACCCCGCTACCGGGTCGTTGGTCCTGCGCCAGATTAGTCAAACCAATCCCGCAAATCAGACCGGCAACAATAAATTTTTTGACCATGCTGCAAGGCTTTAGCTGATTTCACGCCGGGACAAGTCTGAAGTTTGACCGGAGGGACGGGGGGAACTCCCAGGCTGACAGGAATACGAACTTGAAACGCGCGAGGCGGTTTCGGACACTAATTTCAATGCGCTTCCCCTATCCCCATGCCCTGATCTGCCTATGGATGGCCACCGAGGCAGGTTTGATTGGAAACCTCCAAGGAGACCGGCTCGATAATTATACCGAGTGGGGCATTTACCGAGGGGACAAGAAGGCCAACCAATACGCCGAACTGGCCCAGATCCACGCGGGCAATGTCCACACCCTGCAGCCCGCCTGGGAATACCGCACCGGTGATGCCAACGAAAAGTCCAACATGCACTGCAATCCCATCGTGGTGGACGGACTGATGTATTTTACTACCCCGACTCTGCGCGCGGTAGCCGTCTCCCCCGGGACGGGCGAGGAAGTCTGGGTCTTCAGGCCGGAGGATCATCACCCTGAAGGAAAGGTGTTCCGCGGTCGAAGCCGAGGGATAGTCTATTGGGAATCAGGCGACGATAAACGCCTCTTCCATGGGGTGAAAGACCGCATTTACGCCATTAATGCAAAAACCGGGGAGTTGATCAGGTCCTTCGGCGATGGAGGTCATATCGACATTCGCCAACACCTGGGAGTAGATCCCGAAACTGCTTCCGTGGAAGTGACCAATCCCGGCATTGTCTATAATAATTTTCTCATAGTGGTGTCCCGTGTTCCGGAGGGCTACGATTCCACTCCCGGCCACATCCGCGCCTTCGACACGGTGACGGGCAGTTTCAAATGGATATTTCACACCATACCTGAAAAAGGGGAATTCGGCTACGATACATGGGAATTCGTCGAGGGGGAAAGATACGGCGGGGCCAATGCCTGGGGCGGTCTGACCGTGGATGAAGAACGGGGCTGGGTTTTTGGCGCCACCGGTTCTCCCTCTTTCGACTTTTACGGCGGAAACCGCAAGGGCATGAATTTGTTCGGCAACTGTGTCCTCGCCCTGGATGCCACCACTGGAGAACGTCAATGGCATTATCAAACGGTACACCATGACCTATGGGATTACGACAACCCGTCCGCCCCGGTTTTGGTCACCATCGATTACGGAGACAGGAAAAAGGATGCCGTGGTCCAGTTTACCAAAATGGGGCTGACCTTTGTTCTGGACCGTGATACGGGGGAACCCCTCTTTCCGGTTATAGAAACTCCGGTCCCGCCCTCGACCATCGAAGGAGAAGAAGCATGGCCCACTCAACCCATTCCCACAAAACCGGCCCCGCTCAACCGCCTGGTATTTTCCGAGGCGGATCTCACTCGCATTTCCCCGCGAAAGCACGCTTACGCCAAATCCATCCTGGAGAGATTTCTCCTTCGACCCTTATACACCCCACCGTCTGAGGCGTTCACCATCGTCCAACCCGGAACACTGGGAGGAGTGGAATGGCACGGCGGTTCATTCGACCCCTACAGCAATATCATTTACGTAAACGGCAACGATGCCCCGGGCTACAGCAAATTGACCAAACCCGACAAACCGGTCGGCGGGGAAACCTTATCCGATGAGCCATCCAAATTGCGCTACCTTCACCAAGGCTACGGATTTTTGACGGATCCGGAAGGGCATCCCATAATCGATCCCCCCTGGGGAACGTTGACGGCTATCGATCTGGCCAGCGGCAACTTCGTCTGGAGAATTCCCCTGGGGGAATATCCCGAATTGGTCGAGCGGGGCATATCCAATACCGGGTCTCCCAACTATGGAGGGGCAGTCGCTACAGCGGGTGGGCTGGTATTCATAGCGGCAACCATCGACGAAAAGATAAGGGCCTTTGAAAAGAGTC
>JAABVD010000319.1:0-1123 GCA_014529615.1 Opitutia bacterium
AGGCGCCAAGAACGCAGAGACAGGGCTTAAGAAGAATATCTTGGCGATCTTTGCGGCTTGGCGAGAGCAAATCCAGAGAAACCATCCAGCCATCGTAAACGATGATGACTTTTTCAGGGTCGACTACGTAGACCTGGGTAGATACATCGTCCTAAACTTTTTTGCGGGTAGAAAAGATACCCATTCGAAACGCTTTGGCCACAGCGGCCGGCGCGTTTCGGACGTTAAACTTTTCGTAGATGTGGGCAACATGAGTGGCAACTGTTGGAGTGGAGATATGAAGTTTCCCCGATATCTCTTTCTTGGACAATCCTTCGCTTAGCAAGGTGATGATTTCCAGTTCGCGCTTGGTCAGAGAATTTTCCATTTTGGCTTTGGGTGGAATCTTCTTATAAGTGTCCAGGATGAAGGTGGCCATGTTGGCATCGAGGGAGGCCCCGCCATCCATTACGGTCCGTATTCCTTCGGTGATCTGGTCGAGGGTGGCGGACTTTAATAGATAACCGGATGCTCCGGCGGAAATGGCGCTCAATACATCATCCTCTCGATCGGATTGGGTAAGTACGATGATTTTTGCTTTTGGAACATAATCCCGGAACCAGGGCAGCGCTTCCAGACCGCCCATACCCGGAAGGTTCAAATCCAGTAGGATCACATCGGGTTTTGGACAATCTTTCCGATACTGCAAGGCGCGAAGGGCGGCTTCAGTTGTCCCAAATACGCGAATCAGTTCCATATCGGTTTCGGTTTCAAGCGCGAGCATGACACCCTCCCGATATTCCGGATGGTCCTCCACCATCATTACACTGATTTTTTCGTTCATGTTTCCCTATCTTCCGAATCGAAATCTGCGTCGACGGAGGTTTACCTCGATTGAGGTTCCATCTGTTGCTGATGGCCCTGCTTTAACCTGTGCTCGGAGTAGTCGTGCCCGGCGCTTGAGGGAAGCTGGAACACTGCCATTCATTGATTCCGGCAATCCACATCCATTATCCTCTACCTTCAGGTGAAGTTTCTTGTCGGAGGCCTTCAGTTTGGTGGTTACCTGGGTTGCCCCCGAATGGCGGCAAATGTTGACCAGGCATTCTTTGTAGAAAAGATACAGATCTGCTCTGGCGCGTGT
>JAABVD010000319.1:1360-4058 GCA_014529615.1 Opitutia bacterium
TTTGATTCTAGCGACCTGTCGCAGTCGGAGTATGTGTTCGATGAGAATTGTGAATACTAATCCTGCAACTAACAACGCAGATACCCAGTACATGAGATTCAGGGTTGCTTTTTGCCGGGCATAGCGGTGGTTAAGCTCCGCCACGAGCAAGGGACGATCCGTTTCCAGGTCGTGACGGCGGGCCAGCCGGTTCAGCCATTCCCGAATAGGCAATATTTTTCCGTAGAAGTTGAGTCCGTCTGTCAATGAGGCTACCGACCGGACAGGATTATTGGGTACAAGGTTTGTTTGTGCGGGTTTTCCAACCAGGACGTTTCGGCCTTGAGAAAACAGTTCTATTTCTGCGAATCCGATGTTCGCTGTTTCTTGGTCGTTTTCCAAGGTGATAACTTCAGGTTCTGCTGTTAAGCGGATGTAGCGGTAAGATGTCTCTGGAAAAGGAAGTTGCAATATGGGACCCGTGTCCCGGATCGGCAATCGAGTGTAGTCGATCAGAATCGATCCATCGGAAAAATCCGCTTGATTGGCTCCGTGAACGGTGAGTCGCTTTGGCAGGCCGAAATCGCCCACCGTGGTCAAGGGTACGGTGGCGCTTTGTTCGACCGTATGCAGGTGAATTCGATTTATTGGGAGTGATGCTTCCAGATCGAAGGTGAGGATTGGATGGCTGACTGGAAAGCCCACAAAGGCGAGGCTTTGCTCGCCCTCTTCGGCGTCCATCAGATAAGGAACAAATCCATCAACTGCGAACTCAGGCCTCCAGGCATAATCGTAGATGGAGGCAACAATCGGAGTTTGTGATGATGCTTTGATGGGTTTTCGAAGGGCTACATTTTCAGCGCCGCTAAAAACGAAAATTTCAGCCAACTGAAGAAAAAATCTTCCCTCGAAGCCTCTTGGTGAAAGCTTCGTTGCTTCTATGCGCACCCAATCGGCAGATTTGGCGGGAAAGGAGGAGACCAATGGGGCTATGCGCGGTTGTAATGGATCCTTTGCTCCATAGCTGGCTACGATTGTGCCCTTTTCATCTCCGGATAATCCAACGATAATCTGAAATTCCTTAGGGAAACCTTCGTCCACGAATCCTCTTTTGGTATCCCGTAGAATGGTCGGAACCAACACGACCTGGTCTATGGGGCCTGTCTCGCCCAGCTCAATCCGAACCCATTCAGTGTGGTCGGGATCCGGATGCCCGGTTGATCGATAGCCTTTGGTTCCCACACCGCCGCGCAGGCTGTAATTTGGAAGTTGCTCCAGCTCGGAATCAGTATTGGTCAGGCGTTGCTCAAGCTGGGATAAGGAAAGTTGTTGGTAGGGCGCTTCCGTTTCCATTGCTCCGACAAGGATAGGGAAGATACCGCTTAGAAGAATGAAAGGAATCCTGCGTGTTTTGAGCTGAAACAATGAACGAAACCTGCCATTCACCGATTTTCCTGACCACACTGGCCCACCCGTATGAGAAGACTGCTGGGTCTGGATTACTGACATGTTTGAAGCCATCCCATCATAAACCCGTGAGAGATCAAAGTATATCATTCATTTAGATGATATTCCGGGGGTCTGCCTTTTACGCCAACGGCGTTAAACTCCAAAGCCCAGCGTCGCGTAGCGCACGCTGGGTACCGGTAGCCCCTATGAATGAACCCCAACGGGGTTCCACAAATGATTTTCAAGAAAATCAAAGTATATCATTCATTTAGATGATATCCGGTTTTTCGAAATCTGTCATAATCAGGCAGAATATTTTGTGACAAGCATTATCACTTCCCCTGTTCACCTCGGATAATCGCCCGCAAAATCGCGCAAACTTGCTTCGTCTCAGAGCACGAAGGTTTTTCCATCCTCTACAACTCACAATCTAACAACTGAACCAAACAAACCAATCTCTCATGAAAACAAAATTCTTCAAACCAAGAGCAGGCATGTTCCACAAGACTGGCATTCCCTTTCTGTTGATAGGACTGGTTTTGGGCATTTCGTCGCTAGCAGCCCAGACCACCGAGGACGATGAAGATGAAGACGTCTATGACCTCAGTCCTTTCGAGATCGATGCCTCTAAGGATACAGGTTATTATGCGGAAAATTCTTTGGCCGGCAGCCGGCTCAATGCCAGTCTGCGGGATACGCCCGCCTCCATTCAGGTGTATACCATGGAGTTTATCGAGGACCTCGGCGCCGTTAATTTGGAAGAAATTTTAAATTACTCGGCCAACGTCGAAGCGGGACAGGGCGATGAAGAAGCATTCTTTGGAGGCCATTTCGCGCAGCGGGGATTCGTCAGCTTCCAGGCCAGAGTCCGTGGTTTACCCAGTACCCGGGCCAGGGATTATTTTACCTGGCAATTGCCTATGGACAATTACTTGACCGAGCGTCTCGACGAGTCTCGCGGACCGAATGCCTTGCTCTTCGGAATCGCGGCGGCAGGGGGTATCCAGAACCAGTCTACCAAGAAGGCTTCCGTGGCGGATAATTTCGGCAAGGTGACTTTTCGCACGGACAGTTATGGCCTGATGCGTGGGGAGTTCGATTACAATAAGGTGCTTATTGAGGATAAGCTGGCCTTCCGTTTGAACGCCTTGCACGCGGATGGGGACGGTTGGAAATCCAATACATTTAACCGAAAAAATGCTATTCACGGAGGGCTTACCTGGCGGCCGGATGAAAAAACCCTTATTCGTGCCGGTTATGAGTCTTTTGG
>JAABVD010000033.1 GCA_014529615.1 Opitutia bacterium
CGAGGGTGTCCTGAGCCATTTCCAACGTTTCAAGCGTATCCAGAATCGTACCCGTGCTGGCATCCAGTTCCTCGATGATGTCCCCATAATCTCCGGCTCGGGAGGTTCCCGCGTAGAACGGATTGGGTTGCAGGGGCACATGGGGATAGTTGTGAGCCAGGTAGAGGAAAAAGGGGCCGTTCTGATTGTTTTGAATAAACGCGACGGCCTTCTCCGTATAGTTCGATACCAGTTGGGAAAGATCGGTGACCTCCGCAATAACTTCACGGTCTTCGAAAAATCGTTTGTCGTGGCTGTAGTTGGAGGGCAATCCGTAGTAGCTGTCGAATCCCTGATTGAGCGGATGAAGCACCTCATCGAAGCCGAGGTGCCATTTTCCAATCATGCCCGTTGCATAACCGGCAGGTTTCAACAACTCGGCAATGGTGATTTCGTTGGGGTGAAGGCCGAGGTGGCGATGTTGGGGCCTTTTCGGGCTGATGCCGTTGGGGATTCCCGCCCGTTGCGGATATGATCCGGCCAGGAGCGCCGCACGGGAGGGGGTGCAGATATTCGCCGGCACCCGGAATTCTGTCGCGCGCACTCCTTGGTCAGCCATTTGATCAAGCCGCGGGGTATCGATGAATTTTGAGCCATAACAACTCAGGTCGCCATAGCCGAGGTCGTCGGTAAAAATCAGGATGATGTTCGGAGGCTTCGCCTGAAGGAAGAGGGAAGAGGGAAGAAGGATGAATAAGAGAAATGGGAGAATTTTCATGGGGTTGTGGATTGAGAAATCTCCGCTTATTGTAATGTCCGGATGTAGGCTAACAAATCGGCCACTTGATCCGGCGGCAAATTATCCACCAAGCCCCCAGGCATGGTGGAACGCCCTCTAAGTAGTTGCACTGCTTTAATATCCGAAGTTGGGACAAAGAGCGAGCCTCCTCCCATGAAACGAAGCGTAACCCCCCGATCGGTAGATTTTTCCAAGTATCCTTCCAGGACCGTGCCATCGTTCCTGTGCACCCTGCGGATTGCATAGGGCCCTTCGACCGCCGCATCAGGATCCAATATGGCCGTGAGTAACGCTTCATTGTCGCGGTAACCTGATCCATCGAGCGCGGGAGCCCAATCCACTCCCTCGGATCCAACATTATGGCAGGAGAGGCACATGCCCGTAAACAAAGACTTCCCCGAATCGGAATCTCCCGCGCCTGATTCAGCAATCTCCATGAACGTATTAAAAGTATCCTCGAAGCGGGCTTTTTTGTCAGCTTGGCGCCGTTTGTGAAGTTGGCTGAGCCGGGTCGAATCAAGGTTGGTTCCGAGCATGCGCTTCAGGATCCAGGTATCGAAATCCGTTTCTAAAAATACTCCATCGTCCAACAAGGCCAACAAAGATTCGGCTCCCGGCCTGGAAGTGGATAGAGCGTTGATAAAATCCCATTTTTGAGCATCGTCCAAAGCCTCTGCAAATGACCGGAGCGCATTCGAATCGGGCCGTCCCTTTCCTCTGAGCAATGCATTCAAGGAAGCCAGGCGAAGTTCAAATGAAAGCTCCCTGTCTTCGAACAATTTCCCGAAGGCGGTTCGTGCTTTGGCGGACGGGTTTTTCGACAATGCTCCAATGGCCAGATTCACCACCGTTGCATTGGATTCAGGTGATTCGAGCAGATGGATCATATGAGCCTCCTGATCTTGGATATTGTAGGCATCCGCCGCTACCAAACCAATTTCCTGATCCGCCTGATTCCGGGAATTCAGCAGGTAAGTGACAGCAGGCTTGAGTAATTTTCCGAGGTCATCGTAGGTGACTCTATCGCGCGTGTCAGCGGCCAGGGACGCCAAATTGCTGGCGTTCCCCAAATCGTGGAAATTGGGTTCTGCCGCTTTGAAAATGGCAGGGATCTCCAATGCGTTAACGATTTCCAAAAAGGTCGGTTCGTCCCAGGTTTGACTGCTGATCGTTTCCCACAAGTCCAGGAAGTAGGGTTCCCGTATTGCGAGCGGAAGAGCCTGGATAGCCCAAAAGCGGCGCTCCGCCGGTTGTTTTTCAGCCAAGGAGGTTTCGAGGTAATCGATGAGTTCCTCCGGATACTGCTCCAGGGCCATGCGCGCCAAGTAGCGTTCAAAGGTGCGCTCGTAGGGACCGCCCAGGGCTAATCCCGGAATATCCGGACGGCAATAGCTTACCAGGATATCGATGATATCATGGTTTGCCTGTCCATAGTCTGCCAAGGTGCGTAGCAATTGGGATCTCACCATGACATTTGGGTCTTCAAGGAAATCGTCCAGGTAATCAGCCAGTTTAGAGGGGGCGACATCAAAACTGGCGAGAGATCGAATGGCTTCCCGTCTCAAGTCGCCGTCTTTTGCTTTGAGTAGCGCATCCATCAAGCTGATGCTGAAGCGCTTGAGACCTTCCAGTGACCAGAGCGCGTGAATGCGCGTTATCACATCGACTGTTTTATCTTTGGCCAATTTGATTAATGGGTCGCTCAGTTCTGTGGCTCCACGTTCGGTGATCTGATGCCAGGCCGCTCGTTTTTCCCAAAGGGTTGGGGCCTTCAGATGGGTTACCAGATCCTCCGTGGCGACTTGGTAGAGGTTGGGGATTTTTCCAGGTTTCTGGCTTTCGTGCCGGACGCGCCAGATGCGGCCGTGGGACTTGTCGCGCTCGGGGTGACTGCGCGGCAGCTCGTTGTGAGAAATGATTTTGTTGTACCAATCGGCAATATAAAGACAGCCGTCCGGACCGAACTCCAGGTTCACGGGACGGAACCAGTCGTCCCGTGATTTCAACAAGTCTGGCAAGTGCTCGGCGGATACGGCGCCATCGGGATTGCGCACGATCCGGACACAGTTGAGCGTACTGGTGATGGGATTGGCCAGGATGGCCACGTCTTTCCATTCCGGTGGAAATCCGGCTTCACCATCCTCGGAGAATTCGAGCCCGGAAATACCGGTTCCGCCTACCCGGAAGTCATGCAATTCAGGAATCCAGGGCTGATAGGGCCGGATACGCTCGTTGCCGATTCCCCGGATGCCGCTGCCTGGCTCCATGGGCACGACAGACCAGGTCAGATCGTTGGCTTCAGTGGCGTACCATTGGCCATTTGCCCTCAACTGAAATCCCCAGATGTTATTCAAGCCTGCGGAAACCACGTTAACTTGTGCGCCATCCAGCGACATGCGTATTATCTTACTGTAATCGATGCGAGTGGTTGCTCCGCTGACCAATGATTTTACCTCGCCCTTATTCAAAGCTCCCTGGCTGAAGTGAATCCAGTCTCCGGGTCCTCGAACAAGGAGATGAGACATGGTGTGAGAGTCTGTAATTCCAAAGTTTGTCAGCAAACGCGTTCGGCGCTCCGCTGACCCGTCTCCATTTTTGTCACTAAGGAAGAAGAGTTCCGACCCTTGCGCAACGTAAGCGCCATTTTTGTAGGGGAGAATGCTTTGAGGTATGGTAAGTCCCTCCGCCCACACTCTTGGCTTGGAAGGTTTTACCGCCCATGGATCTTCAATGATCAATATCCTGTCATCCCCTGGGATTACTCCTTCGTAGAGGTCAAGAGCTCTGCGAAACGCCGGATTCTCTTTTTGGGCATTCGGATCATCCATCAACGCGAGCAGGTCATTCCATAATATATCCTGGACGGGATCCAATGGATACATGGCCGCCGTCTGCGTCCAGAGACGCCCGGCATCGTCGAAAGCCAGATCGATGGGATTGACGATGCCATCCGCTTCGCTTGCGACCAATTCAATAACAAAGCCATCCGGAAGTTCAAATCCGGCCAATTCTTCTTCGGGTGTCCAAATTTCAGTTCGAAATGAGTGGGTGCGTTTGGCCTGAATACCGCCGACCATCAGGCAAAGGGTTAGCGCAATATGGAATAGTGGTTTCATTTCAGGGTGGCGTAAAGTCGTTCCTTCAGGCTCGGTTTCTATACGATTATAACTCCGTTACAGTGATGTCGCTGAATTCGATTTTGGCGTTTCCTCCGCTGTGCAATTGAATTCCAAAATAACCTTTGGCGGGTATGGATGGATCCTCTTCAACATAGTCCGCCACCTTCACTCCGTTAATATAGGTTTCGTGGCGATTCCCGATACAGCGAATGATATAACTGTTCCAACCCATCGGCTGAAGGATTTTGGACAGGGTGGAAAGGTCTCCTTTCAACAGGGCTTTGTTGCGTCGTTTCTCGTCGTAAATATCGCCCCAATAATTATTTCCGATATCCGCCTGGTAGCCGATCATATGCTTTCCGTCAGCGGCGGACCGATACTGAATGCCGCTGTTGATCAATCCCGACGCCGGATCCCCGGTTAACCTGAACAAGCACCTGAACTCGAAGTCGCCATACTCCTTGACGGTTCGCAGAAAGGAGTTGTGGGGAATCTTTTGCATCCCATCACCTCCTGTAATAACACCATCGATTACGGACCAGTATTTTGCGTCCTCCTCTCTTACGGTGGTCCAACCGGTCAGTGTTTTTCCATCGAACAAGGAAACGGTTTCACCGGCTTGGAGTGGAAGGGAAAGAAGGAAAATGAGTGGGAAAAGCATCAGGGTATTTTTCATGGAGTGCATCATCATATCGGGTAAATTCCGGTTAATGGTTGTAGGAGCGGGTTTATCCCGCGATCGCGTGTTGCAAGATTAAATCGCGGAATAAGCCCGCACCTGTATAAAATAGTCAAAAATTTAATGGCGTTGAGAATTAGACTTCAAAATCGAAAACGATAACGCGTTCAAGGCGTGGAACGACAATGTCCTTAACGCTTTCGTGGACAGGATGGGGCAGATAGGCATCCCTCGATTCCAGCGAATCGAAGGTCATGATGAAACCATGGGTAAACTCCTCATTGAGGCCTTCCGAACTTTCATAGGGGCCGTGCTCCAAGTCCTGGAGCCCTGGGATTTGGCCCACCATCCCTTTCATGGCTGAGAAGCACTCATCGATCTGTTCTTCGGTTACTTCAGGTTTGAATTGGAATACTCCGTAGTGTCTTACCATTGAATTATTTTGATTGGGTTGATTTGTTTCCAAGATCGGTCAGTCGGACCTCTCCATCAATTGAAGCAGCCTTTCGGCACAGGCTCTGGCGAAGGCTGGGCTGTTAATGGTTTCATCCATGTCGATGACCTCAATTTTTGCGTGTTCACGGATAGCGCTGAAGAGCGCTTTGTCGGCTTCGGGATCGTAGAAGGCCTTCCCTTCAGCATTGATTTCACTAACCGCCTTGAGAGGATTGAAAATAACTACCGGCGCCTCATTGGCATTCGCCTTTTTCGCGATAACCTGTCCAATCCGGGCGCATTCATCCGCATTCGTGCGCATCAAGGTCACCTGGGGATTGTGCATGTAAAAGTTGCGGCCCTCAAAATGCTCAGGAACGCTCTCGGGCGCGCCGAAGTTGACCATGTCTACGCAGCCAGGCGCGACCACGGCAGGTACATGGGCTGTCGTCATGGCATCCAGGCGATCAGGTCCTGCCGTAAGCGTGCCTCCGACAACTTCGTCGGCCCATTCGGTAGTAGTGACATCCAGAACTCCGGAAACCATGCCGCTTTCGATCAGACTTTCCATGGCTTGACCACCCGATCCCGTAGCGTGAAAGACCAATACCTCATATCCGGATTCCTCAAGAACCTCCCTGGCAATGTTTACACAGGTCGTGGTGTTGCCAAACATGCTGGCGACAACAAGTGGTTTTCCGGCGCCCTCATTCACATTTTGCTCAATCATGCCGCAGATGGCGCCGGCGGCGCGAGTAAAGACCACGCGGGAAATGCGATTCAATCCGTTTACATCGACTATGCTGGGTATCATGACGATGTCTTTGGCGCCGACGTAGTGAGCGATATTGCCGCTCGCCATGGTCGAGACCATAAGCTTGGGAAATCCTATAGGCAGCGCCCTCATTGCAGCAGTTCCGATAGCAGTGCCTCCTCCGCCTCCCAGGGAAATGACCCCGTCGATTTTCTTCCCTTTGGCCAGACGCGTCAGGAAAACGGGAGCTGCTTCAGACATGGCTGTCACGCATTCACCCCGGTCGTGCCGGTCCAGGAGAGGTTTCAGGTCGAGGCCGGTTGCCGCTGCCACATCGTAACGGCTGAAATCGGGCTCGATCTGCGGTTCGCCACCCGTTCCGACATCGATCAAAACGACTTCATGCCTTCTCCCCCGAATTTGCTCGGCGACGAAGGCATGTTCTTCAGCCTTGGAATCGAGGGTCCCGAGTATTGCAACCGTGGCCATGGAAAATCATGATTTGGAGGAAATCAAATCCTTACGTTTCACCGGTATGGATTTAAACTTCCGGGTTATGTCCGTAAGGGATTTCTCGACGGCAATGCGTTCCAGGCTGGATGCCCCAACAAAACCTACAGCGTCGGTATTTTCATTTATATATGCGGCATCGGACGGGCTGAGAATAGGTCCTCCGTGGCTAAGGTAAAGGATGTCATTACGCACTGATTTGCCGGCGTTGATGATTACTTGGGTCTGCTCAGCCGCATCCTCCAATGTGATTGCCGCATCGACCACACCTATGGATCCTCCGACGGTGCATCCTACGTGGGCAATAATCACATCGGCGCCGGCTTCGGCCATCGCTTTGGCTTCTTCGGGTTTTGCCACGTATACGATTGAAAAAATGTCCATCCTTCGGGCGAGAGCGACACAATCGATTTCCTTCTGCACACTCATTCCCGTTTCCTCGAGCGTCTGGCGATAGTGCCCATCCACGATGGTGTGGGTAGGGAAATTGTTGATTCCACTGAATCCCATATTCTGGACCTGCAACAGCCAGTGCCACATGCGGCGGCGGGGGTCGGTGGCATGCACTCCGCATATGACGGGAATTTCTTCCACGATCGGAAGCACTTCAAACTCGCCAATTTCCATGGCTATGGCGTTTGCGTCGCCATAAGACATGAGACCGGCTGTTGAACCATGCCCTGCCATACGGAATCGGCCAGAGTTGTAGATGATGATAAGATCAGCCCCTCCCTTCTCTATGAATTTGGCGCTGATTCCCGTACCGGCTCCCGCTGCGATGATGGGTTCACCTTTGCCCAGAGTGTCGTGCAGGCGTTCCAGCACCTCGGTCCTGGTGTAGGGGTTTCCTCTTCCTGTCCATGGATTTGGCATAATGAAATTCTTTAGTTTCCACGATCGGTTCTGCAACTTGATTTCATCAACAAAAGGCTATCGAAAATCCACCTTTCCCATTATTTTGACAGGTGATTCGGGGCCAAGCCCTCCGGAATGGCTTTTTCCAGTCCGGCAGCCGCATTTCCAAAGATGGACCGCCTTCAGCTACAATTTAAACAGCATCGGAGAATTTTCGGCAGGCTGCTCTGATAAATCCACAACAACCTATCGAATATGCACATTGACTTTAAAAAACTAAGGGCAATACCCTAGATTTTCACAGCATTCTATCCGATATACACAAAATCGAGGCAATTCCTTATGAGTACCGTTCTGGCCAATCCCTCAGATACCGGGGATATTCAGATTCTGGGTTCTTCGGAGTATATCCTCGTTCGTTCAGACGACTCGGATCCTCGGGAATGGTTATCACAAAGTCCGATTTGTCCCTTACTTTCACAACACCATATTGCGCATTCGGGCATTCTTTGGGCCCGGTATCCTTTTGAAATCAAACGAAAATTTCAATCGGGCTCATTCATGATGGCCTGCCTGAGGGGGGAGGGAAAGGTAATGGTCGATGGCTCGTGGAAGTTGCTCAAAGCCGGAGAAGCATGCCTGCTTCCGCCGTTCGTCCTGAACACCTTTAAATGTATCGAAGGGAAACCTTGGGACTTTTGTTGGGTTCGGTATCTGGAGTCTCCGGAATCCAAGCCCATTGTTACCCAACATTCACCGGTATTGGGCCGGTATGATCATGCGCCCATGCTGGCAGCGATCCGGGGACTGTATGCCGAATGCGCCGGAGCAATGAATCCTGGTTGCCTGGATCATTGGATAGACCTGATTCATCACTATGTGTTGCTGTTCGCCCAACCGCACGACTACGATGATCGGTTATGGCGACTCTGGCAAACGGTGGAGCCCAAGTTGGACAGAAAGTGGACCTTGGCCGAATTGGCCGACATCGCCCACGTCAGCGAGGAACATCTGCGCAGGCTTTGCCGACAGCGCACCGGAAGAAGCCCCATGCAGCACCTTACTTTTTTGCGCATGCAAAGAGCCAAACACCTGCTACGCACTACTGACGACAAGATCGAAACCATTGCCCATGCCGTCAGTTACGAAAATCCCTTTACCTTCTCAACCCTCTTCAAACGTTGGGTAGGTTGGAGTCCATCAAAATTCAGGTAATTTCAATAAATTGATTACCTTTGTTTACCTGCGGTTGGTTCCTGACGAAATGCTAAGATATGGGGCCATGTCATGCATGGCTCGGAAATGTGCATTTTCGATATCCATGGCAGGGAAATGCACATTCTCTTTTTGCTTTTCCGCACAATCTTGTGCCCAAAACCATCCCCTGACTGAATTCAGCGCCATCAATCAACTTCGCAGCCCATTGGATGCGATTCCGATCCTACCCGAATCAATATGAAAAACGACCGAAAAGTATTCAGAATGTTCTGGGGCTGTTTTATCGCTCTGGTAACGACCGCAATAGCCTTCAGCACGAGAATCGAACTCGTGGGAGGGGCTTGGGCCGACCAATTCAATTTGGACAATGTGCAAAAAGGAATTCTGTTCGGCGCAGGCATCTGGCCTTTCGCAATCAGCATTATCCTCTTCAGCCTGATCATAGACAAGATTGGTTACAAGACGGTGATGATCTTCAGCTTCATTTGCTACTCCATGTATGCTTTGTTCGCCTATCTCGCCTTCATATCGGGAGACAACGGCAATGCCTACAATCTATTATATGTTGGATCGGTAATACTCGGGCTCGGCAATGGAACCGTGGAAGCCTACATAAATCCGATAGTTTCCACCATATTCAACAAGGAGAAGACAAAATGGCTGAATATTCTCCATGCTGCGTGGCCGGGCGGCCTGGTCATAGGTGGAACCATTACCGCCCTTTTTATCGCGGTGGATTTCGGGAATTGGCTGGCTCTCATAGCGCTGGTTGCTCTTCCCTCCATAATTTTTTTCATCATGTTGATAAATGCGGAATATCCGGTGAATGAGAGACTGGCTTCGGGAACGAGCTATAAGGAAATGCTCGCGGAATTTGGCACTGTGGGGGCATTTGTGGCAAGCTGGCTGGTTGTCGCCCAATTAAACCAGGTGTTTGGATTCGGCGCCACCGTTACTTGGATATTTATCATCGTCCCCACCTTGATCTATTATGCCTATTGCAGATCATTGGGACACCCGATGATGATACTGCTCATTCTTCTGATGATTCCGTTGGCCATCACCGAACTGGGCACAGACGGCTGGATAACCGATCTGATGAAGGCGCCTCTTTCCAAAATTGGAGCCCCCTCAATTCTGGTTCTGGTATATACGGCATCGATCATGATGATCCTTCGTTTTAATGTCGGGCCCATCGTGGGCAAACTCGGCCCTCTCGGGTTATTGGTTTCGGCAGCGTCACTGGCCATTGTCGGGATATACCTGCTTTCCTTTTCAACCGGTTTGGGAATGATCTTTCTCGCCGCAACCATTTACGGCGTTGGCAAAACCTTTTTTTGGCCCACCATGTTGGGAGTCGTATCCGAGCAATTCCCCAAAGGAGGCGCTCTCTCCCTGAATGCTGTTTCAGGAATCGGGATGCTGTCTGTTGGAATCCTCGGTGTTCCTCTCATAGGAGCCTTCCAGGAAAGAAACGTAATTGACGCTATCTCAAATGAGCAACCTGCCGTATTACAAAAAGTTGTGATGGAAAAGGATTATATTCTAGGTGATTATGAAGCGCTCGATCCGGAAAAATTTGCCTCTCTGACAAAGGAAGAACGGGAAGACCTTGCTCCAACCATAGCGGAAGCAACGCAAAATGCGCTGAAAAAGGTAACGATTTTTCCTTTCATCATGTTAATTTCATATATCGGCTTGAGCTTGTATTTCAGGAAAAAAGGAGGCTACAAGCCGGTAGACTTGATTTCCAACAAAGTCGCAGGATAAAAGAAACAATAAAAAAATCACCAATTTGCCTAAATGTATATTCGTCAATATTTCGTTCTATTCTTAGCAACTTGTATACCCTTAGCGGTAATGAACGCAACGGAGACGGGCCCTCCCAACGTGGTTCTTATATTCGCCGATGATTTAGGGTATGGAGATGTGGGCTGTTACGGCGCCACAAAAGTGCAGACACCGAACATCGACAAGCTGGCGGCGGAAGGCAGGAAATTTTCCGATGCGCATACCGCGTCAGCCGTCTGTACGCCTTCGCGTTATGCGCTGCTGACCGGAGATTATCCCCTGAGGGCGAATGGCGGTGAAGGGGTTTGGGGGCCCGCGCCAGTGACCTCCGGGCTCATCATCGACACTGACAAGGTCACCATTGCCGATGTATTCAAGAGCGTGGGCTACACCACAGCGGCGCTGGGCAAGTGGCATCTGGGATTTGGAAAGGGGAACAACGACTGGCAAGAACCGTTGCGCCCCGGGCCGCAGGATCTCGGATTTGATTACTACTTTGGATTGCCTGTAGTGAACAGCGCTCCTCCCTATGTCTACGTGGAGAATGATCGCATTGTAGGGGGGGACCCCGAAGATCCGCTGGTCTATCTCGGCGGCGGGGAGCATGAAGAGGCAACGCCCATCACACCCATCCCGCCCGAGGCATCCCGGCGTACTCCCAATCGGTTTAAAGGGGCGGTGGAAGCTCACAAGCTCTACAACGACTATACCGTGGGAACGGTTTTGGCGGGAAAGGCAGTAGACTGGATCACGGCCAATAGGGAGAAACCGTTCTTTCTCTTCCTCTCCACCACTCATATTCATCACCCCTTCACGCCTGGAGAACGATTTCAGGGGACGAGCGATGCGGAGCTTTATGGCGACTTCATTCAAGAGTTGGACTGGATGGTGGGCGAGGTGACCCAATGCCTGGAGGAGCAGGGCTTGAGTGACAATACGCTGGTAATCTTCACCAGTGATAATGGAGGGATGATGAATCTGGGCGGTCGCAACGCAGTGAAGGCCGGACACAAAATGAACGGTGAACTGCTGGGCTTTAAATTCGGCGTATGGGAAGGCGGGCACCGGGTGCCCTTCATAGCGAAGTGGCCCGGTAAGATCGAAGCCGGAAGCGAGTCCGGCCAACTGATTTGCAATGTGGATATGCTGGCCACCGTTATGGCCCTTTTGGGGAAGGACCCGAACTCCCTGCCAAGGACGGACAGTATTAACGTATTACCCGCGTTGCTGGAAAATCCCGAAGAACCCATTCGCGACGAACTGATTCTTGCCCCTCACCGGCCCACCTATCTTGCCCTGCGCAAGGGCAAGTGGATGTATATCCCGGCGAAAGGGAGTGGCGGGTTCAGAGGATCAAAACCAAGCGACCACGCTTGGGGCGGTCCTGCTGCGGTCGCGTTGGTGGGCGGCGTCAATAGCGATATCGAAGACGGAAAGTTCAAGGAAGATGCGCCGCCAGCCCAGCTCTACGACCTCGAGGCCGACGTCAACCAGACAAGAAACCTTTATGGAGAATACCCCGAAGTGGTACGGGAATTGGAAGCTCGATTGGCGACCTATCGACCGAAGGAGTAGTGTGGCGTCGCCTATTGGCGGGATGGCGACGGCGCTCCATCCGGTGGCGCCTACATCGCCTTTGCATTGCCCAAAGCCAATTCCTGAAATTAATAATTGTTCAACTATGAATCGAAGAAGCCTCTTAAAATCGGTTGCTGGGACTGGAGGATTAATTGCTTTGGGCTCAGCTCCGGCGGTTGCCCAAAGTGGAAATCCGAATATTCCCGTCGATCTAAGTGATCGTAAGATACCCAAGATCAAAATTACTGGATGCGATACGATATTGACTGGGCGTGATGTTTACGTGCGGATTGAAACGGATGCGGGAATCGTAGGGTACGGTGATGCGACGAATCACTTTCTTCCCTGGAGCGTGGAAGGAATGCTCAAAGATTTAGCTCCCTATGTCATTGGAGAGGATCCTCAGCGAATCGAATACCTTTGGCAAAGTTGCTTTCGCAGGAGATTTCAACGTGGGGGGCCGTCCACTGGTTCCGCTATAGCCGGAATAGATCAGGCCTTATGGGATATAAAAGGAAAGATTGCCGGCATGCCGGTCTATCAGTTACTCGGGGGCTTGGCCCGCACCTCGGTGAGAGTATACGGCCATGTATCCGGATTGACCGCGGCGGACGCGGCCAACAGCGCGAAGGAAAGAGCATCACGCGGTATTACGGCGATTCGTTTTCGCGCCTTTCATAGTCACGATGCCAATGATTTTCACGATCATGGAACAGCTGTATATCAGCAAATCGAGTACCTGGAAGCGATACGGGAAGCAGTGGGAGAGGACGTTGATTTGATATTGGAAGTTCACGGCCGCTACGACCCCGAATGGGCCCTTAAACTGTTCGAATTGGCCAAGCCGTTCCGGCCCTTTTTCATCGAGGATCCCATTCGCCACGAAAACCCGGCGGCATTGAAGTGGTTGCGGGAGCATACGGACCAGCCCCTGGCCATAGGCGAGCGTTACCATAGCAAGTGGGATTGCCGCGAAACCATCGAGAATCAGTACGTCAACTACCTTCGGCCTGATGTGAACCATTGTGGCGGTATTAGCGAGATGAAGAAAATCGCCGCAATGGCCGAGGTCTATTACATCAACCTGATTCCCCACAACAATGCGGGACCGCTGGGAACTGCTGCTACGCTGCATTCGGCCCTGGCCATACCCAACGTTACCATGATGGAGGGGCCGTGGGTGAACCGGCAACCGGATCCGAAAGTGGTGAAACCCTATCCCGATGTCGTAGACGGTTATGCGCTTCCTCTTCAAGGGGCAGGACTGGGGGTTGGTTTCGATGAAGCGGAAGCGGCTAAAATACCTTTCGAAGGCAGTCGTATGCAGCCTCGTCTGAAAGCGAAAGATGGGTCCGTCCGGGACTTCTAATTTGCATGTGTCCTTTCCTGGAAATTTCTTATACAAATACCGCTCCTACCTTGGATATCTCACTACCGAACGGAGGATGCAAATGCGTCCATCTATTGCTCTGATCAACCGATTCAAACATCTGGCTTTTACGCCAACGGCGTTAAACTCCGGAGCCCAGCGTCGCATAGCGCACGCTGGGTCGCCCATAGCCCCTATGATTGAACCCCAACGGGGTTCCACAAACTATTACCAAAATGCCTTGGGATTGATTCATTGTGGAACCCCGTTGGGGTTCGTTATTTTTTTCCATTCCAACCCAGTGTGCGCTGTGCGACACTGGGCTTTGGAGTGAAACTGCGTTGCAGTTCATTCCAGTTTGGTCTTCATTAAATGAGGAAAAAATTGCGCTCCATCGGGGGACACCTACTTGGCCTATGCGCTGCCCAGGGACACTGTTTGAAAATCGAAATAGCTGAAAATTACCAATGATGACACGACGCGAGTTTATTTTGTCCACTGCCGCCGCAACGGCGCTCGGCCCTCGATTCTCGGCCTATGCCTCGGAGGAGATTGCTTCGATTCCCGCAATCGATACACACACGCACTTCTACGATCCGACGAGGCCCGAAGGCGTGCCATGGCCGCCCAAGGATAATCCGCTCCTTTATATCCCGCGTTACCCGAAAGATTTTCGCACGGAAGCGAGTCCGCACAATGTAGTGGGTACCGTTGTGGTTGAAGCGAGTGACTGGGTTGAGGACAACGCTTGGATTCTTGAGTTGGCCGAGACCAACGACGACATTGTCGGCCTGATTGGAAACCTTGAGCCAGGCAAGCCGGAGTTCGCCGGCCATCTGAAGCGCTTTTCCGCCAATCCACTCTTTCTCGGGCTCCGCCTTCGTGGAGCTATCAACAATCATCTTGGCGAGGACAGGGTTTTGGCTGATATCAAGCGCTTGGCCGATCTCGACCAAACCCTGGATATTCACGGAGGCGCCAGGATGCTCGCCCCGACTTTGATGATCGCGGGCAAGTTCCCCTCGCTGCGCATCGTGGTGAACCATCTGCCTTTTGGCGATTGGGACGGGAATGTTCCCGAGATGAGGCGCGCCCTTGCGGAACTGACGCGTCATCCCAATGTATATATGAAGGTCTCCGCAGTGGTTCGCCGCTTGAAGGGTGAGGTCGTGGTCGATCCGGAGTTCTATCGACCCGGGCTCGACGCTCTCTACGAACTTTTCGGACCCGATCGGTTGGTATACGGCAGCAACTGGCCGGTAAGCGACCAAATCGCTCCCTACACGAATGTACGTGGAGTAATGAACGATTATCTGGCGACCAGGAGTCGCAGTGACGCGGAAAAGTATTTCTGGCGAAATTCCCTTGTAGCCTATCGATGGATACCGCGTGGGGCAGCCGCGAAGCTGGTCCGTTGAAGCGCTCTATCCACGCCGAAAATTGACAAACAATATGGTTTGAGGCCAAAGAAATTGACCCTCTCAAAGGCGCAAAGGGACGCAAAGAAAGGGAAGGAAAATTACCACAGAGGACACCGAGAA
>JAABVD010000320.1 GCA_014529615.1 Opitutia bacterium
CGGGGTATTCCTGTCTTAATTTCTTGCGCTTGGCTTTATGAAAACTCCTATCCCGCATTTCTCACAAAATTCGTCGCGAGCGAACGAAGATCGAGTGCTGGGGTGGACTTCGGGCAGAGGTGCGGATGAAGCTGGGTCGACACCCTGCAAAGACGCGAATCCAGCGAAATCCTCACCAGTGCCGATATTTCGGAGCGCAGTAGAAAATTTGTGAGAAATGCGGGCTATGGCTTGGTTGTTGGCGGCTCTCCTTGAGACTGCCGTATTGGGCCTTTTTTCGGCCCAGGCCGGACCCGTGCGGGTTCTTTTTTTGGGGCACGACGCCGAAGACCTTCACCCCTCTGACCTATATTTTCCCATGCTATCCCAAGCGCTGGGCCGGGATGCCATTTATTTCGATTATGTGACTGCGGTCGAGGAAGCCTTGGGAGATGCCCGGTATCTGGAACGCTTCGATGCCTTATTGCTCTATGCCAACCATGAGGAGATTACCTACAAGCAGTGGGAAAATCTGAAATCCTTTGTCGAGGCGGGCGGGGGATTTGTGCCCATCCATTGCGCCAGTTGGTGCTTTCAGAACGAGCCGGGGTTCGATCAGTTGGTCGGGGGTCGATTCGCTCATCATCGGGCCGGGGAATTTCAGGTGGAAACCGTCCAGCCCGAACATCCCGCGGTGGAGGATGTGACGGAGTTGAAAGCCTGGGATGAGACCTACGTGCACAAAAATCACAATGAACAAGACCGGATCGTTCTGCAGGTGCGCCCCGTCCAGGGCACCGAAGACAACATTGCGGAGCCGGAGCCCTGGACCTGGGTCCGCACCCAGGGAAAAGGCCGCATCTTCTACACCGCCTCCGGTCATGATGAGCGAGTGTGGAGCCGCGGTGAATTTCACCAACTGCTCAAGCAGGGAATTCTCTGGGCCATCGGGGAGGATCGCCGGGAAAGCTATCAGGCCTTTCTCAAATCCCGCGCTCCCCTCATCTACGAGCGCCGCGACCATATCCCCAACTACGAAAACCGCCCCGAACCCCTGGAATTTCAATTCCCTCTGCCTCCGGAGGAAAGTATGCGTTACACCCAGGCCCCTGTGGGGTTTCAGTTGAGGCTATTCGCCAGTGAACCGGATATCGTCAACCCTATTTGCCTGGCCTGGGATGAAAGAGGACGCCTCTGGGTCGCCGAATCGGTGGATTATCCCAACCAATTGACGGAGACGCGCCGGGGTAATGATAAGATTAAAATTCTGGAAGATAACGATGGCGATGGGCGATGTGACCAGGTGAAGATATTCGCCGACGGGTTGAATGTGCCTACTTCGCTCACTTTTTCCCACGGGGGCGTCATCGTAGCCCAGGCGCCCGAATTTATTTTCCTGAAAGACACCGATGGCGATGATGTGGCCGACCTGCGGGAGGTCCTGAACACAGGCTGGGGAATCGAGGATACGCATGCCGGGCCTTCCAATTTGCGTTATGGATTCGATAACCATATCTGGGGCACGGTCGGCTACTCCGGTTACCGGGGCCCGACCCACCGGGGAACGGGCAGGTTTTCCTCGGGTATATTCAAAATGAAGCCCGATGGGAGCGATATCGCCTTCCTGCATCAATTCAACAACAACACCTGGGGATTGGGATTTGACGAAAAAGGGGATGTTTTCGGTTCTACAGCCAACAACAATCCCGCGTTTTTCGGTGGATTCCCCGATACGGGATACCGGGGCCAACAGGGCAGAAGCGCCAAAATGATCGCCGATACACCGGTCTTTCATCCCATCACACCCAATATCCGCCAAGTGGATGCCTTTGGTCGCTATACCTCGGGTGCGGGTTACGCCCTGGCCACTTCGGCGAATTTTCCCGCTGCCTGGAGGGACGTAGTGTCTTTCGTCTGTGGACCTACCGGCAATTTGCTGGGATCCTTTCGCAATATTCCGGAAGGTTCCGGCTACAAGGCGATCAACAACTTTTCCATAATCGCCAGCGCCGACGAGTGGTTTTCCCCGGTTGCCGCCGAAATCGGGCCGGACGGAAACCTCTGGGTGGCGGATTGGTATAACTTCATTATTCAACACAATCCAACCCCAAGTCCGGAAAGAGGGGGTTACCGGGCGGAACGGGGCATGGGAAATGCCCACATCAATCCGAACAGGGATCGTCGGCACGGTAGAATTTATCGCCTGGTTTGGGAGGGAGCAAAAGCCTCGAACATCGCCTCTCTGGCCGAAGTTTCCCCTCGGGTCCTGGTTGAAGCCCTGGCCGACGACAACCTGTTCTGGCGCCTGACCGCGCAAAGACTGTTGGTCGAATCCAAACCGGTGGGCGTTGCTCCCCTGCTCCGCACATTGATGGCAAAGGGCGGGAGAGACGCCCCGCACGCCTTGTGGGCGCTTCAGGGCATGGATCAACTCGATTACGATACCCATCAGGCCGCCCTTCTGAGCCGGGATTCGGTTCTGAAACGCAATGCAGTGCAAGCCTTGGGAACCACGGAGGTCGACCTGCAACTGTTTTTGGACACCGCCGTAATCACCAACAAGGATCCTCACGTGCGAAGGGTCGCCTTTTCCAATATGGCCCATTTTTATACTCACCAGCCGCTGAAAGTGGCCATTCCCGACTTGTTCAAGGACACGGTCAACCGCAATGACGAATGGCTTTCCCTGGCTTTGCAATCGGGGAACTGGGAAGAAATCTGGTGGTGAATCCTTCCTTGGAGCTTACCGGGGACGCAGGTCGCGGCAGGAAACTGTTCGCTACCCATGAAATCGCCGCCTGTTCACGCTGCCACAAAATCGATGGTTCGGGTGGCGATATCGGACCGGCTCTGGATGGAATAGCTTCGAGAAAACCGTCCGACTATTTGAGGGAGAGCATTATCGACCCTCAAGCGACCATGGCTGAAGGTTACCCCGTCGAGGTATCGCCCATGCCCCCCTACGGCGTTCTGCTTTCCCAGCAGGAGATTTCTGACTTGTTGGCCTATCTCCATTCACTTGACTGAAGTTGCATTTTTTTAATTCAACCTTTCTGTAAACACACGACCATGAGTAATAAGAAAATAAACGTTGCCATCGTCGGCCTCGGATTCGGCTCCGAATTCATCCCCATCTATCAAAGGCATTCCCAGGCCAACATGTATGCCATTTGCCAGCGGACCGAATCAGCTCTGCATGAGGTGGGAGACAGGTTCGGGGTGGAAAAACGTTATACGGACTATGATGAACTATTAAAGGATGGGGAAATTGACGCCGTTCACATCAATACCCCCATTCCTGATCACGCCGAACAGTCCATGGCGGCATTGAAGGCGGGAAAACACGTAGCCTGCACCGTTCCCATGGCCACATCGGTGGAAGACTGCCTGGAGATCGTCCGCCTGGTCCGGCAAACCGGTTTGAAATACATGATGATGGAAACGGTGGTTTACTCGCGCGAGTTCCTCTTCATGAAGCAACTTTACGAAGATGGCGAGCTGGGCAAGTTGCAGTTTCTGCAGGCATCCCACCAACAGGACATGGATGGATGGCCCGGTTACTGGCCCGGCCTGCCCCCCATGTATTATGCAACCCACTGCGTGGGCCCCGTTCTGGGGTTGCCCAGGAAAGATGCCGAGTACGTTTCCTGTTTTCCCTCGGGCACCATCCGCGAGGAGATGCATCATTACTACAATTCTCCCTTTGCCATCGAGACGACCCACATCAAAATGAGAAACAGCGACCTTTCAGCGCGCATAATACGTTCACTCTTTGATGTTTCCCGTCAGTATCGCGAGAGCATCGACGTCTACGGATTAAAGAAATCCGTGGAATGGCCCCTCATCGAGGGGGAGCCGCTGGTCGTTCACACGGCCAAGAAACCGGAGCCCGAAATTCCCCGGAAGGTAAAATGCCCGGACTACGGCCACTTGTTGCCGGACGAAATTGCTCCCTTCACCCTGGGCGGCGTTTATGGCGGGGAAGAGGGCGACGAGCACCTGTCCTTCACCCAAGGGGCCGGTCATGGCGGTTCCCACCCCCATCTGGCTCACGTTTTTGTCGACTCTCTCATCAATGACCGTGACCCCTGGCCCAACGCCAAACAGTCCGCCAATTGGACTTGCACCGGGATCCTGGCTCATGAGTCGGCCCTGCAGGGAGGAGCCATCGTTCCCTTGCCCGACGAAACCTTTACGGATTAAATCACCCCGATCCCAATCACGATTAAAATGAGGAAGTGGCCATGAAGAAGACAGCAATCGGATGTTTGGCAATAATTGCCGGTGTAATTTCTATCACCCAGGCCGAGCGCCCCAACATCGTTCTCGTTCTCGTCGATGATATGGGGTGGTCCAATATCGGTTGTTACGGGGGCATGGTGGAAACTCCGAATATCGACCGTCTGGCGCGTGATGGGGCGCGGTTCAACCAGTTTTACAACGGGGCGCGGTGTTGTCCCACGCGGTCGTCTTTGATGACAGGCCTGCA
>JAABVD010000321.1 GCA_014529615.1 Opitutia bacterium
CGCGATTGTTTTAAGGCTGTTTGGTGGGATCACAGCGTAAAGCCGCCCCTACAATGGTTCGAAAAGGACCTTTCCTCAAAGCTTTCTGGCGTCCGGCCTTAATCCTTTTTTGGAAAAGGCAGCGCTGAATCGCCTGAGGCGGTTTTTGTTGGCTTTTGCCACTACCAAAAACCCAATATCGTCCCAATCGGGAAACTTTTCTATTACCTCCACGACTTCGATTTGTCCTGGCCAGATTCGTTCCTTATTCCCTGTCTCGATGAGTTCTACACAGCTACTACTTCGAAAGGTGTGGAAATGTATATTAACATCTCCCCAGGTTTTAATATCGTTAATTCGCGCCTCAAAATAGGCCTTTCTTTCCTTTTCTTCATCCTCTGGGTTCGAGTCTGGCGAAAACATTTTCCAATCAACCCCGTAACTGAACTCCTCCACATGAGTTGGGTCATTCATACCTGTGTTATTGCGATAGTCGTCCAACATATGTTCAACCGTTGTTAGAGCCCTTGGGTGATCGAAGGTTTCGCGATAATCAGGAATCACCATGTACATGTAACCGCCATGCTTCAATACACGGAACCATTCTTTTAACGCCGCCAATGGATTGGCCGAGTGTTCCAATAAGTGGGAAGAGGCTACATAATCTAACGACGATTCGTAGAAGGGGAGTTCACAGGCATCTCCATAATATTCGGCGTTTGTTTTTGACCCCGCGTAAGTGGCGTAGCGATCCACGTATATCGGATTTATTCCTCTTATCGGCCTCGTGTAAGCGCCGATCTCCACTCCCTGGCCAGAGAGGTACTTGGGTATAAAGTCTGAGTGGTCCATATTTCTCCTGCGAAATTATTACCCCCGCCTCCTCAATGGAAACCTTAAGGGCACAGGACCGACTACTTAGTGAAATTCGGGTTAGGCTTCCTTAGATTCCGACACTTTTTCCAGAATTTGGTAAACCCGGTTGAGCATGGGTTTGGGATCCTCCATCAGGCCAGCCGCCACCAAGGTATTGTCCATGACCTGCTCCGCCACCAGATGGGCCAGTTCTTCGTTTTGGTGTCGAAGACCGGAAAGGTTTTTGATCAGGGGATGACGCGGATTGATGTGCAGAACGACTTTGGCGGCCATTTCCGGGGCTTCCTGATTCATGTTTTTCATAATCCGGCGCATGGAAGCGGTCATGACCTTATCGGCGTTGGATGCCAGGGCCGGGCTGTCGGTCAACCGGTCGCTGGTGCGAACACTCTCCACTTTATCGCCCAGATTCTCTTTCAACCAACCACAGAGGTTATCGGCCTCCTCCTTGGGCAAGGCCTCGCCGCCGTCTTGCGGGGTCAAGGATTCCAGTTCTATTTCATCCTGGTCGGCGGAAACGAGTGGTTTCCCACCGAACTCACGCACGTGGTTCATGACGAACTCGTCGATAGGGTGATAGATGAACAGGACTTCCAGATTCCTGGCCTTGAAGGCCTCCAGGTAAGGGCCGGACTCGATGGCTTCCCGGTTCTCACTGAATAGGTAGTAGATTTCCTTCTGATCCTCCTGCATGCGGGAAATGTAATCTTCCAAACTGGTGAGCTTTCCCGCTTCGGTGAGGGAGGATTCAAATCGCAGCAACTTGGTCAATGCATCCCGGTGAGCATAGTCGCTGGTCACGCCCTCCTTGAGATAAATGCCGAAAGTATTCCAGAATGCTTCGTATTTATCCGGTCGTTTTTTTGCTTCCTCGGCCAATTGCCGCAGGTACCTCCCGGTCAGAACGGTATTCAATTTCCTGACCAAGGCGCTATCCTGCATGGTTTCCCGCGAAATGTTCAAGGGAAGGTCGGCGCTGTCGACGACTCCTTTGAGAAAACGCAACCACTCGGGAAACAAACCCTTTGGCTCGGGGTCGATCAGCACCTTCTTGCAATAGAGCCCGACTTCACACTCCGAGCGCATGAACCCCATGGCTTCGATATTGCTGGAAGGGGTGAACAACAGGGCATTTATGGCCAGGGGAGCATCGGCGTTGAAGTGCAGGCGAAGCATGGGTTCGTCGAAGCCCTTGCAGGCAAATTTGTAAAACTCGTTGTATTCCTCCTCTTCTACCTCGATCCGGTTCTTCAACCAAATGGCTTCCTGGGTGTTGACCCGTTCTCCGTTCACGTTGATGGGAAACTGCACAAAGGAGGAGTATTCTTTGATAATGCGTTTGATGGTATCGGCCTTGGCGAAGGATCGCTGGTCATCCAGGAGGGACAGTACGATCTTGGTTCCACGGCGCTGGCCCTCGACCGGTTCGATCGTGTAGGAGCCGGAACCGTCGCTTATCCAGACGTGCCCTTCCTCCTCTTTCCTCCAGGACCGGGAATAGACCTTGACCTCCTTGGCCACCATGAAGGCGGAATAAAAGCCGACCCCGAATTGGCCGATCAGATTGGACTTGGCGTCACTCCCCTCGGAAAGGGCTTGCAAAAACTGCCTTGAACCTGAATGGGCGATGGTTCCCAGGTTTTCCACCAGTTCGTCATGGCCCATGCCCAGCCCGAAATCCTGAATGGTAACGGTGTTGGCCGTGTCGTCGGTGGTTATATTGACCTCCAATTCCAATTGGTCGTCGAATATTTCCTTTTCCGAAATGCGGATGTGGCGCTGTTTTTCCAGCGCATCAGAGGCGTTGGAAATCA
>JAABVD010000034.1 GCA_014529615.1 Opitutia bacterium
ATTAGGAGAGAGGGGATTGGAAAATTAGCCACAAAAACCACAGAGGAGCCAAGGTCACGAACCAGCATCAAGCATCCAGCATCCAGCATCCAGCATCCAGAAATATTTTACCCTTTCCTTGCCAAGCTGAAACGGAATGTTATGGTTTGTGGCTTTTTATCGATAGACCCCTATGACCCATAAGGAAATAGCCTCTCCCGAAGAAGAAATAATTACCATAAGCGATGGCCGCTTGGAGGTGCCGGACCAACCCGTCCTACCTTATATTGAAGGAGACGGAATCGGCCCCGATATCTGGGCTGCGGCACAGCGGGTATTCGATGCGGCGGTGGAGAAAGCTTACGGCGGCAAACGCAAAATCAAATGGTTCGAGGCGCTGGCTGGGGAAAAGGCTTTCCATCGGACCGGCAGTTGGTTGCCCGATGACACTCTCGATGCATTTCGCCATTATCGCGTGGGAATCAAGGGGCCGCTCACCACACCGGTTGGCGGAGGAATTCGGTCTCTCAATGTGGCATTGCGCCAGGAACTCGACCTTTACACCTGCCAACGGCCGGTCCGCTATTTCCCCGGGGTGGCCAGTCCCGTAAGGAAACCGGAAGCGGTCGACATGGTGATATTTCGCGAAAACACGGAGGACATTTATGCCGGTATCGAATTTGCCGAGGGGACCGAGAACGTGGAAATGTTCAAAGGGCTGTTAAAAAGACATTTCCCCGATCGTTTCCGAAAGGTGAGGTTTCCCGACTCGGCCGGTTTTGCCATAAAGCCGGTTTCCAAGGAAGGGACTTCAAGGCTGGTAGAAGCGGCCATCACTTACGCCATCGAAAATGATCGCAAGAGTGTGACCTTGGTGCACAAGGGAAACATCATGAAGTATACGGAGGGGGCCTTCAGGGATTGGGGCTTCGAGGTAGCGGAGAAGCAATTTGGGGCCCAATTGCTCGACGGAGGTCCATGGCGCCAATTGGACAATGGCATTGTGATCAAGGACGTCATAGCTGACGCCTTTCTTCAGCAAATCCTGACCCGGCCGGCCGAATACGATGTAATCGCTACCCTGAACCTGAATGGGGATTACATCTCCGACGCGCTGGCAGCCCAGGTTGGGGGCATCGGTATCGCCCCGGGGGGAAACATCAATTACCAATCCGGTTGGGCCATTTTCGAAGCCACCCATGGAACGGCCCCGAAGTATGCCGGACAAGACAAGGTTAATCCCGGTTCGGTCATACTTTCCGGGGAAATGATGTTCCGCTACCTCGGCTGGAATGAAGCGGCAGACCTGATAATTGAGGGAATAGAGGGCTGCATAAAAAATAAAATTGTAACTTATGACTTGGCACGATTGATGGTCAGTGCTAAAGAAGTCAGATGCTCAGTTTTTGGGGCCTCCATAATTGATTTCATGGATTAGTATTTTTTCCTCCCGAAACCCATCCCTATGTAGCCCCGGAAGTGCAACTTCCGGGGCTATTTTTTGGCCTGGAAAAGGAAGCAAACCTCCAATCGGTTGACTCCGCCGGCTTCGTCGGATTGCAAGGAATGACCACGACGGAGCCTGAGAAATGGAAAAGGAAAAAAGTTCAGAAATGGCTTGCAGACTTTTGGGTAATGCCAAATTTGAATGCGAACCTCATTTGAAAACAAGATTATGGATATGGATGCACCAACCGCGCATAAGCGCTTGCTGAAGTGGGTCGAAGAGACCGTGGAATTGTGTAAACCCGACTCGGTTTACTGGGCCGATGGCTCCGAAGAAGAGTACAACACCCTGATGACCCAGATGGTTGAAGCCGGGGTGGGGGTAAAGTTGAACGAGGAACTGAGACCGAACAGTTATCTTTTCCAATCGGACCCCAAGGACGTGGCCCGATTGGAAAGCAGGACTTTTATTTGTTCCAGCTCCCCGGAAGAGGCCGGACCTACCAACAATTGGGAAGACCCGGCCGTGATGAAGGAAAAAATGTTGAAATTGTATGACGGGTGCATGCGGGGCCGCACCATGTATGTCATACCTTTCAGCATGGGTCCCATCGGGTCGCCCATTTCCCAAATCGGGGTCGAAATTTCCGACTCGGCCTACGTGGTTTGCAATATGCGGATCATGACCCGAATGGGAAGCGCCGTCCTGGATGTTCTGGGGGACGACGGATTCTTTGTTCCTTGCCTTCATTCCGTCGGCACTCCGATTCTCAAACCCGAAGACGATGTCAAGTGGCCCTGTGATCCGGAGAATACCTACATCGTTCATTTTCCGGACGACCGCATGATCTGGTCCTACGGCAGTGGTTACGGGGGGAATGCCTTGTTGGGTAAGAAGTGCTATGCCCTTCGTATCGCCTCCGCCATGGCCCGCGATGAAGGCTGGATGGCCGAACACATGTTGATCCTGGGAGTGGAGGATCCAAGTGGAAATAAAACCTACGTGGCTGCCGCATTTCCCAGCGCCTGCGGAAAAACCAACTTTGCCATGCTCAATCCGCCAGCCGAGATGGAGGGCTGGAAGGTGACCACAATCGGAGACGATATCGCCTGGATCAAACCGGGGGAGGATGGTCATCTCTATGCCATTAATCCGGAAGCGGGATTTTTCGGCGTGGCCCCGGGAACGTCCGATCTCACCAATGGCAATGCCATGGGTTCCCTTTCCAGAGATGCCATATTTACCAATTGCGCCCTGACTGACGATGGAGACGTCTGGTGGGAGGGAATGACCGAAGAAGTTCCCGATCATTTGATTGACTGGAAGGGCAAAGACTGGACTCCGGACAGTCCGACACCTTCATCCCATCCCAATGCGCGTTTTACCGCTCAGGCGCGCTTGTGTCCCACCATCGACCCGGCTTGGGAAGATCCCAAAGGGGTAAAAATTTCCGCCTTCATATTTGGCGGACGCCGCATGAACGATATTCCCCTGGTATTCCAGGCCTTCAACTGGACCCATGGAGTATACCTCGGCGCCACCATGGGCTCGGAGTTGACCGCCGCGGCCGAGGGCACGGTTGGAAAACTTCGCCAGGATCCCATGGCGATGCTTCCCTTCATCGGTTACCACATGGGAGATTATTTCCAGCATTGGTTGAACATGGGGAAAAAGTTGAAGGAGCCGCCCAGGATTTTTCACGTCAATTGGTTCCGCAAGGGTCCCGATGGAGAATGGTTGTGGCCGGGATTCGGTGAAAACATGCGCGTGCTTCGCTGGATCGTGGAGAGGACGACTGGAAACGTCGGCGCCTTTGAGGGATCACTTGGCTGGATGCCCCGTTACGATGACCTCGATTGGCGCGGCCTCGATTTTTCAGAGAGTGAGTGGGAAGAACTCATGGCCGTCGATAGCGAGAAGATGAAGGCTCAAACTCTGAGCCACGAGGAACTCTTCCTGAAGTTGTTCGATCACCTACCCAAAGAAATGAGCTTGATGCGGGGGTTGTTGATCAGCCGGTATTAGCCCGAGAGCCGGGGAAAAAGCTCTGGAAGAATTGGTTTTAAGCTGTAGGAGCGGCTTTACGCCGCGATTGTTTCGTGGGATCGCGGCGTATAGCCGCTCCTGATTCTTCGCCGATGGACTGCGGCGTTACATAAAAGGGGGAGAGATCAGGATCACGATCAAGCGGGAACGCATCAAGATATCGTGATATGTTGATATATTGCTTGCAGAAAGACGGAATATCGCTCTTTTTACCCTCTTATGAGGAGTGATTACATCTTTTCATCGGAATCCGTGGGCGATGGGCACCCGGACAAAGTGGCCGATTATATTTCCGACTGCGTTCTGGATGCGTGTTTGAAGGACGATCCCAAGAGCCGGGTGGCCTGCGAGACCCTGGTCAAGTCCGATCGCGTAATCCTGGCCGGGGAGATAACGACGGGAGCTGCTCCCGATTACGATGAGATAGTTCGGCAGGCCATTCGCGATATTGGATACGTCAATGAAAGCGATGAGTTTCACGCCGATAAAGTTACTATCTGCAACCTGTTGACCCGTCAGTCCCCGGATATTGCCCAAGGGGTGGATTCGGTTGGCGCAGAGGGAAAGGGAACTGAGGAGCAGGGGGCCGGCGACCAGGGAATCATGTTTGGATATGCCTGCAACGAGACCAGCGAGCTCATGCCGGCCCCGGTCATGTATTCCCATCGATTGACCAAGAAGTTGGCCGATATTCGCCGCAGTGAGGAGGGGGAATGGTTGCGTCCGGATGGCAAATCCCAGGTATCGGTGACTTATGAGGATGGTCGTTTAAAGTCCATAGGCACGGTGGTGGTATCCACTCAACATACTGAAGATGTTACCCACAGCCAAATATGCGACTTCATCCGGGAAAAGGTCATAGAGGTAGTTTTGCCGAACCACCTGTTGAACGGAAACACGCAGTATTGGATCAATCCCACGGGTCGCTTTGTGGAGGGAGGTCCCGGGGCCGATACGGGGCTGACCGGACGAAAGCTGATGGTGGATACCTATGGCGGATGGGGCCGACATGGCGGAGGCGCGTTTTCCGGTAAGGACCCTTCCAAGGTAGACCGTTCCGGTTCCTATATGATGCGTTGGGTGGCCAAGAACATAGTAGCGGCGGAGTTGGCCGATAGCGTGGAAATACAAGTGGCCTATGCCATCGGCCATCCCGATCCGGTCAGTTTGCACGTGGAAACCTTCGGGACAGGAAAAGTGCCGGATAGGGCCATTCAGAAGGCGGTGGAGAAAGCCTTCAGTTTCAAGCCCGCCGATATCATTTTACAATTGGATTTACTGCGGCCGATCTATCGAAAAACCACCCACTATGGTCACTTTGGCAAAGCGGACCTGCCCTGGGAAGCGGTCAATAAAACCGACGCTATTTTAAAGCATATCAAATGAAATTGAGATGAATACCCCGATCAAGACTCTACAGGACTATAAAGTTAAGGACATATCCCTTGCCCAAGCGGGGCGGAAAATCATCGATATGGCAGAACCCGAAATGCCGGGTCTGATGGCGCTGCGCCGGGAGTTCGGACCCCAAAAACCACTGAAAGGAGCGCGAATAGCCGGTTGTCTGCACATGACCACGCAAACAGCCGTTTTGATTGAAACCTTACAGGAGTTGGGCGCCTCGGTTCGTTGGTCTTCCTGCAATATCTTTTCCACGGAGGATCCGGCCGCCGCCGCCGTTGCCGCCGCCGGAACCCCGGTATTTGCCTGGAAGGGGGAAACTGCGCAGGAATATGACTGGTGCATTGAACAAACTTTGGTCTGGCCCGACGGCTCCACTCCAAACCTGCTTCTGGATGACGGGGGTGATTTGACCGTCATCGTGCACCGGGATTACCCGGAATTATTAAAGGGGCTTCACGGATTGTCCGAGGAAACAACCACCGGGGTGCATCGCCTTTATCAAATGGAGGAACGCGGGGAGTTGGGTTGTCCGGCCCTGAACGTGAACGATTCCTGCACAAAATCCAAATTCGATAATGTCTACGGTTGCCGCGAAAGTCTGGTCGATGGGCTGAAGCGGGCTACCGATATCATGATAGCTGGAAAAGTGGCCGTGGTAGCTGGTTACGGCGGCGTGGGAAAGGGATGCGCTCAGTCCTTGAAGGGGCTGGGGGCCCGGGTGGTCATTACTGAAATTGATCCCATTTGTGCTCTGCAGGCCTCCATGGAAGGTTTTGAAGTTACCACCATGGAGGAAATGGCTCCCGTAGGGGATATTTTCATCACGGCCACGGGCTGTCGCGACGTCATCCGCCGCGAGCACGTGGACGCCATGAAGGATATGGCCATTGTCGGCAATATCGGCCATTTCGACCTGGAAATCGACGTGGCCGCTTTATTCGACGATCCTGCCTTGAAAGTCGAAAATGTCAGGGCACAGGTCGACCAGGTGGTCTACCCGGATGGAAAGCGCATCATTCTGCTGGCGGAAGGCCGGCTGCTTAATCTGGGTTGCGCCACCGGGCATCCCAGTTTTGTCATGAGCGCCAGTTTCTCCAACCAGGTGCTGGCACAGATCGAACTTTTCCGGAATTCTGACAGGTATGAAAATAGAGTCTACCTTTTGCCTAAGGAGCTGGACGAAAAGGTGGCCCGGCTTCATTTGGAACAACTGGGCGTCAAGCTGACCCGCTTGACGCCGCATCAGGCCGAATACATGGGCCTTCCCGTGGCCGGTCCGTTCAAGCCGGAGTATTACCGATACTGATGGAGGAGCGATGATGACTTTTTCAGGGTCGGCTAAATAATACTTGCCCAGGAAAGCTCTCCCCGTGTTGGATGTCGGTCCGCGATGGTGAAAGTATTTTTAGATGGCGAATTTGTAGATTCGGAAGAGGCAAAGGTTTCGGTCTTTGACCACGGCCTCTTGTACGGGGATGGAATCTTTGAGGGCATTCGCCTCTACCAAGGTTGTGTCTTCAAGTTGGAAGAGCACCTGGAACGGTTGGAATGCTCCGCCAAGGCCATACTTCTCGACCTGCCCTGGTCGCGCCGGCAATTAAGCGACTGGATATGCCAAGCCTGCCGGGTAAACGGGTTGACCGATGGATACATCCGGGTGGTGGTTACCCGTGGCGTGGGTAATTTGGGATTGTCTCCCAAAACTTGCATCAAACCAAGTCTGATCATCATCGCGGATCATTTGCGTCTCTACCCGGACGAATATTACGAAAAAGGACTCAAGATAATTACCGGGCCGACCCGTCGGACGAGCGCGGCGGCCCTTTCTCCGGGGATCAAGTCGTTGAATTACCTGAACAACATCATTGCCAAGATGGAGGCCGATCGCCTGGGTTACATTGAAGCTTTGATGCTCAATGAACAGGGCTACGTGGCTGAGTGCACCGGGGACAACGTATTTGTTTTGCGAAGGGGAAGGTTGTCCACCCCCCCCTCCCATGCCGGAGCTTTGAAGGGCATTACCCGCCGGGTGGTCATCGAGATTGCGGCGGAGTTGAACGTTCCCTTGAAAGAGGAAAACCTCACCCGATATGATATTTGGGTGTCGGACGAGTGTTTCCTGACCGGGACGGCGGCTGAAGTGGTGCCCGTAGTGGAGGTGGACGGTCGAAAAATTGGTTCCGGCAAGCCCGGTGAGGTGACCGGCCGATTTCTCGCAGCTTTCAGATCTAAGGTTGCGAAAGAGGGAACATTTCTATAGTGCAGGTTTATTAAATCAGGGTTGGAGAAATGTCCGTAGGCTTGCCCAGTCCATAATACTCCTTCTTGTTAGTTGAAAAAAAAATCGATGGGAACATGTTGTGCTTGAAGAAAAAAGCCTTACTCTTACCCGAGTGAACCCCTGCCAAGGGAATTCTATCTAATGTCAGAACCCATACAGTGCGACATTTGCAGCAAGTCGGCCACGGTCCATCTCACCCAGATCATGGATGGAAAAATCCACAAGGTCGACCTTTGTGAAACATGTGCCAAGGAGAAGGGTGTGACCGATCCCAATGGATTTTCCCTGGGCGATTTGCTGACCGGCAATTTGGAAAACGAACGCTTGGGAAGTGAACCCATCCAACTGAAATGCGAAGTTTGCGGCTTTACTCCCGGCGATTACAAAAAACACGGAAGACTCGGATGCCCAAGCTGTTACAAGAATTTAAGGCCCATGATCATGCCCATGCTGGCCCACATGCACAAGGGTATGGCTCACGATGGAAAAATCCCGTACCATACCCTGACCCGGGAGGAGCAAAAGCAGAAACTGGATGACCTCAACGCCAGTTTGAAAAAAGCCGTCGCGGAAGAACGATTTGAAGATGCGGCCCGGATCAGGGACGCGATCATTCAGCAAATCGAGGAGGATGAAGGAGCTCATGTCCATTAGTTCCTTAGTGGAAAGTATGTGTGAAATGACCCATAGGGCGGGGTCCCGACGCCCCATTATCATGAGCACCCGCATTCGGTTGGCCAGAAATTTGGCTCATTATCCCTTTCCCGGTTGGGCCAAAAAGGCACAAAGAGAGGAAGTGCTGGGACAATGTTTGGACGTGGTCATGCGCGTTCCCAAGATAAAGAGTCCAAAGGGAGGGCGCCTTGAAGATCTGTCAGAACTCCATCGGCAGATATTGCTGGAGCGACATTTGATCAGTCGGGAGTTGAGCTGTGAGCCGGAAGGGGCGGGTGTGATTATTTCCATATCCAGGAACCAGGCCTGCTCCATAATGATTAACGAGGAAGATCATCTCAGGATTCAGGTTTTGAGAAACGGCCTTCACCTGAAGCGGGCCTGGAACTTCATCGATGCCATAGACAATGTGATCGAGCAATCGCTCAACTACGCCTATTCCAAGGAGTTGGGTTATCTCACGGCTTGCCCCACCAACGTGGGCACTGGTCTCAGGGCATCGGCCATGTTGCACCTGCCCGGTCTGGTCATTTCGGGGCAGATGGACAAAGTGGTGCGTGCCGTTAACCAGTTGGGCATTGCGGTGCGGGGGATATTTGGAGAAGGTTCGGATGCCAGCGGCAGTTTTTTCCAAATCTCCAATCAACAAACTTTGGGGGAGACCGAAGCAGAAATTCTTCAGCGACTCCGCAGCGTAATGTCCACCATCATGGAGCGAGAGGAAGACGCCCGGGAAACAGTTCTCGAAAAGGACAGTCCCAAGCTAATGGACAAAATAGGACGGGCTTATGGCGTATTGAGACACGGGCGCCTCATCAGCTCTTCTGAAGCCATGAATCGGTTATCGCTCATACGGCTCGCCATCGACATCGGCTCCATCCGGGATGAATTTCGCGACTTGGTGGACCCTTTGTTTATTGAATGTCAACCAGGTCACGTTCAATACATGAAAAATAAAGAAATTGAACCGACCAAAAGGGATGTTATAAGGGCTTCTTTATTGCGTCAGAAGTTTTCCAAAATTCCCCAACCTGCTTTTGATCATTTAAAACTGTAATGAGACCCTTCAACCTCCAGCGGAAAATATTCCATGGGACCCATGAATAATTTCACTCCCAGAGCCCAGCAGGTTTTGGCCTTGGCCCGGAAGGAAGCGGACCGCTTTCACCATAATTTTGTGGGAACCGAGCACTTGTTGCTTGGGTTGATCAACCTCGGTCAAGGGGTTGCTGTCAATGTTCTGCAGAACATGGGCCTGGATTTGGTCACCGTGCGAAGCGCGGTGGAAAAACAGGTCGGAATGGGACAGAAAGCCAAACCAACCGGCAATATACCCTTTACTCCGCGGGTGAAAAAAGTGCTGGCTCTGGCCAGTAAAGAGGCGAAGAACCTGAACCACAGCTATGTGGGCACAGAGCACATCCTGCTCGGATTATTGCGGGAAGGAGAGGGGGTTGCGGCCCAGGTGCTGAGGTCTCTGAACGTGGATATCGAGCGGGCCCGCCGCGAAATCCTCAGTGAATTGGATCCCAATTACGCCGGGAGCGGTGTGGAACAAACCTCGGGGGTGCCCCGGCAATCCGGCGGTGAACTAAAGAAGGAAGTCAAAACCCCCGCTTTAAAGGCATTTGGCCGCGACCTGACGGAAATGGCCCGCAAAAACGAACTCGATCCCGTGATCGGCCGCAAGCGTGAGATTCGCCGTGTCATTCAAATTTTATGCCGTCGGACAAAAAACAACCCCGTGTTGATCGGGGAGGCTGGCGTTGGGAAAACGGCCATTGTGGAAGGTCTGGCCCAGGAGATTGTTAACGGGCTGGTTCCGGAACTTTTGGGGGATAAACGCCTCGTTACCCTGGATTTGGCCCTCATGGTTGCCGGAACCAAGTACCGCGGTCAATTCGAGGAGCGCATCAAGGCGGTGATGGACGAGATCAAGCGCAGTAAAAATATCCTCCTCTTTATCGATGAATTGCATACCATAGTCGGCGCCGGCGCGGCCGAGGGGGCCATGGATGCCTCCAATATTTTCAAACCCTCCTTGTCGCGGGGGGAACTGCAGTGCATTGGAGCTACCACCCTGGCGGAACACCGCAAGTTCATCGAAAAGGATTCAGCTCTGGATAGGAGATTCCAGAGCATAAAGGTGGACGCTCCATCGGTTGAGGATACCATCAAGATTCTGCATGGCATTCGCGGCAAATACGAGGAGCACCACAACGTTACCTATACGGATGGAGCCCTCCTGCGGGCCGTAAAACTGTCTGACCGTTACATAACGAGTCGTTATCTGCCCGATAAGGCCATCGATGTCCTCGATGAAGCGGGTTCGCGGAGCCGCATCGCCAGCCTGAACCGGCCGCCCGAAATCGACCGGTTGCAAAAGGATATCGATGAAGTTTGTGGAAAGAAGGAGAAGGCCATCAGTGAACAGCGTTTTGAGGAGGCTGCCAAGTTCCGGGACAAGGAGAAACAGCTCCGCCATAAGCGCGAGATACTGCTGGAGGAGTGGAGGGAAAGCCGCAAGCACATGAAGATTGTGGTGGACGATGATGACATGCTCAAGGTCGTCTCGAATTGGACCGGAATTCCTTTGACCCGAATGGAGAAAAAGGAAACGCAGAAACTGCTAGAACTGGAGAAGGATCTGCAGGAAGTGGTGATTGGGCAAAATCCGGCTACCGAGGTGGTGGCCAAGGCGCTGCGACGGTCACGGGCCGACTTGAAAGATCCACGCCGTCCCATCGGATCCTTCATGTTCCTCGGTCCCACCGGGGTGGGTAAAACACACTTGGCAAAAACCTTGGCTGAAACGATGTTCGGCAACCCGGACGCCATCGTCCAAATTGACATGTCCGAGTACATGGAAAAGTTTACCGTGTCCCGTTTGATCGGATCGCCCCCAGGTTACGTGGGGCACGAGGAGGGCGGCCAATTATCCGAAGCGGTGCGGCGCAAGCCTTATGCCGTGGTGCTTTTTGACGAAATCGAAAAAGCCCACCCCGATGTCATACAACTCCTGCTCCAAGTGTTGGAAGACGGACGGTTGACCGACAGCCTGGGCCGGGTGGTGGATTTCCGCAATACGATTATCATCATGACCTCTAACGTCGGCGCCAGGCTCATCCAAAGGGAGACATCCCTCGGTTTTGGGAAATTGACCGGACCGGCCAACAACTTCGAATGGATCAAGGAGAAAATCCTTGAAGAGTCGAAGCGCATTTTCAAACCGGAGTTCCTCAATCGGATCAATGAGTTGGTGGTATTCCACTCCTTGAGGCGGGAAGATCTGGTCAAAATTGTCGATATCGAATTGAGGGAAGTCATAAAACGGTTGCAACGGCACGATATCAACTTGTCCATGTCTGCTGAGGCAAAGGAGTATCTCATCGACAAGGGGTACGACGAAAAATATGGAGCCCGCCCGCTTCGCCGCGCTGTGGAGCGCTATCTGGAAGACCCCTTGGCGGAGTCGATTCTCAGGGGGAATCTCAAGAAGGGCGAGCCCATTCTGGTGGTGGTTGAAAAGGATGAGATCAAGTTCGAGCAAAAGCAGTCATCCTCCGAAGTAGCATCCAATTAACCGATTAACTGCGCAAATTGCCGAGCCCGTTTTTTCGGTTTGGCATGCGTCGAGCTTCGAAGTATTGAACGGATACTATGGAGAAAACCCTGATCATTTTCAAACCCGACTGTCTGAGGAAACGGCTCATGGGAACGGTGCTCGGCCGCTTTGAAAGGGAGGGATTTACCATTGCCGGGTGTAAGATGGCACAATTGGGACCGGATCTCCTCAAGCAGCACTATGCCCATTTGGCAGATGAACCCTTCTTTCCGGGGATCTCCTCTTTCATGGAGTCCGGGCCGGTGGTGGTAATGATCCTGGAAGGGGATAACGTCATAAAAAAAATTCGGAAGTTGGTGGGGCCGACCGATTCGGAAAAAGCGGCGGCGGGAACGATACGGGGCGATTACGGCGATAACGCAATGAGGAATGTCGTGCATGCCTCCGATAGCCCGGAATCCGCCCGGGCCGAGATCAGACGGTTCTTCAATGAGGACGATTTCCAGATTTAGGAATTAGGAGGCACAAAGGCGCGCTGGGGCGCGCCAATTAGGAATTAGGAATTAGGAATTGAGGGGAGATCGAGATTCAAGGCCAGAAGGCTACGGCAGGACAGGTTACCCAGATAAACCCTTTCCACCACGCCCCAAAAATGATTTCCCATCACTCCCTCCCTTGAGGGGGAGTCGGCAAGACAAGGGCGTTAGCCCGCCGTCGCGCCGGTGGGGGGAGAAGGCTGGCACAAAAAATAAAGAGGAGCCAAGGTCACGAACAAGCATCAAGAAACCAGCATCGAGCATCGAGCATCCAGCATCCAGAAATAGACTCTCGCAGAGACCTACAAGATACCTGTGGCCGAGGTGAAGCAACGGGCCGTCAGCCAGCAATCCATGATGCCGGCCGGGCTCATTCAAACCCCGGAAGAGATGCGCGATATGCTCTCGTATCTGATCAGATAATCATCATAATGGGGCATTTATGGTGTCACAGAAATTGTTGCCTGGGACAAACCACGATCCAAAACCCGAATTCAAATAATGAAAAAGCTCCTCTTTCTTACCTTGTTCTTCCTGGTGTCTCCATTGCGTGGCGGTGACGAGCCCGGATTCATTTCTCTGTTCAATGGCGTCGATCTCGACGGTTGGGATGCCAAACCGGGGGCTTGGGAGGTTCGCGACGGGGAAATTTGGTGCACGGGGGCCTCGGAGGAAAGGAACTGGCTCATTTGGCGCGGTGGCCAACCGGCCAACTTTGTTCTCCGGTTGGAGTTTCGCTGGGACAAGGGAAATTCGGGTCTCCAAGTCCGGAGCGATGATCTGGGCCAGTGGAATAATTTCGGATACCAAGTGGAAATTGCGAGGAGGGACGTCATGGGCCTCTGGCATCACTCTCTTTTAGAGGGTGAACACCCCAAGCGAGAAGCTCGGTGGCTGATGACCACAGCCGGGGAGCGGGCCGATATTGCGGAGGATGGAACGCGGGTGAATGCAAAGCTTGAAGATGCCGCCGAGGTCCAAGCCCACTACAACGAACACGCTTGGAATACCATGGAGATCATGGCCGTGGGCGATATGCTCATTCAGAAGATCAACGGGGTCCACTTTGCCACGCTTATCGATCGGGATGCGGAAATGAGTCGGACCAAAGGTTTCATCGCCCTACAGGACCACGGCAAAGGCTGCATCGTAGCCTTTCGTAACCTTCGGCTGAAAGAAACCACCTCCAAATAACGGGCTCCTTCGATCTCTCAAAAGCGTTTCTCACCCGCCTTATTTCTCGAACCTCCCTTGAACCGAACCGGATCATTTTCAACTGTTTGCCGTTCACTAATCATGCTGCGCCTCATTGCCCATTTTGCCCTTCTTGCCGCGATCTCCTTTCCCGCCATAGCGAACACCCCCAACATCCTCTGGATCACGGCCGAGGATATGAGCCCGACCCTCGGTTGCTATGGCGACGATTACGCCATCACCCCGCATATCGACCAACTCGCAACTGAGGCAGTGGTTTATGATAATGCTTTCGCTACCTCTCCCGTATGTTCGCCATCCCGGTCCTGTATCATCAATGGACTTCCGGCCTCCTCCCAGGGAACGCAACAGATGCGTTCCGCCTTTCCCATTCCGGGATACATGAAGGGCTTTCCCAGCCTCCTGCGTTCGGCCGGATACTATACAACAAATAACGTCAAAACCGACTACAACAGCGCAAATTGGGAGACGATCATCGCCGCGTCATGGGATGAAAGCAGCGCCACTGCCCATTGGAGAGGCCGAACGGACGATCAACCCTTCTTTTCGGTATTCAATTTGATGACTTCGCATCAGAGCCGGAGCATGGTTTGGCCCTATCAACAGTTCGTTTCCGAAGTCCAAAGCAGGCTCCCGGCAGACGAGATCCACCATCCGGAAATGGCTCCGGTTCCTCCCTATTACCCGGATACCCCGCTCGTTCGCAAAACCTTGGCTCGCTTCTACGATTGCGTTACGGTCATGGATAAGGAAGTCGGCGCGATTCTCCGGCAATTGGAGGAAGACGGTTTGGCCGAGGACACCATCGTGTTCTTTTATTCCGACCACGGGTCGGGCCTGCCTCGCCATAAGCGGGCTTTGCTCGATTCCGGAATGAAAATTCCCCTCATTATTCGCTTTCCGGAAAAGTACAGGCGCCTCGCTCCCTCGGACCCCGGCACTCGTACGGACCGACTGGTAAGTTTCGACGATTTCGGTCCCACCGTCCTCAGCCTGACGGCCGCCGAGATTCCAGCCTACATGGAGGGAAACCCATTCCTTGGCCCCGCCGCCGGCCCGGCTCGGGGATATGTCTACGGGCATCGCGACCGGGTCGATGAAGTCCACGATCTGGCGCGCTCCGTCAGGGATAAACGTTACCTCTATATTCGCAACTACATGCCTCATTTGGGCTACAATCAACCGACTGCATGGCCGGATCTGGGAGAAATCCGGCACGAGATTTACGCCCAGGCCGCGAGCGGTCAAATGACAGCCCCTCAAAAGCATTTTGCCGGTCCATCCCGGCCTCCGGAAGAACTCTACGATTGTCAGGCCGATCCCCGGAACCTGGAAAATTTGGCCAGTTCCTCCCATCACAATAGTGTCCTGGAAAGAATGCGAGCCCAGCTCGGCGCCAGGCTCATGGATAGCCGGGACCTCGGGTTCCTCCCCGAGGCGTTGGCCTGGAAACTCAGCGCCGGCGCCACCCCCTACGAACTTGCCCGGTCCGCTGGCTCTTACCAGCAAGCACGCCTCATTCAAGCGGCTTCGCAGGTCGGTAACGCCTCTGAAGAGACACTGCTCTCCCATCTGGCTGACCGCGATCCCGGGGTACGCTATTGGGCCGCAGTCGGGTTCAGCGCCGCGTCCACCCTGTCCTCGAAGGCCATCGATGCCTTGAATGGAGCCCTCCGGGACGGGGAAGCCAATGTGAGGATAGAGGCTGCTAACGCTCTGGCCCGTCACGGCCGCATCGTGGAATCAATTCCCGTTCTGGCGAAAGCCTTGGAGGACCAAAATCTGGCCGCCGTTCAGCATGCCGCCCGAACCATTGAGCTCCTTGGCAATAGGGCTCTTGCCGCCCTGCCCGCCGTCGCTGCCTGCGACACCCGCATGAAACGTATCCGGCCCCCCGGGACCTCCCCGGTAGTGGTCGATCCGGAAAAGGACCAAGCCATGTTCATCGGCTTCTCCACCGAAGCCTTCATCAAGCGGTTTGGACCTTGAGATATGCGGATTAGTCCCGGTAATTCTCCATCATCCGGATCTGGGCGGCTTTGGCAGCCTTGGAGTATTCGTCAAAGGGGATACCGGAGACTTCCTCGATGGCTTCCTTGAACAAATCCTGACCGGAGAGCCTTCTCTTTGAATCCAGAAGGCGAGTCCTTACCGCATCGAGAAATCGATCGGCGTAGCGCATGTAGGCGTCCAGAACGATGAAGCGTGCTCCCCCGGGATTCTCATAATTGATCCAGATTTTGGCATTGGGGGTGATGTCTTTACCTTGGCGATTTTCCCCTTTGTGCCAGTTGAGCAGATCGAGGCCTTCACCCAGGGAATTTTCTGAGGTTTTCCAACGGTTAATGGCCTGCAGTTCATAGATCTCGCCAACACCCAGCACTTTAATCTGAGCAACATCATTGAGAAGATGGGTGAAGACCGTGTTGAACCAGTCGCGATCGCTGACCCGAAACCGCTTCCTGCGCACCTTCTCAGTCAACTCTCTGTTGAATCCTCCGCGAAAAAGGGTGTTGCGACGAGCGATCCAGGTAAACGGATCGTAGATGTGATATAGATTGGATACGTAGGTATCCCGAAGGCGTTCTATCTGTTCGACGGCCGGTTCCTTGGACGTATAAAATATGGGATATGTGATTTCGACCTCCTTGAATGCGCTGGGGGGCACTTGGTGGCTGAGCCCGCTCTCCATAAAATGAAAACCTTTGTTGGTATCCAGGTTGAGACCATCTTGCTTGAGCACCCAATGGGGCCATTGGTTTCCATTCTCTTCATTAACAAACATATAATAAACCTCCCACCGGGTGAGGACGCGGCGTTCCCAGGTTTGCGTCTCTTCGTTATAACGAATGTTCTTGGCGTACTTGGTCTGGGGCCGGTTGGGCAGCATCTTGTTCAACTTGTCCAGATCCCAGACGATCAGGGCTTCGATCCGGAAAAAGGGTTTGGTATTTAGCCGGTAGAGAATGGAACGTTCGCGGGTCAGCCATTCCTTGCGATCGGCTTTAAAATTGCGCATACCGAAACTCTCCGTCAGTTCCTGGAGTTGCTTTTCGATGGCCAGTCCCGCTTGGGTGCGGAGATTCATATGCTGAATTTCAAAGCGCAATAGTTTCTCATGATAACGAACGAGGTACTCTTTGAAGGTATCGACAAATCCCCAGACCACCGCATTGGTCCCGTTATATTCCTTGCCGGTAATCCCGTCGATAACGTCCATCTCCCCGGCGAAAATGACAAAGGGCTCCAGATTAATGATGTCATCCTCCACCAACTCCGCATTTTCCTGGGCAAAACCCGTCAGCGCCAAGCAGGCAAACAGCGCAAAATTCAGCGTTATTTTTATTTCGGTTGGTAATGTCACCGTTTCGTTATAGTAAGCGTTACACTTGAGTATTTGCAAATTCATGAAACAGTATTCCCGTCGACAGGCAATAATTCGCTTCGCATCCTGGTTGCCGGCGGTTGGAATCGGTCTGGGTATGCGCAATTCAATTAATGCCCAGGCTGGACCGGAAATGAATTCACCAAGTGGCATGGGACAAATGGAACCCTATCCGACTGACGGGTTGCCGAAGGGAATTCGTTCGCGTTTTGTGGAGGAGATAAACGGTTTGCGTATGCACGTGCTGGAGGCCGGGTATGAAGAAGACAACCGACCGGGGATATTGCTGCTGCACGGTTTTCCGGAACTGGCCTACAGTTGGCGCAAGGTCATGGTTCCACTGGCTGAAGCAGGCTATCATGTAATGGCGCCCGATCAGCGGGGCTATGGTCGAACAACCGGTTGGGATGGTGACTACGATGGAGATCTTTTTTCGTTCAGACGTCTGAATGTAGTGCGGGATGCGCTGGGGCTGGTTCACGCCATGGGCCATACCGAGGTGGCGGTAGTCGGGCATGACTTTGGGTCTCCCATTGCAGCCTGGTGCGCCGTTACACGCCCGGATGTTTTTACCAGGGTGGCGTTGATGAGCGCCCCCTTCAGTGGAACGCCCTCCTTGCCGTTCGACACGGCGGACAATCCACCGGCCAAGCAATCGGCCGGCTATGACCTGTATGCCGAACTGGCGAAACTCCCGCGGCCTCGTAAGCACTATCAGCGCTATTACCGCACTCGGGAGGCCAACCCGAACATGTGGCGGGCGCTCCAGGGGCTACACGCCTTTTTGCGGGCCTATTTTCACTACAAAAGCGCGGATTGGAAAGGGAACAAACCGTTTCGTCTGGCTGCGAGGACCGCTACCGTGATGGCCCAAATGCCAACCTACTACATCATGGATGCAGCCGACGGTATGGCCGAAACGGTGGCCAAATTCATGCCCTCCGTTGAGGAGATTGCGGCCAATTCCTGGCTGCCGGATGAAGAGTTGGAGGTTTACACGAAGGAGTATCAGCGCAACGGCTTTCAGGGTGGATTGAACTGGTATCGCTCCGGAGCGCTTGGAACTGCGGAAATGCAACTCTTTGCCGGCCGCAGGATCGAGCAACCCAGCATATTTATTTCTGGAGCGAGCGATTGGGGGAGCTATCAGAATCCGGGCGCGCTGGAGCAGATGCAGGACCAGGCTTGCACGGATATGCGCGGCGCCCATCTCGTCCCCGGGGCAGGTCACTGGGTTCAGCAGGAACAACCGGGACGCACGGTCCGGTTGCTGATCGATTTCCTTAAAGGCTGATATTTGGAGCCTGGTCCCCAGCCTCGAAGCAATCGCGGCAAACGGAGGCTGCAAGTGCGCCCATCCATAGGCCCGATTAATCGATTCAAACATCTAGCTTTTACGCCAACGGCGTTAAACTCCAAAGCCCAGTGTCGCGTAGCGCACACTGGGTCGCTGATCACCCAAATGATGGAACCCCGTTGGGGTTCGTTGTTTTTGTCCATTTCAACCCAGTGTGCGCTACGCGACACTGGGCTTTGGAGTGGAAC
>JAABVD010000322.1 GCA_014529615.1 Opitutia bacterium
GAGCGCAGCTCCATCCTGTTGCCGTAGGCATCCAGCCGCGTAGCGGCGATGTTAAATTAATTTCAAACAACGTTCCTTTCAGTCACTTGATCCGGCTTTGCCGGAACAGGATCGCTATGTGAATAGGATTGAGAGCCATCCGTGGTTAATTCCAAATTAACTGATAGTTGCCGCTGCGGGTCAGTTCCATTTCCACCGTGCCATCGACGGTTTCAAAGGGTATATCCTGACCATCGGAGGTTATCCTCGATAGGGTTCTTCCCAGGTGAAGGGTGACCTTGGCCGGTTTCTTCAAAGCGACCCCCAGTTCCGCCACTCTATCCAGCTTGAGGGCAAAGGTGACGGGCTGATTCGAGGATAAAATGGGGGATCCGTTGAAGGAGAGGCTCTTTATGGATTGGCCGGCGACCTCGGCCAGTTGGTCCGATTCCAGGCTGATCCAGGCAAAATCTCCGTTCAAACGGATACCGGCCTTGTTGCTGGTTTTCCCCGCGTGTGATTTCAGGAAAATGTCGGTCTTTTCTCCGGAAGCGATTTTGGCCGCCAAGAGTTTCTCCGTGGATAGATCTTCTATGGTGGGTTGGGCATCCTCGGGGCCCAGGGGATAGAGAATCTGGCCTAAAAGGGCTTGGTGACCGGCCTTGGTGGCGCGGAGGGCGGGAAATGCGGCATAGTCCCCCTTGATATAGGTGTTCTCCATTTCCAGCGCTTCGATTTGCGCTTCCGGGGCCAATTGACGAGTGATCAATTTCGCCTCGGTTCCATAGCGATCGTGGCCGTAGGACCAGATGTAGTTGCCATCCTCGATTTCCAAACTGCTTCTGCCTCCATGGAAATAGAGGTCGAATTTTCCCTCCAATTTGTTGCCTCGGTAGACTTGGCCCCTCACTTCATCGAGCACGAGAAAGTATTCGCCCTGAATGAACGCGATGGAACGCTTGGCCATGCCCAGCGATTCGCCCAGGTAACGCCTGAAGGGGGCGCTTTTCATTTCGAAATCGAAGAAGGAGGTGTTGAGCCGGTCCTCGGATGGGTTGGGCTGGTTTTCCACGAAGTCCCCCAGGGGAATATCGTCGAAGGTCAGGGTATTGTGAGCCTGGGGCCTTCGGTAGTAGGTATAGCGGATGTCGTCTCCGTAACCGCTCCGGGTATAACCTCCGTCCGATGCCATCATCTGGTTTTTGGCGTAGAGGATGAAACTGAGGGTGTCGTGATGATCGTGGTTGTCAGCCTGGGGAACGCTGTGAAAGAGCAAGTAGAGCTGATCTTCCGGTTGGTTGGTCCAGGAATTGCGGAAAATGGTCTGGCCGCCTTCCATGAATAGGGTCGGATCGGCCGTGGGGGTGGTGGGTTTTATGGAGGGATCGTAAGTAATGAGTTCGTACAATTCCTTGGGGTAGTCCCAGGTGGCGCCGGTATAATTGAATCCACTGATCTTTTCCATTTCCCGAAACGGCCCAAAGTCGGTAGTTTGGAAATTCCATTGCAGGACTTCGGAAAAGGGAATCTCGGGGGCCAGAAAGGAACGGTGATGCTTGAAGGCCTTGGCTACCATCTGGGTGGGTACCGGACGAATGAAGGCATCTTCCACGTTCATGGTCCAGCCGCGGGCGTTTCGGCTGAGAACGCCCCACTCGAAGGTTTTCATGAAGTCTTTGAAGTAGTCGACCCCCGATACGTTTTTGTAGTGATACAGAAAAGGGACGAAGTTCAGCCAGGAGAAGATGTAATACATGCCGCCTTCCCGGTAGATGCCATCGGCGCTGAAATGGTAGCGGGTGTTTCGATTGGCCGCTTCCATGGCGTTGCGGAACCAGTCTTTCGCTTCGGGTTCGTCGGAAAGGGTCAGCGCAAAGGCGGCCAAGCCCCAAGCCGGTTTGGACAAGTGGTTGTGGGGACCGCCGGCCCAGGAATTCAGGTTTTCATGGGTGTAGCGGGCTTCGCGTAAAAGGCGTTCCCTGATGGCGGCATCCTCTTTCGGGGTCAGGAAGGGCTGAACGAAGTCATAAGCGGCGCAAACGGATTGCGACCAAATGCCGCGATAAATCTCATCCACAGCCTTATCTACCCCGGACCCCCGGGGATCCAAATCGTAAATGGGGCCATCGAAGACCCGAAGCAAGGCAGCTTTGGCCCGGTCAATGTAGTGGCGTTTGGAGGCCTCGTCATCGGTCATCCAGGCCATGTACCCACAGTAAAGGGGAATTTGCGTCATATCCCCGTAATATTGGTGAATGCGCCTGTTGTTTGCCTTGGCCAGTTCGGGCTTCCATAACTCGTCCGGTGGAATCACCTCGGGGAAGGGAGCCTCCAGATAGGGATGATTACTCACCTTGTCCCAATATTCTGCGATGGTGGAATCGGCTTGGAGGGATTGTTTGAAAGCAATCAGTTCCTCGGCCGAGAACCACAGAGAGGGGTGCACTTCCTCCTCGGGCAGGACGGCCTCGGTATCGACCTGGAACCCGGAGTGGGAGTCCCAGTTTGCCCCCATGAAATCTTTTCCCGCCCAGGCGAAGAAAGGAAGAAAAGGCACAAAGGAGGGGAGAAAGGCTGAATGGGAATTGGGTCCACGAAGGGGCACGAAGTAAATCATCTTGATCGTGATCGTGATCATGATCTTGATCGAAAAATCAACGACTTGGAGAAGGGAAT
>JAABVD010000035.1:0-14448 GCA_014529615.1 Opitutia bacterium
ATGGCTTAACCAAACAGCATCCAGACCCGACCCCATCGCCCGATACATTTGGAAAAAATGAAAAAGTACTTATCAGCTCTCCTTCTCCTCAATTGCGCGACCGTATACGCCGACTTCGCTGCGATCGAGGCCTTTCAAAAATCCATTATAGACGAGGAAATAACCGGCAGCAATGTTGCCATGGTATTCCAGGACGGGGAAACCATTTACCACCATGTGCAGAACTCGGCCAAACCGGGGGACAGGGATATAACCTCAGACACCATTTTTCCCATATTTTCCATGTCCAAGCCTGTTACTATTGTGGCCATGATGATCCTGCACGAAAAGGGATTAGTCGATCTGGAAGATCCGGTATCCAAATACCTTCCGGAGTTGGCGGACCTGAAATGCAAAGGGGAGGAGGGTATCTACAAGTGCGTCAATGATCTCAAAATTGTTCACTTGATGTCGCATCGCTCCGGCTACCAATACTATATCAGCACCCATTACATACCGAGTACCATCAAATACGATAATCTGAAAGATTTCGTGGACGATGTAGGAAAGCTACCCCTCGAATTCGAACCGGGGACCCAATACCAGTATGGAATCAATCAAGCCTTATTGGGCTGTGTCGTAGAAGCCGTTACCGGGCAAAGCTTCTACCAATTCCTGAAAGAGAACATTTTTAATCCCCTGGGCATGGAAAATACGAAATTTTTCGTGACCGAGGCCGAAAGAAAGGACCGGTTTCAACCTGCTTTCATAAATTCCGGACACCTCAAAGGTTACAAAGACAACTTGAGCCGGTTTACGTTTCGGGAAGGTAATCGAGCCTTCTTTGGCGGCGAAGGACTCGTCTCAACCATGGAAGATTACTCCAAATTCTGTCGGATGCTGCTCGACGGCGGAATCTATGGAGGCAAGCAAATCATTTCTCCGGACAGCATTGAGAGAATAACCCAAAAAACTTCCGAGGGCTACCCCCTGGAAGCGAAAGCGGAACCAGAACTTTCGGGCTTTTTCCGTGGGTTTTCATTATTTGTTCTGGAAGACCCCGAAGCGGATGGGGTCAATGCATCGAAGGGCATCTTTGGATGGTCCGGAGCTACCAATACGCACTTCTGGATTGATCCCGAGAAAAACCTGTTTGGTCTCTTCATGAGCCGGGCCCGGGATTTCAGTTGGGATCTTCAAAAGCGATTTCGCAAGGCCGTCTATAGTTCGGTAGAATAAGGAAGGGTCCGGCCCTCATTTTTCGGAGAGGTACTCGCGGCGCACGCTTCGGTACATCAACCAAGCGATAAAGACGAAAACCACCGCCCAAAGGTAGGCGGCAATCGCCTCTCCGCTAAACCAGTCGAAGCTGAAATCATCCCCGGCCGGAGTCAGCGCTCTCTGGTAGGGGACCACGTAGAAGAGGAACATGATAGCGGCCATGGCCAAGCCAAAAAGGCCTACGGCAGAGGCATACCAGAGCGTTTTTTTCACCGCCTTGATATTCCTTTCCTCTTGGGGCGTTTCCAACAATGACAATCGGTAGCTGCGTTCATTGGCCGTGACGGTTGTTTTTTTGGAAACCACCAGTACCACGACCAGGCTGATCACCGCACCTACGAGGATCGGATCCAGGTAGACCGGTAGCTCGATAAGATTCATGGAGTCAAACAGTTTTGGCACAGCATTGCCAAGGAACCCGCAGGTGATTCCCCAGAAAGCGGCGCTTGCCGTTATTCGATCGCTCCACACGCTCATGAGGGCAACCGGTCCCCAGGCCGAGGCAAACAAGGTGCCGGCAAAATAGGTCAGCCAGAAAATATTTTGTTCGATCGACAGACAAACGATCAAAATCGCGACGCTCGCTAACAGCATCATTTGCCGGCTGAATTTCAACTTGGCCCGTTCCTCCGTGCCTCTTTCATGCAGGATGTCATGACTCAGGTTGAATCCAATAAGGGAAAGGAAGGTGGAGGCCGATGACAGTGCGGCAGCAACCAGTCCGGCCAGCAGCAATGCGCCCACCAGCGGCGACATCATGTTAAGGGCGGCCCAGACCAAAACCTCATCCCTGGGTTCGATAGCTGGATTGCTCAGGTTCACGGTGGCCGCCGCGGCATAAACCATGGCTTGTATTACCCCAATGCTGATGGCCGCCCCACAAGCCGAACGCAATACCACGTGCTCATTTTTAGCCATGAGGTAACGGCTTGACTGCCAGGGGCTGATCGCGGTCACGAAACTCCAGGCCAACATGATAATGGTGACCCAGATAAGGAAATCCGTTGGGGTCTCAAATCTCATTCCCGGGCCGGTCCTTCCATGCCAGGCCATGAGGTTCTCCTTCCCCTCCAGGTGGACCAGTCCTTCCATGGCGGCGACCCAGCCACCATGGGCGTCAAATATGGCATACATGGCCAGGAAGCTGACCAGGGTAAACAACAGAAACATCATCGTATCGGTTATGACGACTCCCCGTGATCCGGAATAGAGGATAAAGGAGGTGTAACTGGCCCAGGCAACGATGAGGGCTTGGGTATAAGACAGGGGGGTGAGATTCGAGAGAATCAACCCGAGAGCCTGCGTTACTGCGATGAGGTAAAAACCAATACCCACAATGACGGTTATGCCGGCAATGACTTGGACGCGGCGGCTATAAAACCTTTTGGCAAAATATTCGGCCACCGTCAGCGCCCGACTGCGTCGGAGATAGCGCCCAAAATACAGAGCGCCGTAAACATACCCCGTGAGAAGTAAACCCGGAATAAGGACTATGGCCGAATTTAAATCATAGTTGAACCCGGCCTGGCCCATAAAGGTATTGGTGCTGAGAAAACTGGCCACCAGGGTTCCAACGATGAGCAGCACCGACGCCTGCCGGTTGACCACGAAATAGTCCTCGAGCCGTTTCACTTTGCGGCCAACGTAATTGCCCACCACGACGTAGGCTAAAATGCTGAGCAGAATGGTGGTGGTGTAGATGTTCATGCGTGGGAGATAGGGAAAAGTCCCTCTATAGAATCAGTTCAGGGCAGGGTTTTAACCCGTATGTCTCACAAATTTTCTACTGCGCTCCGAAATATCGGCACTGGTGTGGACTTCGCTGGATTCCCCTGCCCGTGCTTCGCACAGTTGCAGGCCGACTTTGCAGGGTGTCGACCCAGCTTCATCCGCTCATCGGCGCAAAGCCCACACCAGCACTCGATCTTCGTTCGCTCGCTACGAATTTTGTGAGACATGCGGGTTAATCGGAGTGGAGTGAATGGATTTTGTCATCATCAAGAAGGGTAAGATCGTGAATTGTTTATTGAGACACAGCACAAAAAAGCAACTCCAACTTGCCCGCCTCAGCCTCCCAGCGCACACACCGGCAATCGACTCCGAAGCCGGCCTTCGTGCGTTGGCCAAGCATTTTTTGAGAAATGCGGGATATGAGATTAGTGCATCCGGAAATGCTGCCTTCCACTTTTTCGATCATAATCCTGATCGTGATCATAATCCTGATCCTGATCTTGATCTTGATCGTGACCGTGGTCGTATCCATTCTCGCAGAAATTACATCCATTCCTTCAACAAAGTGTATATGGATAAACTATGAATGAAAAATTAAATACTAAAGGAGTTTGCAGATGAATCGCCGGGATATGATGAAACTAAGCACCTTGGGCGCGTCAGCGGGATTGTTGGGCGCAATGACCAGGCAAGAGGAAGCAACGGCAGCGACCTACGCAGCGGGAACTAAGGGACTCGCTCCGCTCAAGATAACGGACGTTAAAACATTTCTGACCGTTCCTCAGGATCAGAATCTGGTAGTGGTCAAAGTGATGACCTCGGAACCCGGATTATACGGTTTGGGGTGTGCTTCCTACCGTCGGCGGCCTCATCTGGTAGCTGAGGCAGTGAATCAGTACCTCAAGCCCTTTGTTGTGGGCAAGGATGTCGATCGGATAGAGGATCTCTGGCAGACCACTTACAACATGTCCTATTGGCGCAACGGTTCAATATTTAATAATGCCTTGAGCGGATTTGACCAGGCTCTTTGGGATATCAAAGGAAAACGGGCCAACATGCCGGTGTATCAGTTACTGGGCGGGAAATGCCGCTTTGCGGTCGATTGCTATTCCCATGCCAGAGGTGATGAATTTGCCGTGGTAGAGGAGCAGGTAAAGAGGCTCATGGATCAGGGATTCCGCCATATACGAATCCAATTGGGCGGGTATGGCAGCACCAACCTCTCAGAAGAACCCGATTTCAAAAAACACGGTTTTGGAACGCCGAGTGACACCTATCAAAACACGCGCGCTTATTTGCAGCAAATGCCGAAACTGTTTGAGCACATTCGGACAACGTGCGGTGAGGAGGTAGAACTGCTCCACGACATTCATGAAAGGGTCAATCCCATCGAGGCCATTGGCCTGATCAAAGAGCTTGAAGAGTTTCATCCGTTTTTCATTGAGGATCCCTTCCCTCCCGAAACTCCCCAGCACTATTTCACAATGCTTCGCCAGCAGACCAGTGCGCCGCTGGCCATGGGAGAGCTTTTCAATAATCCCACCGAATGGATAGGGTTGATTTCTGACATGCTGATTGATTTTATCCGCGTCCACGTCTCTCATGTAGGCGGACTAAGTGTGGCGCGGAAAATCTCAGTGCTGAGTGAGATGTTCAACGTTCGAACCGCCTGGCACGGACACGGCGTCTCCCCGGTAGGACATGCGGCCAACGCACACCTCGATCTGGTAATACCGAATTTTGGCATTCAGGAAATCGTTCCGTTTAATCAGGCAAGTCAGGAAGTTTTTCCCGGGTGTCCCCTCATCGAGAACGGCTATTTGTTAGTCAATGAAGCGCCGGGATACGGGGTGGATTTCGATGAAAAATTGGCGGCGAAATTTCCGGTTGCCAAGGAACCTCTGAATTGGCCGCCGATTCGAAAGGGAGACGGCACCATTATCAGACCCTGATTGGAGGGGGAGAGGCGCGCTGGGGCGCGCCAATTAGGAATTAGGAATTAGTAATTAGGAATTAGGAATGGGGAGAGGGGGAAGCGCGCTGGGGGCGCGTAATTAGGAATTAAGAATTAGGAATTAGGAATGGGGAGAGGGAGAGATCATGATCACGATCAGGATTGGAGGGGGGGTCAATAGCCCAGCAATCGCGGCGCCCACAACACGATGCCTGGAAAATAGGCCATGAGGAGCAATGCGCCAATCAAGGGTATGAGAAAAGGCGCAACCGCAATGAAAACCCGGCCCTGGGAAATTTGAGCCACATCGCGCATGACGAACAGGGAGAGGCCCATGGGCGGGGTGTACTGGCCGATCATGATGGCAAAGACCATGACCACGCCGAGATGAACGGGATCCATGCCATAGGCTCCTTGTGCGATGGGAAGCAGCATGGGGGCCAGAATCAGGAGCAAAATGGCATTCTCTATGATGGCGCCGAGTAAGAGGAGCACCCCAATTACGGCGAGGAGGAAACTCCATTTCTCCTGGAAGGTGGAGACCAGGAAATGGGAAAGCGCCTGGGGAAGTTCGCCCACGGTCAGTGCCCAGCCAAAAAGTATGGCGGATGCGATTATGAACATGAGTTTCGCGGTTGAAAGCGCCGTGTCCCTCAGGATCTTGGAGAATTGCTTCCAGGAAAGATCGCGATAAACGATAGCCGCGAGGAAAAGCGCATAGACCGCGGCAACCGTGGCCGCCTCGGTGGGACTGAAAATGCCCAAGGCCATACCGCCCACGATAATGACCGGTGTGAGAAGAGCAGGAATTGCAACGAGAGCCGCTACCCCGACAGCCTTCCAACCCACCCAGTGGGAGGAATAGTAATTTCGGCGAAGAGCGATAAAAAATATATAGACCATCAGGCACAATGCGATCAACAGGCCGGGAAGGACACCACCCAGAAAAAGGCCTGTAATGGAGACATCGGCGATGACCCCGAAGAGCACCATCGGTATGCTTGGAGGCAAGATCGGTCCTATGGCGGAAGAGGCCAGGGTTATGCCTACGGCAAATCGGGTATCGTATCCTTTTTGCCGCATGGCTTTAACTTCCATGGATCCAAGACCGGCCACATCGGCCAGGACAGATCCTGACATGCCTGCAAAAATGAGGCTGGCGAATACATTCACATGCCCCAGCCCGCCCGGAATCCGCCCAACCAAAACGTTGGCAAAGTCGAAAATTCTATCGGTAATTTTTCCGGCATTCATGGTCATGCCGGCCGCCATGAATAGCGGGATGGCGAGGAAGGTAAAGTTCTCCAAGGAGAATCCCAGTTCCTGTGCCCCAACGCTCAATGGAAATCCGTTCAGCCAAAGGTAGGCAAAGGCGCATATGGCCAGGGAAAAAGCCACCGGCAAACCGAAAGCGATAAGGATGAGGCTGGCGAATATAAGCCAGAGCAGGCCGGCATCGAAAGCCACCTCAGCGCCCTCCGGACAGGTTGAAGATGGTCCGATAAATGCGACCAAGGATGGTGACCAGCATCAAAATTGCGGCAATGGGTATGATACAAAGAATGACCGCATACGATACCCGAAGGGCTGGAGTTTTATCGTATGCGGTTATTTCCATAAGCCTGATTCCCGCATAGGCCAGAACCACCAGGAAAACCCCGATGACGAAGTCCCAGAAGGCATGCAGCCACCGGGCAATACGTTTTCCAAACAATTCATCGATGATTTCCACCCGTGCGTGGGTATCGCGATTGAGCAAAGAGTAGGCTCCTACGTAAGTCATCCAAATCAAGAACCAGGTAGAGACTTCCTCGGTCCAGGACAATGGAGCATTCAGTAGATAGCGGGAAAAAACCTGGAGGACTGAAAGAACAATCAGGGCAACGATTGAAAACTGAAGGAACCAGATGTCTATTTGTATATTTTTGAGTCGCTGGAAGATTTTCATGGTCTAGTTTTCCTACGAGTTGAACCATGTATTAAATTCCTATGCCGCTTTTCCAACAAAATTCCGCGACCTTTCTCAGGTTGTCATATCTCTTCAACAGAAACCAAAGACGACGATTCCTGATGGTATGGGTTGCTCTCATGGCGCACCTGGCAGTTTCCGGCGCTGAGCCAAAGATCATGCGGCTGGCCCACGTCTTCCAGCCCGATTCCCCCAGCGGTATCGGACTCCAGGCTTTTGCAGATAAAGTGGCCCAGTACAGTCAAGGCCGTATGGAAATGAAGGTCTTTCCCGCCGGACAGCTCGGATCTGCCCGCAATATTTACATTAGCTCAAAAACCGGCGCTATTGATTTCTGTGTACCAACTTTCCCCATCCTGGCCGATACGGTTCCGGAAATGACCATCATGACCTCTGGTTATTTATTCGACGATTTCGGAGATATCAAACGTTTGCTGGATGATCCGCGATTGGGGCAAAAATGGAACCGGGAGATTATTGAAAAAAGTCATTTGCGCATCCTCGGCGCCTATTACTATGGGAAACGGGTTGTCACGACCGGTAACAGGCCCTTTAAAAGCCCATTGGAAGCCAAAGGCCTGAAGATTCGCGCTGTTCCCAATCCCATGTCATTGGCTGTGATCAAGGGTCTGGGAGGGAATCCAACCCCCATGGCGCTAAAGGAAATTTTCATCGGCCTCAGCCAGGGCGTTATCGACGGACAAGAAAACCCATACCCCACCATCTGGGCCAATAAATGGTACGAAGTACAGAAGTATGCCATTGAAACCAATCACCAGTTCAACGCCGTCCCGTTTGCCATTTCAGAAAGATCCTGGGAAAACTTGAACGGGGAAGAGCAAAGGATCGTGCAAAGGGCAACCGATGAAACCATGGAACTCATAACTACGCTCACGCAGGAGTTTGAAGCCGAAATCGCCCAGCGCCTCCAAGCGAAAGGAATGACCATTGTGCCGCATCACGAGTTGGCCATCGAGGAGTTTCAAAAAGCGGTTCGCGATTCGGTGAAAACCAGGTTCGATGGAAAGGTCTGGCCGGCCGGCCTCATGGAAGAAGTGTTGGCGGTAGGGAGAAATTGAGGATATCCTATTTTCAATTATTTCAATGAATAAGTATACAAGTGTTCTTATATCAACTACTTACCATGCTTTTTATGGTATTATAGGAAAAATAGTAAAGTATACATTTTTTACTTATATGTATGCCTGACATTCTATTTCGAATATTAATATTCTAAAGGACAGGCAAATTTTCTTGCATTGGAGGCAGGGGGTAACTTTAGTCGCCAATAACCGGTTTTACAGGTTGTTTCTCGAATAACCAACACTCAAATAGAAACTAAAACGACGGTTTGGAAGCTTTTGAATCCTTGGCATGTTCCCAAGTTCTCGCTCCCCAATCCATGGCCTCGTCCAGGTGCTGCACCGCTCTACCGAATGCAGTGCATTCGTACAACACCCCGCATAATGCAGTTCCCGATGGAGGCATTCCGGTGGTCCGTATTCCTGACGGGCACACCTGCAAATTAAGTGCTTTGCTCCATCGAATTCCCAAATTGTTGAATATTGACTGAATGCGTTAATCGCCATGAGCGCCCGATCCGATCAACCATTCAACATCTTCCTCGATCCCGCAGAGATACAATCGTTGGACAGCATGGAAGGTGTCCCGGTTTACGATCCCTCTGCGGTTGAACCCCTGCCGGGAGAACTCCTTCTTTCCACCTCCTGGCAGAAACGGTTACACCGCGGCTTCAACTGGGTCGGCGCCATGGCCCCGGGTGTAGTATTGGCCATGTCGATGGCCGTCGTCGGTGGACTATTGGCCGATTGGGTTGGGAAAACGCTACTCGGATTCGAGCGCAGTCCGCTAAGTCCGGTTTTAATGGCGGTGGTCCTGGGTCTGCTGGTTCGAAACCTTGCCGGTCTCCCCCAGGCCTACGAACAGGGATTGCGCTTATGCCTGCGGTTGGTGCTCCGCATCGGTGTGGCGCTACTTGGCCTCAAATTGAGTATCACTACGGTCGGGATGATTGGCCTCAACGCCCTGCCCGTTGTCATCGTCTGTATCGTGGTGGCCATCTTCGTCGTCTCCTGGCTGAGCCGCATGGTTAAACTTCCCGCCCGGCTTGGCAGTTTGATCGCGGTCGGGACGAGCATCTGCGGAGTTTCAGCCGTCATTGCCACCGGCACGGCCACGCGCGCCGATGAAGATGAGATCAGTTACTCGGTAGCCGTCATCACTCTGTTCGGCATGATCGCCCTTTTCACTTATCCCTTCCTGGCGCATTGGCTTTTCCATGGCAACGCCGAGCATGTCGGATTGTTTCTTGGAACTGCCATTCACGATACTTCCCAGGTGGCGGCTGCGGGATTGATGTATCAATTGTACTACGATTCACCGATGACCCTGGAAGTCGCGGCCACGACCAAACTGGTGCGCAATCTATTCATGGGCCTGGTCATTCCCTTCATGGCTGTGACCTATCAGCGCCGCCATGCCGTGGTGGCGTCTGCCAAAGTTCCGATCTTCTGGTTAAAGTGGAGCCAGTGGATCCCCCCCTTTCTAATTGGTTTTTTCGCATTGGCTTTGCTACGCTCAATCGGCGATATCGGTCAGAAGCCTTTTGGAATCCTCCCGCCGGAATTCTGGGAATCGATCATCAGCTTCAGTGGCGCCGTTTCCATTTTCTTCCTTACCACCGCTATCGCCGCGGTCGGGCTTGGAACCAACTTAACCAAATTAAAGGCACTGGGATGGAAAGCCCTTTGTATCGGTTTCTCCGCCGCATTTATCGTGGGAGGAGCCAGTTATTCCTTGGTAACCCTACTCTATTGATGGGTTCAGGATTCAGGCGTCTGATCCCAGGCATTTTGGAACACCCCTTCGCCGAAAGTAGTGTAAGGGTTTTGAAAGCTATCTTTGTAGACATCGGCGCCAGCAGTTATGCAATGCGCTCCAGCGATCGCCACATCGCCAATCTGCCTCGCATTTCGAACTGCGGCAGCGATGATTTCTGATGGATATCCGAAGTTGTCCAACATGGTCCGAACATCACGAATCAAGGTATCCGGGGAATCACCGAACTGGTCTTTCCATCCTAGAAAGGGACTTATGAATGCAGCGCCAGCCCGTGCGGCATGCCAGGCCTGTGCGACCGTCATGATCAGGGTGGCATTGGTTCGAATTCCATCCTTGGAAAATTCTCTTATGGCAGTGAACCCACCTTCGCAGGCGCCTACTTTGATGACAAAATTAGGAGAAATCGCGGCGAGTTCACGACCTTGCTCAACAATCTCCCTACAATCGGTAAAGTGAGGATTGACCTCTACGCTTACCGGTTTGTCGGTACCACGGACCAATTCGGCGATCTCTGCAATGACAGTGCGAAAGGGTTTACCTGAAACCATGACATGCCTGGGATTGGTTGTCAGGCCATCCATATCCCAAGCTTCGAGAGCATGGGCAATTTCTTCTGTAATGGCACTGTCGAGAAATAGTTTCATATTGATGGATTTGGGGTTAAATATTGAGGTCGATGACCGTATTAAAAAGTCCTGGTTTTTCTCAGAGTACTGGAGTTGCGGCAGGCTGCCGGGATACCCGATCCGCCTTGGAGCTTGTCGGGTATAATTCCTGCAAACATCTTTGGGTAGCCCCTACAGCTGCCGCATGGGCACCGGCCTTTGAGGGCAGCAAGGGAAAGCGGCGGGCGATACCGGGCAAAATGAATCGACCATAGGTTTGCTCTACAATATCCCAAAGCGGACCATCCCGATCCAGTAGCGCTCCAGCCAATACAATGGCTTCCGGATCCAACAGCACGGCCAATGAGGCAGCCTGTGCCCCCACCAACTCGCCCGCCATTTGCGCCTTCTCTTTGGAAAGGGAGAAACTCTTGGCCTCGTCATCCACATTCAGGGCCTTTTCGGAAACCAATTCCTGCAATGTCTTCCATTGGGAGGCTGCCTGGCCATTTGGAACCGGGGAGTATCCGACTTCTCCGGAAAAACCATGGCTTCCATCCAACAGCCTGCCGTTGAGGATGATGGCGGATCCAACACCGCTTCGCACTGCCAGGCAAATAAAGTTGGACATGTTTCGAGCAACGCCGGTGGTCCACTCAGTCAAAGCATAACATCGAATATTATTGTCCACCACACAGGGAAAGCCGGTATGATTCTCCACCAGGTCGCGAAGGGGAATGTTTCGAGCGGCCTCAATTAAATCGTAGTGCACGAGCATCCCCATCCATCGATTGATGATCCCGGGAGCCGCCACTCCAATGCCCAGAATTTTGGCATCCAAACCGCGTATGAACCTCAATCCCTCATCGATGAAATCCAAAAGCCTGACTACCAGGGTATTCTTGTTCTTCATCGGTCTCAAATGCCGTTGCCGATGATAGAGTGCCTGCCCGGAAAAATCTACCACCACCATTCTCATCCGATTGGCCTCAAAATCAAGCCCCACGAAACAGCCATAATCCGGGTTGGTAACCAGGGGTACGGGATTGCGGCCCCTTCGCTCGGTCCCGGTCAGGCGTTCGATGATCAATCCTCCATCAATCATTTCCTGAACGACTTCACACAATCGCGACTTGCTCATCCGGAGATTCCGGCCCAACTGGAGCCGGCCAATCGGACCATTGCGATAGATATATTGAAGAATCAGATTTCTCCTCATCTCCATTTTCTTGGTGACAGAGTCCGCCTGTAAAACCATGTTGCTATCCCTCACAACGCGAGAGAGACAATCAGAGTAGAGGGTATCAGGTCAATACAAAATATCCGAAAATGGATATTTTGTATTGACTCAATTTTCCCATTCCCAACATGCTCCATCCATCGCGATCAAAGACCCCTCCATACGGTCCCCGTTCAAAGGCTTGAACAGACTTTGCCTCATGAGCTCAAAAGATTCAGATAAGCCCATCAAGGTTGGCCTGATTTTCCTGGGTCGAAAACGCCCGGGGTTCGACATGGAATGGGGTGAATGCATGGAAATAAAGGTGCGCGAAGCCGTAAGTCAATCGTTCTTCGCTGTTTTCGAGCCTTCGCAAAAAGCGGTGGATGAGGCTTCTCTTGGTCAAGTTGTGGCTGAGTGCAAAGCGGCAGACATTCAGGTGCTGTTACTTTTGCAAACGACCATGGCCGATGGTCGTCTGGCCCAAACATTGGCCCAGGAATGGCCCTTTCCACCCCTATTTTGGGCGACGCCCGAAAAACAGGAAGGCGACATGATCAGTTCCTGCTCTCTGGTGGGCGCACATCTTTGGGCATCGACGTTCCGGCAAATGGGCAGATCCTTTGATATTCTGAATGGCGACCCCGAAGAGGCAGAGGTCCTGGAACAATTGGACACTTCGGTTCGTATCGCAGCCATCATCCACAAATTAAACCATACCCGGGTCGGAGTGATCGGCGGACAGGCGCCCGGATTCGTTGCCATGGCGGCGGATCCCTTTGTTATGCATCGGGGCTTGGGCGTGCAGTTACAGACCTGGAGTCTAATTGAATTTGAGAATGTACTGAACGATCTCAGCGAGGAAGCAGTGGCTGCCGATGTTGAAAAGGTAAAAGCGCTGGGTTTGGAACATAAGGACACTGTGGACAATGACCTGCCGATGGCATCACGGCTATACCTGGCGATGCGTCATTTCATGGATGAGGAAAACATCGATGCGCTGGCGGTGCGCTGCTGGCCCGAGATGCCCAATATATTTGGCCAATGGCCCTATCTCGGAATGGCTCGCCTGGCCGATGAAGGACGCGCGATCGCTTGCGAAGGGGATGTGGACGGAGCCATTGGGGCCTTAATCGGGGAAATGTTTGGTATGGGGCGCTGTTATCTGTCGGATTGGCTCGAGCACGACGAGGAATCCATCACTCTCTGGCACGTTGGCGCAGCGCCTCCATCGCTCTGTCCTCCGACTGGAGAACCGGGCGCCCCCAGGATGGCCAAACATTTTAACATCAGGAAACCGGCCGTCCTGGAAGCCGAAATTCAGCATGGCATACCCCTTACGTTATTCCGGCTCTGGCGTTGCGATGGAGAATTCCGCCTTACCTCCTGCGATGCTGAGAGTGTAAAACCACACCGCCGGCTCATGGCTACCAACGGGCGTGCCAAACTGTTAAATCGCAAGCCGAATGAATGGTTTGAGGCCATGTGCCGCGCCGGCATGCCCCATCATCTGAATATATTTCCAGGCAACCACTCAGCAGCGCTGAAGCGGTTTGCGGCGGTAGCCGGGATAAAGTGGTTGCCCTGAGCGGTATGCACAAAACAACCGAATGGCACTGCAATGAAATCAAACGACAACATTACCAGCGAACGACCTACTTTTGTGACTCACCTGGAGTGCGGAATGGAGGGCGACCGTTACGAAGCCGACACCCTGCATGGCCTGTCCAAGGCGGGTAAACCGCTCCTGGTCCGTTACGATCTGGATGGCATCCAAAATGCAATTTCCAAAAAAGATTTAGCTGAGAGACCAGCCGACCTCTGGCGTTACCGGGAGTTTCTGCCAGTGCGCAGGAAGGAAAACATCGTTAGCCTGGGCGAAATCCACACGCCTGTTATTCCCCTTCCCAAACTCGCCCCCGGCACTGGAGATCTGCTGGTCAAAGACGAGGGACGACTGCCGAGCGGATCTTTCAAAGCGCGCGGTCTCAGCGTAGCGATTTCCATGGCTAAGGAACTTGGCATCAGGAAAGTGGCCATACCAACCAACGGCAATGCGGGCGCCGCTCTGGCCGCTTATGGAAGCCGTGCTGGCATGGATTCGTACGTCTTTTGTTCCGACGACACACCTGCCATCAACGTTCGTGAAATAGCTGCCCAGGGCGCCAAAGTCTGGAGTGTCAACGGCCTGATCAACGACTGTGGCCGCATTGTGGGCGAAGGCAAGGAGGCCATGGGTTGGTTCGATTTTTCCACGCTGAAGGAGCCCTACCGGATTGAGGGCAAAAAGACCATGGGTCTGGAACTGGCCGACCAACTCGGATGGCAGGTACCCGATGTGATTCTATACCCGACGGGCGGAGGCACCGGCCTAATCGGCATGTGGAAAGCCTTTAACGAATTGAAAACAATGGGTTGGCTCACAGGGAAGCTCCCGAGGATGGTTGCCGTTCAGGCCACCGGTTGCGCGCCCATTGTCAAGGCATGGGAAGAAGGGACTGAACAGGCCGAACTCTGGCAGGATGCGCATACCATAGCCGCCGGCATTCGTGTACCGGTTGCCATAGGTGATTTTCTCATTCTTCGCGCTGTCCGGGAAAGCGGTGGATTTGCCATCGCGGTCGATGATGCGTCCATCTCGGCCGGCCTCGACGAAGTATCCAACCAAGAAGGATTGCTCTTGTGTCCGGAGGGCGCAGCCACCTACGCCGCCTATAAAATATCCATCGCAACAGGACGCATTTCTCCCGAGGACACCGCCGTTCTATTCAACTGTGCAACTGGCCTCAAGTATGAGATGCCTCCGGCGGAGGACATCCTGGATTGCACGCAACCGATCGACTATCGG
>JAABVD010000035.1:14579-15456 GCA_014529615.1 Opitutia bacterium
CAGCAATTGAGTGTGGAAAAACACGGGAGAAAAATGGCTCCGCGGTTGAGTGTAAATGAATCTGAGATTCAATTTCTGGGTTACGGAAACTTTATTGCACAATTCGAGGATCTGGACAAAAGGATTGTAGCTGAAAAAGGAATCATTGCTCTGACCGAGTCCGATTTGCGATTGGAAACCCGGCATTACAGGTACCTTTTCTCCAAAGAATTAACCACCATTCCGTTTCATGAAATGGAAGGTGTTTCGAAAATCGCATCTCAAATTCACATCAAGCGTGGGGAGGAGGAAATCGTTCTCGAGTTCAATCCCGGATCCTCCGCCTACACCCATTCAATGGAGTCTGAAACCGTATTTCAATTGTTGGCCAGCCGTGGAATACCCGTCTATGAGGTAGCAGAATTAACTGAATTTCCGCGAGATACACGGCCGCCCGGTACGGGCCGCAGATTTATTAGACAAGATTATTTTAATTTCAATCTTTACGACTCTATGTTTGATGATTGGGGATGGTAATTTTTGGGATCGACCTTTAGAGTATCTCCCCCATGATCGAAATGATTAAGCTACTGGAGGACAAGGGCATAGGCGCGTCAGGGCGCTTTCCCCCTCTGCCCCCTCTGTGTTCTCTGTGGTTAAATTTCTCTCCCCTACCCTTTTGCGTCTTTTGTGCTTTTTGTGGCTAAATTTCTCATCCGTGTTAATCCGTGAAATCCGTGGTTAACTTTTCAGGCTCGATTTGCTGCTTGTGAGCAGTAACCGACCCTCTCTAGTTTGAGCGTCGGTCGCCGCTGCCAAAAAGCTCGAAATCCGATCTCATGCCGCCCATCCGTTACCCGAAACCACCAACCCAATTAACGGATAAGCGCTGGTGGAG
>JAABVD010000323.1 GCA_014529615.1 Opitutia bacterium
GTCTTCCAAGTAGGCAACCTTCCGTTCGGTCAATGAATGATTGCCACTGGCAGTCCGGCAACGAAGCGATGGACCGCCCAAATAGCCATTTATCCCTAAAACCAGGCGTTCTGCAAACAATACATCAAGAAGTTGTCTTGCAGCCGATTTCAAGTTTTCATCAGGCGCATAGTCAGCCAAGATTATGAGCGGATTGGTAAAATGATATTGATAACAACGAGAATTGAATTCGGCGAATCCAAATTTGAACCGATCGGCAATAAACTGCTTCAGTTCCTTCACTTGATTTGACGTATCTTCTTCCCTATATTGAAGAGCAAACAACCCGAGAGTAAGCTGCATCAAGTCATGATTCTCAGTGAAGTTTGGCGGCCAATACTTCCTGGATGTCCGGTCGTTGACAGGCCATTCAGTCAGGAAATGCACAATACGGCCCTCTGCTTCGTTAGAAAGTAGGCCTTGTCTCCGGAAATCCAATAAGGTTCGTAAAAATCTTATTAGATAAATATCAGCGTCTCTAGGTGGCGCTGCAAATGTTTCAAAGTAATGATTCGCTTTTTCAATATCTCTCTTCAAAAGCATGCGTGCATGGTTCAGAGCCCATCGGCGACCATCATTTGGAGCCATCGTTGGTTCCATTTGGCCAAACGTATCACCGATCCAATTAATGTATTCTGTGCGACGCGCTTGAATCTTATTTTCCAAATCCATCGATTCATTCTCTCCAATCAAAGCGAGAGGAATTATAAGAAAAAAGGAAAACGTAACTGGAAAGTTTCTCTTTGAGTTGTTCACTATATTTTCTCCTTCTCTTGAAATCATTAATTAGAAGCTAAAAGAGGAAATTATAAACCAATCAGGCTCTTTGCCAAGGCGATATACTCGACCTGTGCCGTCCGGGTTGTGAAAAACAGGGATAAGAGTACCTTCATTGAATAAATTTCTTATGTTTAGCCTAATAGCCAATCTACATCTTTCAATAGTAACATTCCTATCATTGCATGATCACCCTGTATCTGGCACACTTTAACCTGTGGTAGCGCGGGAAACCAGGAGGGCGGTCAATTGCTCGTCGGAGATTTGCGATTCGAGAGCAGCAAAGGTGAGAGCCTCAATAATTCCGCGTTGCGTTTCACCGATTCCAGCTGTCTCGGCATACGCTTTTACGAGCGATTCATGATTCACGGTTTGACCTGAACGAAGCGGATAATATCCACGAATCAGAGTTTCGCGTCCTTCGATGTAGGCGTTGGTGTACGGAACTGCATCCTCGGCGAGGCCAGCCAGGATTCTTAGTTGGTCAACAGTCAATATACTCTGGAGTTTATTGGCTGTATCGCCTCGTGATACGTTGGCTCGATCCACATACCGGTAATAAGCAAATCCGAAGTAATTGGTGATCTTGCCTGGCGGCAGTTCTACCGCTCCTTCCACAGTACCGGTGATCCAAGGAATAAATTTGCTTCCGATCGCAATTAGGACATCTCTCTGTTGATGGGTGAGTTGCGCCGTTTCAGCCGTTACCACCCCCGTGTTGGGACCAGGTACTCCCATGTCTGATACAGAGGTTACTCCTGATCGAATATCGTCAAACGCTTGTATCTGCTCTTGGGATAATGACTCCGTGATACGAGCATAGGCATCAGCGGAGGTGACGGTTAACTCTGCTTCATCGCGTCCCATTTTTTTTCCCAGAGCCAATGCCTTCGGCACGTTGATATTTCCTCCGTTTCTAACGACCCAAAGTTCATTGAGCAATTCAAGGCGGGTTTCGAAAAAACCCCAGAAGAACGGTTCATGCTCGTCCATCAAATCATAAAGATTTTTCCGTTGTTCCGCATTGAGAATTTCCAATGTTTCGAACCAGGAAACCCCGCGAATTCCCTGGTCTGCTTGCGGCCCATCCCGATCGCGAATTTCATTCCTCAGGGCGGCAAAACCAAAGTAATTCGCAACTTCACCAACCGGTTCATGGTAGGCCTGCTCCAAAGTCCCGGTGAGATAAACAAACGCTTTGGAAGATATGATGGTATATAAACCGGATGCATCGCCCGATAGTTGATTTGGATCTATCTGATGGGCGGCTATGGGGCCGCCGATCCAATCCTCGGGGCTCCCGTAGTCCGTGGCGCGCAAGATGCGATAAAACCGCCCATCAGGAGCTTCACTCGCCAGATCAAATCGAAGTGTTTCCGAATTCTGGCCTCTATATGCAAGACCTTCATCGGACCAGCCAACCAGATCCGGTGATTTTTGTAACTGAAAAGTGAAACCGGCTTCCGCCTCGTAAAGAAGCTCGATTCCACCGCCTTGATGGGCTCTTTCAATGACCTGGATTCCAAATGCGTTTTGAGAGAGGACGGCTAATCCAACCGAAATCAGACCCAGTTCTCTAAGAAATTTAGTAATCATCGTAACTACTCAGGTCTACGTAGCCTGGATTAAAGGAGGCCACGTCAGTGTCGGAATTCCGAAGCGCAGAAAAAATTTGTGAAACATGCAGGTTAGTAATGAAAAGACGAAAATGGATGACCCATTCCACGCGCTAAAAGGCGTGTGTTTTCTGGTCGTCGATCAGGTTGCCACTGGCGTTCACCTTTCGGTCCGGGCCGGGGGGATCGCGGTGGCCGAACGTCCATCCGCCATGGGCCGGTACGAAATACCAAACGCTCAATGGACTCCGGGTTTTCCTCCAGATCCAATTCCCCGTGGATTACCTCCCCATCGATGGCAACCGAATAGCGCTCCCGGTTGCAATCCAGCTCCAAATCTATCCTGTGCCAGCGGCCCAGTTCGATGGGCGCGCGTTCCACTTCGGTTCCAGCCCGGTCAAAGCCGATTTGATCGGGAAACCACCACAGGCGCATGGGCCGCACCCCGCGCGCCGTTTGGGCCTCGAACTCCAGTCCGTTCAAGCCATATTGCTGCTGCATTACCCGAAAGGAAATTCTCAGGCGTTTGCTGGAGGGGATGTGGCGTTCCACTTTGGCATAGTCGTAGGGCTCCTCATCGGCTATTCTCAAAACCGGATTGGCCGGATCCAGCGGATCGGTATGCAGCGAAACCGGGGCCCACTGCGGCAGATACAGGTTCCACAGCTCCATATCGGCGAGCCGGTCATAGCCCTCGAAACCTTCCCTCAAATGTTCCTCCACCGATCCCAGCATCGGGACCCGGACGCGAGCCACCCAAAGGTCTTCCTTATTCCCGCTATAGGTCAGCCACATGTGGTCCCCGGGTGGATTTCCATTGCCGGGAAGAATGCCCCGAATGTATTGGGGGCCCAAGGCCTTGTTGGCCCCTCGAAAACGCATGGGGGGCACTTCCGCGTGAATATTCAGAATGTCATCAAATGCATATCCATCGTCACCCGACACCGCCACCAGAGGGAATCGATTGCGTTTGGTCGCGCTGTGATCATAAACCAATGCATAACGGCCATCCTCCGTTCTCTGCCCCCATATCTTCGCCGCCGCTTCGGGAAAATAGTGGCGGCCTTTTTCCCAAGTCAGGCCGTCATCCGGGCTGAGGGTCGCCAACTCGCTCTTGAAGAGGCCCACCGTTACGCCATCGGGCCGTTCGTACCAGCTCAGAGCCTTCGGTTCAATGTAGTTGACGTCATCCTCTGGAACGGGCCCAAAAGTTAGATCCGAAATGGTCAGATCGGGTGGTATCTCCAAAGTGAAGAAGCCGTCTTCCCCCCGGTCGTCCTCCCACCATTGCAAGGTCATGAGTTTGTCCGCCAGCAAGGACTGGCAAGCCTCTACGAACCCGGAATCATCACTCGTGCGGAAAAAGGGAAAGGGGGTATTGGTCTCATCCCAGCCGGCTTGACGGTTGTAACGGATAAAAAAAATGGGGCCGAACTCTCCATCGGGATGGACTTCGCGAACCACCCTCCCCAGACCGTGCCCGCGGTTGGGGCCCCATCGGACATTGGGGCAATAACTGTAAAATCCTGAGGTGAGGAGGCGGCCATTTTCCGCGAGGTAGAAACCCATGCGCTGATGCATTACCGACTCGGTTCCTTCGGGTAGAACCGGCAAATCCCTCCCGCTGAAATAGCGGGGCGGCGGCTTCAACTCCGGCAACCGGACAATGGGAAAAACCGTCTTGGGGAATTCCCAGACATAGCCATCAGGTGAGGACGAAAAACCGGTCTTGCCTGGCGTGCCGTGCTCCTCGACCCGATTGGACACGTAATTCATCCAGAACCTCCCCTGCCAATAGGCCAACATGGGAGCGTGGTTATAAGTCCAGCCGACGTGGTCCCCATGCAGCGGTTGGTCCCGGCAGGCCCGATAAGCCTGTATCTTGTGCACGCCGACGGCATGCCTGAAGCCCCCGTGGTGCCAACGCTTGTCCCCGGTTTCATGGCCGGTGTAAAT
>JAABVD010000324.1 GCA_014529615.1 Opitutia bacterium
GCTTTGCAGGGTGTCGACCCTGCATCACCCGCAAATCTGCACAAAACCCGCGCCAGCACTCGGTCGCCATTCGCTCGCAACGAATTTTGTGAGACATGCGGGTTAAGCGCGATTAATCGTGATCGTGATCGTGAACATGATCGAACCGTTCCTAAATATTTTCCCTGACCACGGATGAAGTGCGCTGAAGCGCACGAATTAGGAATTAGGAATTAGGAATTAGGAATGCTTCGATTTGGAGGTTGGCGGGTGTAGGGGAATCTCTCGGGAAGGGGATTAATGGGGGAGAGATCACGATCATGATCACGATCAGGATCAAGATTGGAGGGGAGAAGCGGATGATGGGGGAGATGTAACTACTCAGGTATCTTGAACAATCGTCGATGTTTCATTTTTAACACATTACGAAACTGTAGGAGGGGGTTTATCCCCCGATTTTTCCAGAGGCCTCACCGCAATCGGGGGATAAACCCCCTCCTACAGCTAAAAACCAATAATCCGGAGCCTACCCCAAAACCCTTCCCCATCCGTGATAATCTTGATCTTTATCGTGATCCTGATCTTGATCTCTCTCCCTCATTCCTAATTCCTAATTCCTAATTGGCGCGCGCCAGCGCGCCTTTGCCTGCCTATGTTGAAAATCAACAGGACCAACACGAACTCGCTTTGGGCTTCCGTCCTGGCCGAGACGTTGTTTCGTTGCGGTTTGGAGCACGTAGTCATTTCCCCCGGCTCTCGTTCCACTCCGTTGACCTTGGCTTTTTTTTCCCATGCCGGAATCAATACCATTCCGGTGCTGGATGAACGTTCCGCCGGATTTTTCGCTTTGGGGTTGGCCCGGCAAACCCATAAACCCGTAGCTCTCCTCTGCACCTCGGGCACAGCCGCGGTCAATTATTTTCCCGCCCTGGCCGAAGCCTCGGAAGCCCGTGTTCCCCTGTTGGTTTTGACCGCCGACCGACCTCCCGAATTGCAGGACTGCGGGGCCGGCCAAACCATTGACCAGACCCGGCTCTATGGAGATTTTCCGGTTTATCAGAAGGTCATGGAAACGCCTGTTTGCCGGTGGGATAGGTTGCTGGGCATGAAGGCGGACATTGTCCGCGCCTATGGCCGCGCTTTGGGGGGTCCGGTCCACTTGAATTGTCCCTTTCGGGATCCCTTGCATCCGGTAGTGGACGGATCCACCAAAGGGTTTCCGGAAATTGGCCCGGAGTTCTTCCAGGATGTCCTTGTGCCGCGCCAGGAAAAGACCTGCATGGGAGAGCCCATTACCCTCTCCGGGAAGCGGGGGATTATCATTTGCGGTACGGAAACGCCTCCGGATCCATTCAAATACGTCAAAGCGGTTGCCCAACTGAGCGATGATTCGGGCTGGCCCGTTCTGGCCGATGGATTGTCCCCGGTGCGCAATTTTGCCAGTGGTAGGAAAAGATTGGTGACGGGTTACGATTTTCTCTTGGGCAATGCGGAATTGAGCGACTCTCTTCGGCCCCAATATGCCATAGCCCTGGGGCCTTTGCCCACCAGCAAAACCCTGAGGCAATGGCTCACGGATACCGAAGTGGACATCTACCATGTGCACCGGACTGGCAAGAACCTGGATCCCACCGGACGGGTGGTTCGTGTTGTGGAGGCGAACGCCTCGGAGATCCATTCCCGCTTTTGTTTCGACTCGAAGGCGGACCCGGCCTACCTGGACCGATGGTTGGAGGCTCAGGACAGGGTCATGGCCGGGTTGAAGGACGTCTTGCCAGGGAAAGGCGCCCTTTCTTTCGAGGGGCTCATTTCCTACCATTTGCCCCGGTACCTGCCCGAAAACACCCCGGTTTTTGTGGCCAGCAGCATGCCGGTCAGGGACGTGGAGTTTTTCTGGCCTCCCAATGATTCCAGAGCCCGGGTTCACGCTTCCCGGGGAGTGAATGGGATCGATGGAACGCTGTCCACCGCCTTGGGGGTAGCTTATCGGAACCGGCCCGCCGTTCTGCTGACAGGAGACCTGGCCTTTCTGCACGATTCCAACGGGTTGTTGCTACGGCCCAAATTCGAAGGCCACCTCACCGTCATTCTCATCAATAACCACGGGGGTGGAATTTTCAACCATCTGCCCGTTGTCGAGCTTGGGCCTCCCTTCGAGGAATATTTTGCCACTCCTCAAGCCGTGGATTTCCGAAAACTGGTAGAAAGCAACGGAGTGGAATACCACGAATTGGATACCATCGAGCGGCTGGGTGATTACCTCTGCCCCTTGCCCGAACGGGGGATTCGCGTGCTCGAAATTGAAACCGATCGCTACCGGGACGCAGCATACCGAAAGGAATTATTTCGATCCATAAGCGGTTCCCTTTAAGGGGACGTCAACCCCATCCCCCTTCAATCTTGATCGTGATCGTGATCGTGATCGTGATCTCTCTCCCTCTTCCCCGATCAGCACCTCAAAAAAAACCAACCACAGAGGCCACAGAGAGCACAGAGGGGAAAGGCGCGCTGAGGCGCGCCAATTAGGAATTAGGAATGAGGAATTAGGAATGCTTCGATTTGGGGTTTTGCGGGTTGAGGGGAATTTCTCGGGAAGGCGATTAATGGGGGAGAGATCACGATCATGATCAGATTTATAAACAGCGCTTCCTCCCCTTTGCGCCTTTTGCGCTTTTTTGTGGTTAATCCCTCTCCCTTCCCGCGCCCCAGCGCGCCATTTAGAATTGACCCATTTCCCCGCATCAGCTTTGAAGGGATTCGATGTCATGAACTGGATACGCGCAAAAGAGTATGAAGATATCATCTATGAAAAGATGGATGGTATGGCCAAGGTAACCATCAATCGCCCTCACCGGCGCAATGCCTTTACACCGACCACGGTCTTTGAGATGTACGATGCTTTTTCCGATGCCAGGGAAGACCAGGAAATAGGGGTCGTATTGCTCACCGGAGCCGGTCCGCACACCGATGGCAAATACGCCTTCTGCTCGGGGGGCGACCAGAAAATTCGGGGGAAGGCCGGTTACATCGACAAGGGTGGGGTTCCCCGCTTGAATGTGCTGGATTTACAGCGCTTGATTCGCTCCATGCCCAAGGTGGTCATCGCCCTGGTGGCCGGTTACGCCATCGGGGGCGGACAGGTATTGCACGTCGTATGCGACCTGACCATTGCGGCGGACAACGCCATTTTCGGCCAAACCGGTCCCAAGGTGGGAAGTTTTGACGGCGGTCTCGGATCCAGTTACCTGGCCAGTATCGTAGGGCAAAAAAAAGCTCGGGAAATCTGGTATTTGTGCCGTCAATACAGCGCTGAGGAAGCGTTGGATATGGGAGTGGTCTATAAAGTGGTAGCGGTGGAGGACCTGGAATCCGAAGGGATTCAATGGGCCAAGGAAATTCTGGAAAAAAGTCCCTTGGCCATCCGATGCCTCAAGTCGGCTTTCAACGCCGCCTTGGATGGACAGGCCGGCATTCAGGAGTTGGCCGGCAACGCGACTCTGCTGTACTACATGAACGAAGAGGGATCGGAAGGTAAACGCGCCTTCCTGGAGAAAAGAAAACCGGAATACCGCAAGTTCCCCTGGTTGCCCTGATGGCGC
>JAABVD010000325.1 GCA_014529615.1 Opitutia bacterium
TGTTTGATATCGTCGTGAAGAGCCAAGCCAATCTTCATAGTATGGGGATCCTGAAACAGTTCGAGCAGACCGCTATGGATGCCAATGCTTTTCAGTCTGAACAACCACGCCTCTGTCCGGGTGGCAAATTGAGCCAGGGCCGGTGGGTGGATCACTCCCTTCTTGAAGGATGGTCTCGTTTCCGTATCGAAGCCTACAACGGCTTCCTGTTTTAATCGCTCAATTGCCCTGGAGGCGCTTTGCTTCGACTTGATCAGGTGAATGGGGCCTTTGAATTTCAGGAGGGGAAGTCGATTGATTTCATCCTTGGTAATGGTCGAATTTTCCAGCCTGAATGTTTCCTCCTCCATGAAATGAGCTATTATTTCATTTCCTGTCTTCGTCGACCACCTCAAAATCGGCATCGACCACATCGGAATCCGAGGAAGCGCTGGAAGCGGACTCGGAGGTCCCGGCACCCGTGTCGCCGGTTGCTTCCGGGGGAGGCGCTTCGGTTGCCCCCGCTTGGCCATAGAGGTCCTGGGCCAGGCTGGCGAAGAGATTTTGTATTTTTGTGGTGGCAGCTTTCATTTGATCGGCCTGGTTGCTTTCCAGGGCTGACTTTCCTTCTGCCAGGGCGGCGTCCAGTTCAGATTTCTTGTCGGCGGGCAACTTGTCCCCCAATTCCCCGATTTGCTTTTCCATTTGGTAAATCAGGTTGTCGAGGCTGTTCTTTGTTTCGACCGCCTCGCGTTGTTTTTTATCGGCCTCGGCGTTTAATTCGGCCTCCTTCTTCATCTTTGCGATTTCGTCATTGGACAGACCGGATGAATTGGTGATGGTGATTTTCTGGTCCTTTCCGGTGCCTTTATCCTTGGCTGAGACGTGAAGGATGCCGTTGGCGTCGATATCGAACGTCACTTCGATCTGGGGCATTCCCCGCGGAGCCGGCGGGATGCCGTCCAGGCGGAAATTGCCCAGGAGCTTATTGTCTTTGGCCATGGGCCGTTCACCTTGCAGGATTTTGATATCCACCGCTGTCTGATTATCCGAATAAGTTGAAAACACCTCCATTTTCTTGGCCGGGATGGTGGTGTTGCGTTCGATCATGGCAGTGCTGATGGCGCCGGCAGTTTCTATTCCCAAGGTCAATGGGGTGACGTCGAGCAGCAGGACGTCCTTCATATCTCCAGCCAGAACGGCGCCTTGGATAGCCGCTCCGATAGCTACGACCTCGTCCGGGTTTACTCCTTTGTGGGGGTCCTTGCCAGCGAGGCGAAAGGCCACTTCCGAAACCTTGGGAGCCCGGGTCATGCCGCCCACCAATACCAAATCGTCGATTTCAGATGCGCTCAGTCCCGAATCCTGCAAGCACTTTTGGAAAGGTCCCACCGTGCGCTCAAATAGAACATCGGTCAACTGTTCGAACTTTGCTCGACTGAGTTGAATATTGAGGTGCTTGGGACCAGAGGCGTCCGCCGTGATAAAGGGCAAATTTATTTCGGTCGATTGGGCGGAGGAGAGGGCAATTTTTGCCTTTTCCGCCTCCTCCTTCAGGCGTTGCAGCGCCATGGGATCATTGCGCAGATTTATGCCATTGTCCCTTCTGAATTCATCGATCAACCAGTCCATGAGGGTAGAATCCCAATTATCCCCCCCGAGATGGGTGTCTCCATTGGTTGCCTTGACTTCGAAGACCCCGTCGCCAATTTCCAGTATGGATACGTCGAAAGTTCCACCTCCCAGGTCGTAAACGGCGATTTTGGACTCGTTCTTTTTATCCAGTCCGTAAGCCAAAGAAGCGGCGGTGGGCTCATTAATGATGCGAAGGACTTCTAGACCGGCGATGGTTCCGGCATCTTTGGTCGCCTGTTTCTGGGAGTTGTTGAAGTATGCCGGAACGGTAATGACGGCCTGAGTCACCGGTTGGCCCAGGTAGGATTCCGCATCGGCCTTCAATTTTTGCAATACGTAAGCCTGGATTTGTTCGGGGGCAAAGAGTTCTTCCTTTCCATTCACGGTGGCCTTGATGTATGCATCGCCATTTTTGCCTTCCACCACCTCGTAGGGTAGACCGGCCGCCTCTTCAGTGACTTCAAAGAACTTCCGCCCGATAAGCCGTTTAGCCGAAAATATGGTGTTTCTCGGATTGGTCACGGCCTGACGCTTGGCGGCTTGGCCGACCAGGCGTTCGCCATTCTTGGAAAATGCCACCACGGATGGCGTGGTGCGGGCTCCCTCGGAGTTGGCGATGACGCAAGGTTCACCGCCTTCTAAAACGGCCATGCAGGAATTGGTTGTACCTAAATCGATTCCTAGAATTTTACTCATGTCGACCACCGTATTGCAGGATTGATACCACCTTCGCTAATTCCTGCATGGTATACACTTATAAAAAACAGAATATCCTTGATTTACAGGATCTTGGGACAGCCTGTCACAACCATTTGTTATGGCAAATGGGGCTGTCACACTGCGGGGTTCTCCCGCCGCCTGCCCGGACCCATCCCGACCGATCAGGAGCCCATGCCCCCGGAAAGGAAATGGCGGGATAGACGAGACTCGAACTCGCGGCCTCCGGCGTGACAGGCCGGCGCTCTAACCAACTGAGCTACTACCCCGGAA
>JAABVD010000326.1 GCA_014529615.1 Opitutia bacterium
CCTCGACCTCGATCGAAGAATGGATGAAACCGGAAGCGAAAACCCTCACCGGAGAAGCTTGTGACGCGGCGGTGGCCCAGGTAGCCAAACTGCACGCCCGGGCCTGGAAAGAAGCCGGGGCCTCTGACAGTTGTATCAAGGCATGGCACATCGAATTTCTCCGCGGGGTCGAGTTTCAGACCTTTACCGATATCAAAAAGGCCTGGAGCGTTGTCAGCGCCACCAATGCCGCCCTGGGCGAAAACGCATTTAAGATCCTGGTCGACGCGGCCCATTGCGGGGACTCCGATTTGTCCATGGAAGAAAATGCCACCGCGATTGAGGAAATCGGACGCCAAGGCGGAATCAGCATGTTTCACGCCTCGGCCAAGACGACCCGGGGCTGCCTTTCCACCGACGACGGCTGGATTGGGAACCTGCTTACCGCCTGTGCCGCAACCGGTGGGCTGGAGATGGTGTTGGTCGAACTTTTTCATCACGAGGACCCGGCCTTGGCCGGACTGCGCCAGGCAGACCCGCGGCACGGAGTGGACACCACCGACGGCCGTTCCTATACGGAGTGTGTCTGCCAAGGCCTGGGGGATGTGGCCCACCGCCTCAATAACCTCGTAAACCGGGGCATTATATCCTGAGGGATCAGGATAAATTAGGAATTAGGAGGGAGAAAGGCACAAAGGCACAAAGATGCCTGTGCGTCGCACGCAGACAGGCACGGATGAGCACGGATTAGAAATTAAACAACGCTTCGCTTGATGCCTTTGGCAACAGGATGGAGCTACGCTCCAACAGGAAAAATTAGAAAAAATCCTGTTCGCGAAGCGATCCTGTTCCGGCATAGCCGGATCAAGCGACCGAAGGAAGCGTTGTTAATAATAATTCCTGATTCGCGCCCTCGGCGTGCTTCCTTCTTTGCCTCTCTCCGCGTTCTTTGCGAGAGTCTCTCCCATCATTCACCACCTTCCAGCGCGCCTTCCTCTGTGGTTAATCCCTCCCGACGCCGGCATTTTCCGCAAACCGGGCAAACCACGAACCCTCAGGCCAGGGGTAGCTGCCGGGTTTTACGGTTACCGACAACCCGCCAAGACCTCCAACCCTCATCCCAACCACCCCTGGGGCATACTCGCGGATGGGAAAAAAGGTTTTGAACCCCAAACGATGGGCAATGGCGGAAAAGGTTGCGCCCCCTTCAATCCTTAACGCCGCGAGACCTTCGCTACTTTGCAAGACCTTTTCCACCACCTCGGCCGTGTCCCGGGCCAGTTTCCCTGGCGCTGTGGCCTCCGATTTTAGCGGCCGGTTGATGGCAACGGCCACGGTATTTTCCTCTTTCAAACGGCCAAAGATTTGTCCGGCCCATTTTTCCAGGGCAAGTGATCGGTTTCCCCTACCCGAAAACAGCTCATCGGGAATTTCGCAGACGGTGGCCCCTCCCGCTTTAGCCCGTTCGATGGCCGCGCGGCTGTATTGGGAAGCGCTGCCGCATACGTAGAGGGTCCTGCCCAGCTCCTCTTCGAAACGATTCCTCGAATGGATCTCCCTGTGTCCGCGGGCCCGCAGGATATGAGCGAAAAATTCCGACCCTCCCGCCGGAAGAGTCGCCTCATCCAGCAACTCCACCCATCGGGTCAAATCCTCCTCCCGGAGGGTTTCCCCCACGTTCACTCCAGCCGCCAAATCCGCATCTTCGAGCCGGAGGTAACGGGTAGCCGTGCCATCCGATTCACCCAACATGCCGAGGACCTCCGAGTTGCGGTGACGGTAATCCGGGTCCTTGAAAAATGCGGTCCGATCCAACCGGACTCCGTTCAGGAAATAATGCCCATCGCGGATAGTCCGTCCCAAACCGGGGTTGGCCGGAAGCAATAGCGCCCTGGACACGTTCAGCGTCCGCAACATGGCTTCCAGTTCGACAAGAACGTTGCCGCGCAGGGCCGAGTCCGTCTTCTTGTAGATGATCTCCGGACCAAGGCCGGCCAACTTGCCGGTAAATGCCTCGCATTCGGCCACGGCCGCATCGCCCGGCAAGGTTCGCAGATCGGTCGCTATGATCAAAAGGTCGACAGATTCGACCGGTTCAAGCGCAACCTGATAGGCGACGCGAAGACCGTAGCGGAGACCGATTCCGGCTATCTCAGCCGCACCCGTGTAGTCATCTGCTAGGACCCCGATCATCCCTGAAAACCCGATAACGCCTTTCGCCTCTGCCGGGCCATTTTCGTCGCGTAAGCAAGGGCCAGCCGCATGGCATCGGGACTGGCAGTTCCCTTTCCGGCAATATCCATGGCGGTGCCGTGATCGACCGACACCCGTATGATGGGCAACCCCAGGGTGATGTTCACCCCGCGAACACTTTTCATTTGTCTCTTCTCCCCATCCCACTGGAAACCCAATACCTTAAAAGGGATGTGTCCCTGGTCGTGATACATGGCCACGCAACCGTCTATATCACCCCCTCGGGCTTTGGAAAACAAGGTATCCGCCGGCTCGGGTCCGATAACATCCATGCCCCTCGCCCTCGCTTCCTCCACGGCCGGAATAATCTCCTTCTCCTCCTCATCTCCAAACAACCCGCCATCGCTGGCATGGGGATTGAGACCGGCCACGGCAATGCGGGGTTTTTCTATTTCAAAACCGAGGCAGGCCTCGTTCAACAGTTCAATCACTTCCAGGATCCGTTCCTTCCGCACCAGATCACAGGCTTGGCGCAGGGAAACATGGGTGGAGACGTGGATGACCCGAAGGTTTTCCTCCACCAACAACATGGCATACCTTTCCGTCTTGGTATAATGGGCGTAAATCTCGGTATGCCCCGAAAAGTAATGGCCGGCCTGGTGGATGGCCTCCTTGTGAATGGGACCGGTCACCGTGCCATCCACCTCTTCCGACTGGGCCAGCTCGATCGCCTTGAGGACGTATTGGAAAGCCGCCTCCCCTGTCTCGGGGGCCACCCGACCCACCTCGTATTGCGCGGTATCAACCATGCCCATATCGTACAAATCCACCGTGCCGTGCCGGAACTCCCCATCCTCCGCCCGAGTGACGGAATTTACTTTCAAGGCTGCCCCGGTCAACCGCATGGCCTGCTCCAGGGCTCCGAGATCTCCCACCAACAACGGCCGGCACTGTCGGTAGACCGATTCATCCGCCAAAGCACGCAGGGCCACCTCGGGACCGATGCCGGCGGGATCACCCATGGTAATGGCGAGAACAGGTTTCACGGATTTGGACATG
>JAABVD010000327.1 GCA_014529615.1 Opitutia bacterium
ATGTATTTATCCCCGCGAAACGTATGCCCCTCATGGGGAAATAAAACCAGGCGGCCCCACCCTCCCATACCCCTTAGAGCCTGAAACAATCTTTCGCTTTGCATGGGGAAAGAGCCCGAATTATCGTCCTTGCGGCCGTGATACAACACGAGGGGTTCTTGGATATTCCGGACCCGGAAAATGGGTGACATTTGAAGGTAAACATCAGGTACTTGCCAAAAAAACCGTTCCTCATTTTGAAATCCAAATGGGGGCAGGGTTCGATTATAAGCTCCGCTGCGGGCGATTCCCGCGCTGAACAAATCGGTATTGGCCAAAAGGTTTACCGCCAAAAATGCCCCATATGAATTGCCCCCGATGCCGATGCGATCCTTCTCACTGATTCCCAGACGCAGCAATCTGCTCACCAGAGCTTGAGCAGACAACTTGATTTGCCGGATGAAATCATCGTTTGGCCTGGCATTGTTCCTGGCGATAATGGGCATGGGAGGGCCATCCACTACGGCATAGCCCCGCGTTACCCAAATGGCAGGGCGGTACCAGCGCGCCTCGTAAAATTCATAGGGAGAGAATTTGGTCTGAGCAGCATTGGACGGGTCAATGTAGGATTTCGGGTAGGCCCAGATCAAGGTGGGTAATGGACCATCCCGTTCCGGGTCGTATCCGGAGGGAAGATAAAGATTGGCCGTGAGTTCCAATTTATCGGACCGCTCATACCTCAGGGTCCTATGTTGCATTCCATCCAGTAGGGGGTAGGGGTTGGATTCCCGAGTAACCGATCGCTCGAATTTATCCTCGGGGTTCCACAGAAAATGATTGGGGGGCATCTCCCTCGACTCGCGTTGAACCAGCACCTGGTTCCGTTCCGGATCGAGCAGGGTATGAGGTCTTTCATAAAAGGGCGGATGGGAACGAAAAATTTCCTCCTTCCTTTTCGTCAGCAGGTTGAATTTCACCAAAAATGGTCGGTCACCTTCCCGTGTCCCCCCGTCTCCCACCAAGTAGATATGGTCTGCTCCATCGTCTGTCTGCAGAATGGGAAGTCCCTCCTCGTTGTAGGTAATCAAGGGGTATCCCGAATGTTTGTAACGATCCCCTATCTTATTGGTTATCAATCGACGCGGGGATCTTTTTTCCCCCCAATCGGGAAACATGCGGAGAAAGGATACTTCGCTCTCTTCTCCATTGAGCAATACCATCAAGGCCAGGTCTCCGCTGTGCCAGATCACCTCGGCCAAGCGTTGGCGCAACCGGGCCAGTATTTCCGGTGGCCCGAGAAAGGGGGCCTTCAAGCTGTAAAGTATATCCCGTATCCTCGCTTTGCGGCGAATGTCCCCTCCATCCTGGGCTTCTACCCAGACCAAGGTGGCGGGGGCATCTGGTCGCCACCGAACCTCTCGGGCTCCCGGATGAACGGCGCTTTTACTGGAGGACATGGCTTCTCCCAAAGGGGCGGTGGCCACCGTTTTGAGAAGTCCATCCTGGACCGTCCAAACTTCCCAATGGTATCCAAACCGCTCTTCGGGAACCATGTCGGACCAGGGTTCAACCAACCTTTCCACCAGCAGGTATTTCCCATCCGGACTGGGTTGAATGGACCGAAACAAACCCGGATTCCCCACTTGGACAGTGTCCCCATTCAACTTCACACAGGTAATTTGCGAGGAAAAATAGTACTCGAACCGTTTAACATCCCCAGCCGTCTCGAGCAGGTCCTGAAAGGTATAGGCCGGAAGGGCTCGATCCCGTGTCACGTGAACGACCGGCCCCTCGGAAGCTGGACTATTTCCGGGCGGATCCCCCCAATTCTTCGGCGCTGATTTCAACCACAAGGACTGGCTGGAGGATCCCCAATGGATCGTCGAACCCAGTCCGAGGTGAACCCGAAGCCCCGACCACCGTTCAGCTTTCGCGTTTCGGGTATCCACCTTCCACAAACGGACCCCCTTTTCCTCTTCTACCAAAAGAGCAAGCCAGGAACCGTTGGGGGACCACCTCACGTTGTGTATTATCGGGTCGGCTGGCAAACCGGAGACCGGCATGGGCGGACCTTCTTCGATTGGGACAAGGGTGAGGCGATCGAGGTAAAGCGATCGATTCGGGGCCAAGGTATCCGGATTGAGAATCCGTCCGGCAAGTCGAATTTCATCCCTGGCCAACCGCTCCATCGGGACGAGCCCTTTCAACCCCAATTGGAGGAGGAATTGCCTGGTCGGATCAACCATGGTAAGGGGCAGCCAAGGCGCCCTCACCAACTCGACGATCTCAGGGGAGGGTTCGCCGTATTGTACATCTTGAACAGCATTGATTCCCTGGCTCCAACCGCACAGTAGAAGGGCGCTTATAAAACGGACCATGGAGATATCTCGGGGAAAAAATCGCATTGCTCGGACATATCGGCCGAGTCGATCACCTTGCCCGGTTTCCATTCTTTCTGCAATTCCGAAAAATTCGACCACGGATGGGGAGAAGAGTTCAGAGTTCAGAGGGAGAGAAAGGAGGGCGGACATTCCCCTGTCTGCGTGCGGTGAGGCTGTCTCGTGGGACCGCGACTACAAAGAACTGCAAAGCAGTTCCACTCCAAAGCCCAGTGTCG
>JAABVD010000328.1 GCA_014529615.1 Opitutia bacterium
TCATCCTGGACGACTGGGCCCAGTACCTGGATACGGTCCGTTACACGGATCAATTGGTGGGTGAGATCCTCCATCAACTGGAGGCTGAAGGCCTTCTCGAAAAGACCATCATCATTCTGTTTGGGGATAACGGTATCAGCCATGCCCGAGGCAAGCAGTTCGTTTACGATGAGGGAATTCGCACGCCTTTGATAATCCGTGGACCAGGAATCGAAACTGGGCTCGTTCGCGATGATCTGGTGGAACACATCGACCTGGCCTCAACCTCCCTGGCCCTGGCCGGTCTTCCCGTTCCCGATTGGATGCAGGGGGATGACATTCTGGCCGAGGATTACAAACCCAAGGAAGCAATATTTGCGGCGAGAGACCGCTGTGGAGAGACGGTGGACATGACCCGTGCGGTTCGCACCAACAGGTATAAATACATCCGCAACTTTTTCCCGGATCGTCCCCACCTTCAACCGACCAATTACAAGGATTCAAAACCCATATTGATTCGCTTGCGGGAGTTGCACGCGGAAGGAAAGTTGAATGATCTGCAAGAGAAGCTGCTGTTTTCGCCCCATCGGCCGGCCGAGGAACTCTACGATATCGAGGCGGATCCACACGAAACGATTAATCTGGCCGACCATCCCGATTTCGAAGGGGTGTTGAAATCAATGAGACAGCGCTTGAAGTCCTGGATGAAGCATACGGATGATCCCGGACCCGAAACTCCCGAAGTTTACGCGGCGGAAATGGAATACCAGATTGGCAGAAACAAAGTAAATCCCCGAGCTTACGCAGCGGTGAAAAGAAACGTGGATACCTATAATCGGTGGGCCACGGAACGGCCCTTTGTGCCTTTGGAGGACTAGGGAAGCTTCCCCAAAAAGCGGATCAGGTTTGCGATGTGCTCATTGATTTGAATCCCCAGGTTTTCACAACCCAGGTAGATGGTCGAGCGGTCGACCTTGGCCGCGAAGGACTTGTCCTTAATTTTTTTGCGGATCGATTTCACTTTCATTTGGCCATAAGGCACGGGATTCATCTTCTGGTAGGCATAAAAGATTCCGCAGATTTCGTCGCAGGCGAGGAGGCCGCCGGCAAGTTTGGTTTTAGGCAGAGTGCTGAATCCGTTGTAACCATAGGCATGGGCTTCCACAGCATGCATCAGGTCTTTTGGATAACCCCACTGGGCAAACCAGCGGAGTGAATCGGCCGGGTGAGTATCCGGATGTTTTTCAAAGTCGATGTCGTGCAAGTACCCGGTAGTCCACCAGAGGCGAGTATCCTCGCCCAAGTGGTCTGCATAGCCCTCCATGGCCCTGGCCACCATAGAGGCGTGGTGGCGTTGGTAACCATCCCGAACGTATTGGCGTAGAAGGTTTTCCGCTTCTGAGACCGTCGGAAGATTTATCTTATTTCCACTATCATCCATTTTTTCAACAGGCTTCTCTTACCCTCGCCGATACTTGTCCACTTCATTTTCATCGAAGTTGACCCCAAGACCCGGTTTGGTCGGCACTTCATAAAGGCCATCTTTCATATTGAATGACTCAACCATCAAATCGTCCTGGATGACGTGGGTAATGCTGACGGCATACTCGATTCCCGGAAAAGCCGCCGCTTGATGGGCCTGGAACACCTGGGCCACACCTGTAAAAATGCCATGTTGAATCCATAGGGGAATTCCGGTCACCTCGGCCATGAGGGCCCTTTGGGTGAGTGTCCTGCCAATGGGACCTCCCACCACCAGGGCTTGCACCAGTTTCTCACGGATGAAGGGCATGGGATCTGTCGGAATATGTTCGGCCAAATCCAAGGGAAATCGTCCCTTCAACTGACGAAACGGTTCGGAACTGCGAGGCTCGCAAGGGGATTCGACGGCAAAATATTGAGGAAAACGGGCTAGTTGTCGGCCCATTTCCAGGGAATACTCCACCGTTTTCCAAGTGCCGTTGGTGTCGACCCAAATCCGGACGTCCGAGGGGATGGCCGAAGTGATCGCTTCTGCCTGGGCGACCGGGTCTTCAAAGGGGCGGGCTTTCACCTTGTGAATCCGGTAGCCCCGGTCATAGCCCAGTTTGGCTTCCGATGCCATCAAGTCGGGCGGATAACACTGGCACCACCATGTCTGGGCAATCTTCTCTTTCGGCTCCGCTGCGAAGAGACGCGAAACCGGTAGACCGGCTGCTTGGCCGATTAAATCATAAACTGCCATCAGGATGCCGCCCAGGCTTTCATCGAGCAAAAATTCCCATGGGGAACGACCCACGAGATTCTGGCAAATGGCTTCAGCCCTAGGAACACTGCTCAGGGAGTCCTCCACGTCGAGGAGGGCGTCTGCCAAGCCCACCAAGCCTTCATCCCTGTAGAGCTTTACCACGGTCGAGTCGTAGTAATCGCGGTCGATTCCCTGCTTTCTGTATACTTCGGCAAAGACTTCCCGGATCCGTTCGTGCATGGGTACCCGCACCGGAATCACTTCAAACCGTGTTATTCGCTGACTTGCCGCCGATGGGTGGGTTGCGGCATAGGCTCTGCGAAACCTCAGTTGGATGGTTCCCATTGCTCCTAACGATCCAAGGGCGGTAAGA
>JAABVD010000329.1 GCA_014529615.1 Opitutia bacterium
CCCGCTCATTTCTTCCACCGCCGACCGCACCACTTCGCGTTCAAATTTTCTGGGAGGGAATTCCCGGCCTTGGTGGTAACTTTCCATTTCTTTCCAGTGATCCAGACTGAGGCTCAATTCCTGGCGGTCAGGTTTCCGTCCATAAGCCCGTTGAAAAAGGTCCTGAATCATCCCTCTGCGGCTTTGGTTCCTTTTCCGGATCTCCAATGCGGTCGCAATGGAGCGGTAGAGAGGATCCTCTCCATTAAAGAGACTGAAAACCTGGGGAGTGACCGTGGAAGTCTGACGCGCTTCGCAGGATTCATCCGGACCCGGTTGATTGAAAACTTCCATAAAAGGATTTCTTAAACCGCGAATTTTTTTGGCGTATACGGAACGGCGGTTGCGTTCATCAGGCGTCCGGGCAGGTTCATAAGAAGCCGCAAATGAGCCCATGACTTGCCGCGGCTGGGTGGCAACGTCGGGATTGATCTCCGGCAAGGCGGGCAATCCGCCGATGCTTTCACTAAGCTCACCGGAAACATAAAGCATACTGTCCCGAATCTCCTCAGCGCTCAACCTCCTCGGCTTGAATACGGCGTAGGATTTCCCCAACGGATCCTTTTCCCCTAACCGCTCGCGATTGCGGTACTCCGTGGAACGTCTGTAGGCCTCGGACGACATGATCAACCGATGCATGGCTTTGACGGACCAACCCGATTCAATAAAACGGGAGGTCAGATAATCGAATAACTCCGGATGGGTCGGTTTGCCTCCCATGGCGCCAAAATTATTCGGCGTGTCCACGATTCCCCGACCAAAGTGGTAATGCCATATGCGGTTGACCATGGAGCGGGGTACGAGCGAGTTCTTCGGGCTGGCCAGCCATTTGGCGAAAGCCAGTCGGCGACCCTCCGGGGTTTCCGGAATGCGGTTGAATGCATTGGTCTCCAGGGTGTCATTGGAGTCGGGCAAGGCGCTCAATACTCCGGGGGTCACCTCTTCGGCATAGCCAAATGGATCCCCCCCAGTCAGGATGTGCGTTTTACTTGAGTCTCCTTCAGCCCTGGGATCAATCGGCATCGGCAACATGCTGCCCGACCTCTGGGGCTGTTCGGGGGAGAGTCCACTGTAAACCGACATGGCATAGGGGTCGAATTTTTTCATTTCGAACTCAGCTCGATTCACATTCTTGGTGCCCACTTTTCTGATCCCGATTTCTTCGAGAGTCAGGCCGATGTTGCGAGGCAGTTCGTCATCCGGCACGCCCCGTTCCAACAATTCCTTACGACTTCCAAACGCGTAGCCGTTCTCCAGGCACCAAGCCTTTAATGCCTCAGTCGACTTCATATTGAGCCGATCCCCCATTTCCTTGAAATAGTGCAACCGCTTTTCCATGACGGCCTTCTCCCCCAGGCCAACCAGGTTTTCATAATCCTGAAAAGGAACCTCGCGGTCGGCAAAGTGTCTAGAGGCGAAAACGGCCTGGATGCGATAATAGTCCCGAGTCGGAATGGGGTCGAATTTGTGGTCGTGACACCGGGCGCATTGCAGGGGATGCGACAAAAATACCTGACCCACACTGTCGGTCACATCGTCGAGATACTGTTGGCGTGTAATCCGCGCCACCGACATGCCGGTGTGCTCCCAGGGACCCATGCGTAAAAATCCCGTGGCCAGCAGGGCTTCAGGATTTTCGGGGTCCCATTCATCCCCGGCCACCTGCTCCACAATGAATTGGTCGAACGGTTTATCCTGGTTGAAGGAGCGAATCACATAGTCCCGGTAGCGCCAGGCGCTGGGCCGCTCATAGTCATTGGAGAACCCGGCGGAGTCGGCGTAACGGACCACGTCGAGCCAATGCCTGCCCCACTGCTCCCCGTAACGCGGATCATCCAACAAACGATCCACCACTTTTTTGAAGGCCCGGTCATCGGAACCGCGATCCTCCACAAAGGCCTCTACCTCTTGCGGCGTCGGCGGTAAACCAATCAAATCAAAGGTGGCGCGGCGGATCAAGGTCCTGCGGTCCGCCAATCGGGCCGGCTCGAGCCCGATGTGGTAAAGCTTTCGGTTGATAAAGGCGTCGACCGGATGCGCTTTCCCGGACTCGGCTGGAACAGCGGGATCCACCACCGGTTGGTAGGCCCACAGATCTTCTTCTTCATACCGGCGATAAGTCCAATCGTCATCCAGTCCCCCACTGGTTTGAACCACCACCCCTTCGGCATAGCGCTCCTCCATGACCTCGATGTCCTCATCCGAAACCCAAGGCGCTCCCGCATTGATCCAGTCGCGGATCAACCAGGTTTGCTCCTCGGTCAGGCGATCCGCCTCCTTGGGCGGCATTTCGTAGTCCTCATCCGTCCAGGTAGTTGCGATGTAGATCAAACTGCCCGCCGCATCGCCCGGCACCAGAACTTCATCGGAGGATTCCCCGCCCAACAGCATGTCCTCAAGACTGGTCAGAACGAGATCTCCTTTCAGGTCTTCGTTATTATGACAGGAAAAGCACTTCTGTTCGAGCAGAGGCTTGACCTTCAGGGCAAACAGTTTTTCTCCCTCGGTAAACGCATCCTCCTGGCCATTCAAGGCAAC
>JAABVD010000330.1 GCA_014529615.1 Opitutia bacterium
ATCTGAATCCCGACAAGCAGGACGAGAGCCATATGCTCAAAACGGTCATCCCCTTCGTAGAGAGCCATTATCCGGTAATACCCGATCTTGAAGGCCGTCTTTTGATCGGTTTCAGCAAGTCTGGTTGGGGAGCCCTGTCGCTGCTCTTGCGTCATCCGCATCTATTCGACAAAGCGGTTGGTTGGGACATCGGCATTCGGGTCGACACGGGACCTTTTGAGGATTGGGACCGCGATTTGGCCATCGAACGCGATTTCGGCAGCTTGGAAAATTTTGAGAAGTATCGCCTATCCAATCTGATTCGAATTCGGGGGAGGCTTTTGGGGGATAAACCCCGTCTGTTTTACTTTAACAGGGCCGGGCATTCGAGGGGACCCGGGGGTGCGGAGATTCATCGGCTCATGGTCGATCTCAATATACCGCATCGTTACCTTTACGAGCCCCACCGTTCTCATCGCTGGGACAGCGGATGGCTGCCTGAGGCGGTTCAGTTCCTTGTTGCCAAGGCACTGCCTTAGCGCGCTGGGGCGCGGGGGGAGATGGAGTGGTGGAGTGTTGGAGTGTTGGGGGAGAAGCGGGCCGAGGCGGATGGGAGAGGCGCCGTTGCCGCCAATTAAGAATTAGGAATTAGGAATTAGGAATTGGGGAAAGGGGAGAGAAGGGAGTAAGGGAATGATGGAGTGATGGAGTGTTGAGGAGATGCACGCTGCGGAGGATGGGAGCTATTAAAGTCACGAACCAGAAACCAGGATCCTGGATACTGGATCCAGAATTTTGTGGCTCAACAATCTTACAAGGCGATCTTCCTTTCGGCGTGACCTGCTGATTCTGTGGGGCATAACTTTTTAATCATAAACCCTTCCTTTTCCTGGTACCATCCAGGGCCGGAACCCATAACCTGAAATTAAACCGTAGGGCTCAGAAGCATACAACTTGCCGAATCTGATGAGATACCCACACCTGATAAAATGTGTTGGTATGTTGCCTTTCCTCTGTTCGGGGTTGGCAACGGGTTGTTTCGGTCAAGATGCGGAACCCGCCTTGTCTGAGGGTCGACAACTGGCTATGCAACATTGCGCCTCGTGTCATCGATTTACCGAACCCGATTTACTGCCCAAAAAAAGCTGGGAGTTCTTGCTCACCTACATGGGCTTTTTCCTCGGAGTAGTGGATTACCGTTATCTGGACGGCAGCACGGAAAGGACCATGGACGTCATCACGGCGCGGGAGGAATTTGTCAGGGCGGCCAATTTGATGCCGGAACAGCCCCTGCTTACCGAGGACCAGTGGCGCAGTTTGAGGGAGTATTATATTTCCAATGCCCCGTTCGACCCCATACCTCAAGAACCGAAACCCGACCCGGTTGAGGATTCGGACTTGTTCAGGGTGAGGAAGGCGCAGTACCGGTCCGAAGCGGCCATCACCTCTCTGGTTCACATCGATGAAAAAAACGGTTTTCTCCTGGTTCACGACAGCGGGGAGGAAAGGCTCACCGTTTTGGACCGCGATTTGGATTTTCATGACAGACATCCCGCTCCAGGGGTATTCCTGGTCCAGGCCTTGGCCAGGGATAACGAACTCTATCTGTTGAATATCGGCGATTTGTTTGCTTCCGAAATCGGCCAATCATTTGGGGAACTGCATATTGCCCGGCTCCTGGGGGCGGTCTACATCGACTTGAAAATTCTCTTGGACGGTCTCCATAGACCGGCCCATTTCAAATTGGCCGACCTCGACAGGGACGGACAAGAGGAGCTGTTGGTGAGCAATTTTGGCGATTACACCGGGAACCTGTCGGTTTACGAACGGGAGGAAAAAACGGGCAACTTTCTGCCCGAGCCGCGCATTCTGAGCGCCGAACCGGGCATCGTTAAAAGTGAAACTCACGATTTTAATGGGGATGGATTTCAGGATATCGTAGCGCTCATGAGCGCGGCCCGGGAAAACGTGAGCATATTTCTCAACCAGGGTGATGGTTCCTTTACCCGACACATCGTTATAGAGGGGCATCCCTCCTTTGGCTACACCGGGTTGGTTTTAGGCGACTTCAATGGGGATGATAAAATGGATTTGATCACCCTCAATGGCGACAATGGCGACTCGGATCCCTACAATACCTTGAAGCGCGACCAGGGAATTAGGATATATCTCAACCGGGGTGACCTCCAATTCGTCGAAACCTATTTTTATCCGATGTATGGGGTTTACGGAGCCGAATTGGAGGATTTCGATCTCGACGGTGATCTGGATATCGCCGCCATTGCTTTTCACCCGGATTTTAATCCCGACAAGCCGGAAAATTTCGTTTTTCTGGAGCAGACGGGTCCGCTCGTTTTTCTGCCCAAAACCCACCCGGCCACCTACTCGGGAAGATGGTTGACCATCGATTCGGGAGATCTCGATGGGGACGGGGATAAGGATATCGTCCTGGGCGCGGCCTATTCACCCGTGGGCATGATGGAAAACCATGAGGATAAATTCCTCCAAATGGTGGAGGAAGGGCCCCCTCTCATTTTTTTGGAAAACCAAAGCAGGGAGGGGAATGATGGAGTGATGGAGTGATGGAATGGGGGAGA
>JAABVD010000036.1 GCA_014529615.1 Opitutia bacterium
CAAAGGCACAAAGGCACAAAGGCACAAAGGCACAAAGGCACAAAGGCACAAAGGCACACAAAATCTTAACGAACTTGGTGATCTTTTCGAGAGCTAATCCAGAAGGGTTTTTTAACCACGGATTTCATGGATGGGAACGGATGAGGGAAAAGGAGAGAGATCATGATCTTGATCGAAAAAATGGTTGAAGAGTTGTGGTTATAAGCTGTAGGAGCGGCTTTATGCCGCGATTGCTTCGTGACGGTTGCTTTGGACCGAGGCGTAAAGGTGCCTCTGGATCACAGCGAAACCGGCCTTCCTTCTTCGGCTGGAGAGAGGGAGAGGGGAATGCGCGCCAAGTCGCGCCAATGAGGAATTAGGAATTAGGAATGGGGAGGGGAGGGGAGAGATCAGGATCACGATCAAGATCACGATTGAGGAATGGGAAGGGAGAGAGGAAGGGATTAACCGCAAAAAGCACAACAGACTCAAAAAGGGAGGGGAGAGAAATTGACCACGGATTTCACGGATGAGCACAGATGGGCGCGAATTAGGGAGAGGTGGAGTGGCGGAGTGATGGATTGGAACAAATTCAGCTGGCCAGCGGGGCAAGAATGGACCAGGCCAGCCATGCCCCCGCAATCAAAAGGCCCAGAGCGGAGAGCCAAAGGAAGGCGTCCCAAAGGCGGGATGGAGGCAGGGTGGATTGGGCGTATTTATAGCGAAAATAGATCGCGGCAAACCCGAGCATGGGCAGCATGAAGGATTGAATGGCGCCGGACAGTAGGACCAGTTCCTTGGGTTTCGGGTAGAGCATAAAGAAGAACAAACCGATCAAGGGGAAGGCAAAGCAGAGCCATTTGACCCACAACAGATTGGTTTTCGGGTTGGATTTGCGCCAACCGAAAACGATCATGGCGTCGGCAAAAACGCGGCCCTTGCTGGCGTTGGCCACGAAGAAGGTGGAGTAAAGGACGAGCACCGAGCCGACCAGAAACAGACCGACGGCCCATTGGCCAAAGACCGGTTCGTACATGGCGGCCAAGGTTCGGATGATCTCCATGCCCTGCGGATGCAGGTTGGCGCGATGCAGTATGGTGGCGCCCAGAATATAAAAGATGATGGTGGAGAAGGTATAGACCACCATGGAACACCAGGCGTCCCATTTCAGAACGCGCAGCCAACCTTTAGCCCGCAGAACCCATTCTTCTGAATCCCGCCGCGGGCCGATAAAAGCGGCGTAGCCTTTCTCCAGGCACCAATACGGATAATAGATCAATTCTCCCGCTCCCACCCCGATAATGCCGAAGGTAGCCAGGGCCGTGGTTACGGGGTTGATACCTTCAGCAGGGGGTGGAAGTTTAAAGGAAAGCCCTTGTTTGATATCGGCCCAGCCCAGGGCCCACTCGGGATTCATTTGCAGGAGGACCAGGTTGATCAGGGTGATCAGGGTAAAGGCTCCTACCAGGCCGGTAACCACTGTTTGAATAGCGCCGTAGCGCCCCAAAAACAAGACCACGGCGGTGAAAATCGATACCGCCAGGGCCCATATGAAAACATCCGGCCCGGAGTCCGGCAACGCTTCCGCGATGGGGCCGGCAGAGGCCGGGTCCGCTTCCTCGAGGGAATGGGCCAGTTTGGCCAGCACCTGTTCCTCGGCCGCCTTGTTGAAAGCCGCTCCCTCTTCCGTAAGGGGCGCGGCAATGCTGAGGGCCTGACCGACACCTCCGACAATTCCACCCATCTGGCCGGTGCTGGCTATGATCATGAGGAGCCAGAACCAAATGATAAAGTGCGTCCCGGCAATTTTCGGGCCCGGCAAACCCGAAATGCCACCCAATGCGGTGCGTCCGGTAAGTATGACGTATCGTCCGATTTCGACCTGAACAAAAACTTTGATGACACAGCCGATGATAATGATCCACATCAACCAGAAGCCGGCCTCAGCGCCGGTGGCGGTGGTGGCGATCAACTCTCCCGATCCGACAATGGAACCCGCCACGATCAACCCCGGACCCAGTTCGCGGAGGATTCCCCATATGGTTGTGGGAGCGGGTCGGATTTTTTTTTCTGACATGAATTGAAACCTTAATTGTTCATTCCTGCCACGATGCTCTCGCCGTATAGGAAGGCGCCGGTGAATCCGTCGTAGTATTTGAAAATGACCTGTGGGTGGGGGTAGGCGATCCATCGCTCGCCCCCTCTTTGAAGGGGGTTGTTGAACACATTATTGACCTGGACCACGCAGAAGGTGGGGTACATCCGCTCGATTCGGGGGATGTCGCTCATGACATAGGTGGACCAACGAATCTGGCATTCCCGCGGGCCGTATTTGAACGTTCCGTTGGCCGGGCGGTTTCCTTCGTCGCTTTCCGGCAGGTGGTTGACCGAGTTGGCCGGTCCTGAGGCAAACTCCCAAACGTTGTCGGTTATTTTAATGGCAAAGCTGTTGTGCAGGTCTCCGGTGAGGACGAAAAACTGCTGGTGGGAACGCTCATCGCAAAAATCGATGAGTTCCTCCCTCTCCCGCAGGAACACGGTCCAGGCGTCGTCCTTGGGTTCAACGTTTTTATCCGGTCCTCCCCCGCTCCCCACATGGGGAATCATGAAATCGACCGATGAAACCAGGAATATGAAGTCGGCATCGGAATTTGCTATGGTATTCTTGAGCCAGTTGAACTGCTGCTTGCCCAGGATGGATGCGTCCGGCTTATCGGGTTGGTTGACGTCGTGCAGGGTGCGGTGTGAACGGGTTTGCAGGAGAATGATCTGGCAATTGGCGATCCGGAAAGAGCCGTAGCTGCGGCGGCCGATGGAGTAGGAAGCCCGATTGGTGGCGCGAGCGGCCGGTTCCATACGCAAGCGGTGTCGGTCGATCACTTCGACGATGCCGTATACGCCGGAGTTGGGATCGCCGGGCAGGAGGTCCAGCGCCATGTCGACGATTCCATCGTTTTCCTTCACCCAATGAACGTGCAAGGTGCCATAGTCCTCCCTGTTCAATTGGGTAAAATCGGCTTCCGGGTCGTAGAGGATATCGCTGCCTTCCTGGAATTGGGCCCGGCCGAAATGGGTGGGGGAGTGGTGTTGCATGGGATTCGCCCAACCCAGGTAATCCATCCATGCCCGCACCCCCTGATCGCGAAATACGGCCCGGCGGTTTACGTAGCCGATTTCACCGGGGCCGTAGATATCGTTGAGAAGTTCATGATCGTCGAAGGTGTAATAACTGGGGACCTCCTGATGCCATTTGGACAGGTTGATACCCCGCCGCAGGTAGGTTTTGTAGTTCTCCCAAACACCGGCGACGCTTGGCGCGATTTTCAATACTTCGGGGGTATCTTCTTCTCCCAGGCGAACTTGCCCGCGCCAGGCTTCCACGGAAAAGTCGCGGTCTTCCTCGTAGAGCCAGTCCCCGTTCATAATGGCAAACAGGACCTGGTCTTTCCAGGTTTGGTTTAGGATATCGTAAGTGGGCAGGTCGGGTCCCGTTCCGTGCAGGGCGTTTTGGTTGTTGCAGGAGGCGTACTGGAACTGAAAGTTGAAGAGACCCTCCGGATTGTGTTCGGGGTGGCGGTAATGGTCCGGATCGGGCCAAGTGCGGAAGGAGCCTCCGCGGCCGTTTCCCGCTCGATAGAAGTATTCGGTGTCGGGTTCCAAACCGGTCAAGGTTATGACCGCGGTATTGTCCTGATCCAATTCGGTCAGGGCCAATTCGGATTCCCGATCGAGAACGTGGCGGTTGGTTCCATAGCGTACGGAAACAGGTCCCGGTATGCTGGTCCTCACCCAGATGCTCATGGTGGTTGGGCCCGGCCTGCCCAATATGGGCCCGTGGGTTACTTTAAATTCCGCGTGTTTTGGCTGGCTGTAGGCCGAAACAGCCAAGGTCAACAAAGCGGCCAGGGGTAAAATTGAGGCCAGTTTCATGGATAAATCAGGAAAATAAAGAGGTTGAGAAAGGGTTCAACCGTTGGTGGTTAACATGAAAAAATGTGGTAACAACTCAGGTCTCCATAGTCTGGATCGTCGGAAGTATGCATTAGGAGGGATTAACCACAAAAACCACAAAAGGGGCAGAGGGGAAGGGTTAATTAGGAATGGGGAGAGAGTTTCTGAGATTCTAAGTTACCGAGATGCTGAGGGGAGAGGGGAGGAAGAATTAGGATTGGAGGGGAGAGATCACGATCATGATCATGATTAACCCCGCTTAACCAGGCGCCATTCCGGCTTGACCCCTTCCTTCTCCCCTGAACCATCCCCATTACGGTGAAAGACGACATCCCGACTCCCCGCTGCATAACCCTGCTGACAGGGATCCTGACCGCTTTGTTCGGGGTGCTGCTGAGCGGTTGTCCGGCCCACACTCAACAACGTCCCAACGTAATTGTCGTCATAACCGATGACCAGGGGTATGGGGACCTGTCCTGCCACGGGAATCCCTTTATCCGGACTCCGCATCTGGATGCGCTGCACGGGGAAAGCGTGCGGCTGACCAATTTTCACGTCGATCCCACTTGTTCCCCGACGCGGGCGGCTCTGATGACGGGGCGCTATTCCACCAGGGTGGGGGTCTGGCTGACCTACGCCGGGCGCCATCACCTTCGCAAGGATGAGGTGACCTTGGCCGATGCTTTCCGGCACAACGGCTATGATACGGGGATGTTTGGAAAGTGGCACTTGGGGGACAACTATCCATTTCGTCCGCAGGACCGCGGTTTCGAGGAGTCTCTCATTCACGGGGGCGGGGTAGTGGGTGAAACCCCCGATTTCTGGGGTAACGACTACTACGATGATACCTATTTGAGGAATGGGGAGTTGGAAAAGGTCGAGGGTTACTGCACGGACGTGTGGTTCGAGGAGGCGGCCAAATTTATCGAAAGGAAACGAAAAAATCCTTTTTTCGTCTATTTGGCGACCAACACTCCCCACGGCCCGCTAAACACTCCCATTGAGGATGCCCGGCCCTATCTTGAGGCGGGTATTCCCCGGGCGCGGGCCCTGTATTATGGCATGATCGCGAGGATCGACCGGGGAATGGGCCGGTTGCGGGCTAAACTCGAAGAGCTGGATTTGGCGGAAGACACCCTGGTGATCTTCATGACCGACAATGGGACCACCGGTGGGGCGGGTCTCGAGTTGGACGGTCAGGGGAACAGGAACGGATTTACGGCCAATGGGTACAATGCGGGCATGCGCGGGAGAAAGGGAACCGTCTACGAAGGGGGCCACCGAGCGGCCGGTTTCCTTTCCTGGCCGGGGGGAAATCTGGCCCATGGCAGGGATGTCGATACTCTCACGGCACATTTCGACCTGTTTCCGACCTTGGTGGAGGTGTGTAACCTGAAGTTGCCCGGAAAGGTCGCTTTCGACGGGAAGAGTTTGTACGCATTGTTGAAGGGCACTGAATCGCAATGGGATGAAAGAACGCTTTTGGTGCATCATCAAGGCCGGTTCGGTGAACGTGTCGATGACGGTCCTTTGATCAAGGGAAAGGATTACGCCGTCATGACGCAGGATTGGCGTTTGGTGGGAAAGGAGCTCTATGACATGAGGAAAGATCCCGGCCAGCGCATCGACGTTGCCTCGGAGAATCCCAATGTCGTGGAAAGACTGGCCCGGCGCTATGAGGTCTGGTGGGATGACGTTTCAAAGGGATGGGAGGCCTATGCGCCGTTTGTGGTCGATACCTCCAAGCAAGAGGAATACACCTTGAGCGCTCAGAACTGGCACGGTGATTACATTCCCTATAATCAGCATCACGTGCGCGCCGGGATGAAAGCAAACGGCTATTGGGTGGTGGACGTGGTTCGTCCGGGGAGTTACGAAATTGAGCTGAGGCGTTGGCCCATTGAAGTGAACGCGCCCATGAATGCCGCGGTTGAACTGGGGCCCTACAGTCCGGACAAACACGACGTCGACAGAAATATGTTAACCGTGGAAACCATGCCTCTTCGTTTTGTCAAGGCCCGCCTCAAGGTTGGAGATTACGACCAGACCCTGGGCATCGACCCCCGCCAAACCCATATCACGTTCAACGTCTACCTGGAACAGGGAGAACAGAAAATTCAATCCTGGCTGGAGACGGAAATGGGAGAAACCTGGGGCGCCTACTATGTTTACCTGAGGAAAAGTTGACCGGTTTGGGCATGACAAGAGGGGGAAAGGGGCAAAGGCACAGAGGCACAAAGTGGGGGAGAGGGGAAGCGCCCAAGGGCGCGAATTAGGAATTAGGAATGGGGAAAGGCGGAGAGATGGAGTGGTTGAGTGATGGAGTGATGGAATGGGGAATTGGGAGAAATTGACCACGGATGAGACGGATGAGGGAAATTGGCCACAGAAGGCACAAGATGAGCACGGATGAGGAATTGAATCTCGCAATGCACGCGAAGGACGCAAAGATCACGAATTGGGAAGGTGATGAACCACTGAGAACACGGAGGATAAAAAGCACAATAAACACAAAATTCCTAATTCTCCTATTTTTCCCTATATGGATCCCCTTCTCCTTTTATTGTCGGGTGTGGCAATCGTCTTTGTCGGCATCCTCTTCCTGAAGCTGCACCCATTTTTTACCCTTGTTTTGGCGGCGATGTTCGTAGCCGCCTTTACCTCGGGAGACCTGCTGGTGGAGCATTGGATGGGCCAGGGCTTGTCTGAGGAAGCAGCCCGAGAAAAAGCCTCCCAACCCTTCGGGCTGCGCGTGGCGCTGGCCTTGGGGGAGACTTGCGGCAAAATCGGCATCGTCATTTGCATGGCTTCGATAATCGGCTAGTGTTTGCTGGACAGTGGCGCTGCCCTTAGAATTGTCCGGTCCTTCCTGAAGACGGCGGGAGAAAAGCGCGCTCCTGCCGCCATGGGGGCGAGTGGGTTTGTCCTGGGAATTCCCGTGTTTTTCGATACGGTTTTTTACCTGCTCATTCCATTGGCCAAAGCTCTGGGGGCTTCCACCCAAAAAAACTACGGCCTTTATGTATTGGCCATAATTGCCGGGGGAACCATTGCCCACTCGCAGGTTCCTCCGACCCCGGGACCCCTCTTTGTGGCCGAGCAGTTGAACATCGATATCGGGGCCATGATGTTGGGGGGCATCATAATCGGGGGTTTGGCCGCTTCTGTGGGAATGGTTTATGCCTACGCCATAAACCGCAAAAAGCCCATTCCCTTGCGCCCTTCCGGCGATCCATCGGAGAAGGCCCTGCCCGAATGGGATTCCATCGAAGACGACCAACTGCCGGGTTTATGGCTGTCCCTTACCCCGATAGTACTTCCCCTCATCCTCTTGTCCGGAAAGACCGTATTCACCGTGGCCACGGATGCCATGGGCATCACCTCGCCCAATTGGCTGGGCCACGCCATACAACTGCTTGGAGACAAGAATGTGGCTTTGACGCTGGCTGCCTCGGTGGGTCTCTACACGCTATTCAGGAAGCGAGAGGGTGGAAGGGACGTTTTAAAGAATGCCATGCAATCGGCTCTGGCCAGTGGAGGCATTATTCTGCTCATTACCTGTGCCGGCGGCGCATTTGGAGGAATGCTTCAACAATCGGGCATCGGTCCCAAGGTGGCGGGAATCTCGGATTCGGTAGCCATCGGGTTTTTGCCCATGGCCTTTCTTCTCACCTCCCTGATTCGGACGGTGCAGGGATCGGCCACGGTGGCCATGATAACCTCGGTGGGAATTCTGGCCCCCATGGCGACTCCTGAGGCCTTGGGATTTCATCCCCTTTACCTGGCCATGGTCATCGGTTTTGGTTCCAAGCCCTTTCCCTGGATGAACGACAGCGGATTCTGGATTATCAGCAAAATGAGTGGGATGACCGAAGGGGAAACCCTTCTGAATTTCTCCTGCATGGCGACCATCATGGCCGTGGCCGGATTGATTTTCACGGTGATAGCCTCGGCTCTGTTTCCTTTGGTTTGAAGGGGGGAGAAGGGGAATGCGCGCCGGGGCGCGCGAATTAGGAATTCGTAATCGGGCACAGAGAGGCGAATTGGGAGTGATGGAATGATGGAGTAGTGGAATGATGGAATGGGTACTGAGGCTCTCAATCTTGATCTTGATCGTGATCATGATCTTGATCGAAAAAATGGTTGAAGAGTTGTGGTTATTTGCTGTAGGAGCGGCTTTACGCCGCGATTGCTTCGAAATTTCCCACATTCCTCTCTCTCCCTCTGTGCTCTCGGTGTCCTCTGTGGTTACCTAACCCACATGTCTCACAAACTTAGGAGAAAAGCGGGCTAGGAGCGGCGGGTCAGCTTGCTCCAGATCCGGGCAACGGGATCGTAATACCGGTCCACCACGCGTTCTTTCAGGGGAATGATCGCATTGTCCGTGATGGTGATATGTTCGGGACAGACCTGGGTGCAGCACTTGGTGATATTGCAATAACCGATGCCATTGGCATTTTTCAGATCTTCCAGCCGGTCTTCCGTATCGAGGGGGTGCATTTCCAGAGCCGCCGTGTAGACGAGCGCGCTCGGGCCGATAAATTCGTCCTCCAAATGGTGTTCGCGCAGAACGTGACAGACGTTCTGACAAAGGAAGCACTCAATGCATTTGCGAAATTCCTGTACCCGGTCGATGTCCTCCTGATAGAAAGTCCAGGATCCGTCCTCGTTGTCGGGCGGGCGCGGTTTGAACGGTTTTATCTTCTGCTTGGCCCGGTAGTTCCAGGAAATGTCCGTGACCAGGTCCTTGATAATGGGAAATGTCTTTATGGGCTCAATGGTCACGCCCTCTTCGAGGGGCAGTTCGTCCAGCCTGGTCATGCACATGAGTTTGGGCATGCCATTGACCTCAGCCGAACAGGAGCCGCACTTGCCCGCTTTGCAGTTCCAACGGCAGGCCAGATCGTTGGCGCTTTCGGCCTGAATCTGGTGTACCGCGTCGAGTACCACCATGCCTTCGCTGGTTTCGGTGGAGTACTCCTCCAACTCGCCACCCTTTTCGTTTCCCCGCCAGATTTTGAATTTCGTTTTCGCCATGATCCGCAATCCTCAGCCCATTTGAGTTATGATTTCCCGCAACTCCGCCGGCATTTCGAGGATGGGGATCCGGTTGATTTGCATGGATCCGTCCGGACCTCGGCGAACGGTAACGTTGTATTTCCCCCATTCTTCGCTCTTCTCCGGGTAATCCACCCGGAATTGCGCCCCCCGGCTCTCCTTTCGTTCCAAGGCCGAGCGCGCCACTGCTTCCGAAACGGTGAGGAGGTTTCCCAAGTCGAGCACTGTGTGCCAACCCGGATTGTACTCGCGGTTTCCGACCGCTCCGACCTTTTGGGCCTTTTCCTTCAACTCTCCAATTTTCACCAGCGCCCGTTCCATCTCTTCCCCGTTGCGCACGATGCCAACGAGGTCCTGCATGGCGTCCTGGAGTTCGTATTGAATTTGGTAAGCATTGCCGGCGTCCGGGACCGGGCGATCGAAGGGCGCCAAAGCTTCGCGTTTGGCCGCATCGATTTCCTCTTCATCCACCCGGGTATCTCCCTTATCCTTGGCGAACTTGGCGGCATATTGGCCGGCCCGCTGCCCCAACACCAACAGATCGGAAAGCGAATTTCCTCCCAGCCGATTGGCTCCGTTGATTCCCGCTCCGCATTCCCCGCAGGCAAATAATCCGGGCACGGTGGACATCTGGGTGTCCGCTTCGACCAACACCCCGCCCATGACGTAGTGGGTGGTAGGGCCGACTTCCATCGGTTCCCTGGTGATATCCAAACCGGCCAATTGTTTGAATTGGTGGTACATGCTGGGCAGCTTCCTCTTGATGTGTTCCTCCGCGTTGCCGAGCTTCTCCTTGATCCAGGCTATATCCAAAAAGACGCCGCCATGGGGACTGCCGCGGCCTTCCTTGATCTCCTGGACAATGCAGCGGGCGACGTGATCGCGGGTCAACAGTTCGGGAGGTCGATGGGCATCCTTGTCACCCAGGACGTAGCGCCAGCCTTCCTCCGCATCAGCCGCGGTTTGCGCCTTGTAATTGTCCGGGATATTGCCGAAGAGGAAGCGCTCACCCTTATTGTTGAGCAGGATACCGCCCTCGCCGCGAACTCCTTCGGTCACGAGAATTCCCCGCACACTGGGAGGCCAGATCATTCCGGTGGGGTGAAACTGGATAAATTCCATATCGATCAGGTCGGCCCCGGCGTTGTAGGCCAGTGCGTGGCCGTCCCCGGTGTATTCCCAACTGTTGCTCGTGATCCGGAAAGCCCGCCCGATGCCTCCGGTTGCGAGGACGACGGCTTTGGCGTGAAATACGCGAAATCGTCCCCGTTCGCGGTCGTATGCCACCGCTCCGCTGATCCGGTCTCCATCCTTGAGCAGGTGCACGACGGTTACTTCCATGTGCACATCAATCCCCTGGTGAATACCATGGTCCTGCAGGGTGCGAATCATTTCCAGCCCCGTGCGGTCGCCCACGTGGGCCAGACGGGGGTATTTGTGGCCACCAAAATTGCGTTGCAGAATACGTCCATCCTTGGTCCGGTCGAAAACCGCGCCCCAGGCCTCCAGTTCACGAACCCGGTCCGGGGCTTCCTTGGCGTGTATTTGGGCCATACGCCAATTGTTGATGTAATGACCGCCCCGCATGGTGTCGGAAAAGTGCACCTTCCAGTTGTCCCGCTCATCCACATTGGCCAAGGCCGCGGCGATCCCCCCTTCCGCCATGACAGTGTGGGCTTTCCCCAGCATCGATTTGCAGACCAGGCCGACCTTCAGTCCGGTGGAGGAAGCCTCGATGGCGGCGCGAAGGCCGGCACCTCCGGCGCCGATGATGAGCACGTCGTGCTCGAATATTTCGTGTGCCTCCATGCTTGCCTAAAGAATGCGAAAATCAGTCCAGACGCCCATTGAACAAAGGCGGACGTAAAGATCGGTAAATCCGACCCAGAAGAGGCTCATCCAGGCCCACATCTGGTGTTTTTTATTGAGACAGGTTACGCCTTTCCAGGCGCATTGCCGCGATGGTGATTGGGAAAAGCGATTCAACCCGCCTCCGACCAGGTGGCGCAGGGAATGACACCCCAGGGTATAGCCGCCCAACAGGATGACGTTGACGGTCAACACGAGCGACCCCACGCCAATGCCTAACCCTCCATCGAAATAGTACCCCCTTATGGCGTCCCAACTGAGAAAGACCATGAATGCCAGGGCCAGGTAGAGCGTGTAACGGTGGATGTTTTGCAGGATAAGCGGAAAGGAGTTTTCCCCTCGGTACTTCTTGCGCGGCTCGCTTACGGCGCAGGATGGAGGATCGGCCCAGAATGCCTTGTAGTAGGCCCCCCCATAATAATAACCGGTCAGACGGAAGCTGGCGGGGGCCCAGAGAATCAGAAGCGCCGGGGAGTAGGGAAGCCAATCCGGCCAGAAACCGGGCCGGAGACCAAACCAGGCATGCTTCGTTGCGCCGAAAAGTTCAGGAGAGTAAAAGGGGGAAAGATACGGCCCAAAGGTGTAATGAGCCCCCTGAAACGCGGCCCAGGTCGAGTAGATGAGGAAGGTTGACAACCCCAGGAACACCAGTAGCGGGGTCTTCCACCATATGTCCAGACGCATCGTTTGTGGAAAACGTGAATCGGGTATGGAAATAGGATGGGAGGGCATAGAAAGCTCGGGCGATCCTATAAGTGAATCGACACCGGTCAAGCATGTCCTGACCGGTCCGGTTGTTTATTTTTCCGGTTAATTCGATGAGCAAAGGAAACTAATAGGTTCCAAACCGAATGTCGCAATGAAAAGCGCGCTTGGCGCAAGTCCGAGAGTCCTGTTCTCCGCGCTTCCCGGGGACATCACTATTGGGAATTCCGGCCTTAACCCGCATGTCTCACAAATCTTTTTGTGAGACATGCGGGTTAATGGGGAAGAGGATGGCGGGGAGTAAAAAAATGGATGTCGTTCAGCCCGCTTCCGGCAGGATGAGCGGGAGGACCAGTTGACAGATCGTTACCACCCATAGTCCCGTCAGCAGATTTAACCAGAAACCAAATTTGGCCATTTGCGGCACGGTGACTTTTCCGCTGGAGAAAACGATGGCATTGGGAGGGGTGGCCACCGGCATCATGAAGGCCATGGAGGCAGCGATAGTGGCGGGGATCATAACGGTGTAGGGATGAATTCCCAGGCTGGGGGCCAGAGCTGCAAGTATGGGCAGAAACATGGAAACGGTGGCAACATTACTGGTCAATTCGGTCAAAAAGGATATTCCCAGGCATATGGCCAGGATCATCAGGAAAGGGGGAAATCCGGCCAAGCCGGTAATACTTCCGGCCAAGAATTCGGAAAGGCCGCTGGCGATAAAGCCTCCGGCCAAGGCGAATCCGCCGGAGATGAGGAGGAGTATGTTCCAGGGGATTTTAAAAAAGGCTTTCCCTTCCAGTAAGCGTTTTGATCCTTGTTTGGCTGGAATGACAAAGAGAAGGGTGGCCATGAATACGGCCACCACGCCATCGTCCAGGCGTCCCAGGGGTTCCCAGAAAGTCGACCATCCGGGTAGGGAGAATGAACCGATTACGAGTGTCTTACGAAAAATCCAAAGCAGGCAGGTCACCAGGAAGATGGAAGCGATACGTTTCTCTGCCGGGCTCATGGGCGGGAGTTCCATTACTTTTTCCTTAAAGTAGTCCGGGTCCAGTTTTACCCTGCGAATTCTCCTCAAGTAGACCTGCGTCAGCACGGTCCAAATGAGGAGAATCAGGCCGAGAGTGAGGGGAAGTCCCAATAGAATCCAGCTCCCGAAGGTAATTTCCTGCATGTCGGGAAAGAGTTCCTTTTGCAATGAGATGAAAACCAGATTGGTAGGTGTGCCGACAAGGGTTGCAACCCCACCGGATGAACAGCCGTAGGCGATAGACAGCATCAGGGCCAGCACCAGGGCGTTCCTTCCTTTACCCCGGATTGTCTCATCGATTTGGCTGATAACGGCCAATCCTATGGAGACCATCATCATGGCAGTGGCTGTATTGGAAATCCACATGGACAGAAAAGCCGAGGCCAACATGAACCCCAGCACCAAGCCTTGAGGCCTGCTGCCCAGCCAGGAAATAATGTGCAGGGCAATGCGTTTGTGCAGGTTCCACCTTTGCATGGCAACCGCAATCAGGAATCCGCCGATAAACAACATGATCATGGGATTCATGTAGCTCTGAGCCGTTTCGGCCGTGGTGCGGATGCCGAAGAGGGGGTAGCAAATGACCGGCATCAAGGAGGTGGACGCCAGGGGCAGGGCCTGGGTAATCCACCATAGGCCCATCAGAACCGCCGTGGCAGCCATGCCGGCAATTGCATGGGATCCGGATAGGGAGAATAGGACGTAGTAGCCGATAGCTGATCCCGCCAACCCCAAAAGGATTGAATAATTTTTCAGGCGAAAGGTATCTATGGGCATGGCGAGGATTAAAAGCCATTATACCACGGGGTCCATGCCCTTCTCTAATTTAAACTTCCGCCGGGCGGTCCAATCATGCGCCGACAGTTTCCGCGGTTGACCACGTGGTGACGGCCTCCGGCAAATTCAATTCTTCAGAGGCCTTGCCATGAAAGGGAAGTATGGCGAGGATTCCGTCAAGAGCCAAGACACGAGGTGTTACCTGGCGCCTTGACTTCCAAAAACCAATCACTGTAAATCCCAATCCTTTCAAAAACATCGAACTGATGAAAGCGCTCGAATTGGTGGAATACGGGAGATTTGAATTCAAGGAAATCCCCGTCCCCGAGATTGAATCTGATGAAGTGCTGGTTGGTGTGGCGGCTTGTGGGATTTGTGGGAGCGACGTACACGGAATGGATGGGTCCAGCGGAAGGCGGATACCTCCCATCGTCATGGGACACGAAGCGGCGGGCACGATCGTGGCGGTGGGAGACGGTGTCGATCCGTCGCACTGGGGCCAGGGGGATCGGGTGACCTTCGATTCCACCGTATATTGTGGTGAATGTTGGCACTGCAGGCGAGGAGACGTCAACCTATGCGATAACCGGATGGTTTTGGGAGTATCATGCGGGGATTACCGACGCCATGGCGCATTCGCCGAGTTTGTGGCCGTGCCCCAACGCATTCTCTACCCCCTGCCCGAGA